>NZ_FODU01000011.1:0-106373 GCF_900110445.1 Acinetobacter sp. yr461
TTAGGGGCGTCGCCAAGTGGTAAGGCACCGGGTTTTGATCTCGGCATCCGTTGGTTCGAATCCAGCCGCCCCTGCCATCTATTTAATTACATACCAACCGCCAAGGGTGCTTCATGCCCAATCTTGTCGTTTTTAGTGGAAATGCTCATCCACAGTTCGCTCAAAAAGTCGTAAGTCACTTACATATCCCTCTAGGTGCTGCATCAGTCGGTCACTTTTCTGATGGAGAAATTTCAGTAGAAATTACTGAAAATGTTCGTGGTAAAGACGTATTTATCGTTCAGCCTACTTGTGCCCCTACCAATGATAACCTTATGGAAATCTTGGTTATGGCAGATGCTTTGCGTCGTGCAAGTGCTGGTCGTATTACAGCCGTTATCCCGTATTTTGGTTATGCTCGCCAAGACCGTCGCCCACGTTCTGCACGTGTGCCGATTACAGCTAAAGTTGTTGCAGACATGCTTACCACTGTTGGTATTGATCGTGTCGTAATGATTGACTTACATGCTGACCAAATTCAGGGTTTCTTCGATATTCCAGTCGACAACATCTATGGTACTCCTGCTTTGCTTGCTGACTTACGTCAACAATCGCATGATAACCTTATGGTGGTTTCTCCTGACGTTGGTGGCGTAGTACGTGCTCGTGCCGTTGCCAAACAGATGGGTGACATCGATTTAGCAATTATTGATAAACGTCGTCAAAAAGCCAATGAATCGCAAGTTATGCATTTAATTGGTGACGTAAAAGATCGTGATTGCGTTATCGTAGATGACATGGTTGATACTGCCGGTACATTGTGTAAAGCAGCTGATGCGCTTAAGCAATTTGGTGCACGCCGTGTAGTTGCATACGCAACTCACCCTGTACTTTCTGGCAAGGCTATTGAAAACTTACGTAATTCAGTTATTGATGAATTAGTTGTCACTGACACTATTCCTCTTTCTGAAGAAGCATTAACCTTGGGCAAAATCCGTCAGGTTTCTGTTGCTAGCATGGTTGCTGAAACGATTCGTCGTATTAATAACGAAGAATCTATCAGTGCGATGTTCGATAGTTTATAATACCGCAGCTTTTATAAACCCTGGCCTTGGCTGGGGTTTTCTATCACTAAACTGGTCGCAAGTTTAGTCTATTTAACTTTAATGAGGATTTACTCATGTCAAACTTCGTATTAAACGCTCAAGCGCGTGCTGAAGACAAACAAGGGAAAGGTGCGAGCCGCCGCCTTCGTCACGAAGCATTAATTCCAGCTATCATTTATGGTGGCAATGCTGAGCCTGTAGCTATTACTTTAGAACTTCGTCAGCTTGTAAAAGCTTTAGAAAACAATGCTTTCTTTGAAGAAGTTATAGAAATCCAAGTTGGCGACAAAGTTGAAAACGTTAAAATCCAAGCGTTACAACGTCACCCAGCTAAAAACACTCCTATGCACGCTGACTTCAAACGCGCATAAGTGTTGAAAGGCGTAGATTAGTGTCAAATATTTCGCTAATTGTTGGTTTGGGCAATCCTGGTTCAGAATATGCCCAGACCCGCCATAATGCAGGCTTTTGGTTCATTGAACAGCTTGCTAATAAATATGGCATTACATTAAAAAATGATCCGAAATTTCACGGAATCAGCGGACGTGGTAATATAGAAGGACACGATGTCCGTCTACTTCTACCCACTACATTTATGAACCGTTCTGGACAAAGTGTAGTTCCATTTGCAAAATTTTATCAAATTGCTCCTGAAGCAATTTTGATTGCTCATGATGAACTTGATATGAACCCTGGTGTAATTCGTCTAAAAACAGGCGGAGGACATGGTGGTCATAACGGTTTACGTGACATTGTCCCTCATATTGGTCCAAATTTTCATCGTTTACGTATTGGTATCGGACATCCTGGCTCAAAAGAGCGAGTTTCAGGTCATGTACTTGGGAAAGCACCAAGTAGTGAACAAAGTCTGATGGATGCAGCAATTGATCATGCCCTTTCTAAAGTGAAATTACTTGTTCAAGGACAAGTTCCACAGGCCATGAATCAAATTAATGCGTATAAACCAACTTAAATTGTTGAACAATCAAGCTTGCTATCTTGCTTTTTTAGGAGCAAAATGCGCATCAGCCACTTTGCCAACAGCAAAAGCTAAAGATTTCACCATAAGATCTTACTATTAGGTCTACTCAGGAGACGCTAGCCATGCTATCTCGTTTATTAAAATGCAAAATTCACCGCGCAGTTGTAACCCATGCTGAACTTCACTATGAAGGTTCTTGTGCAATTGATGGCGTATTGATGGACTTAGCTGGTATTCGTGAATATGAAGAAATTCATGTTTGGAATGTAACCAATGGCAAACGCTTCACGACCTATGCGATTCGTGGTGAAGATAACTCTGGAATTATTTCAGTAAATGGTGGCGCTGCACATCAAGCAGATGTAGGTGATTTAGTGATTATTGCTACATTTGGTGATTTTACTGAAGCTGAAGCAAATATTCATAAACCACGTTTGGTCTATGCTAACCCAAATAATACAGTCAACCACACAGCGAATTGTATTCCTGTTCAAGTTGCCTAATTTATTCTTAGAATAAAAAAAGCCCGCATTGACGGGCTTTTATCATTTTATAAATCCTTAATAGTTCCTTCCCACCAGTTCTTTTGCTGTTTGCAATTTAATGGTTGAAGCCCCTTTCCTCGCAAATCAAACAGAATCGCCTCTCCTTTTGTATTTACCTTAAATTCAGCATACTTTGCTTTCTCATAACATTGAGCTAGACCTTCGGCAAATAAGAAACTTCGTGAAGCGGGATATAAAGCCTGTAAACGATTTTCAGGATTTTTTAAAATTAAACTTTGCCCAGCAAATGAATTGTTAATATCTAAAATTGTACGAACTAATCGATTTTGTGAATCCAAAATAACTTTTGCTGGAACAGAAGAATGATTAAAAATTACCTGATCTAGAGCCTCACTCTCACTTCCTGCAAGAGCTTTAAGAGATTGTAAATTTAACTCATAAGCCAGTGCCATATAGTCACCTTGTAAAATTGAACGCGGATCAACTGGCTTAAGCTCAATAAAAATACTTTTACTATGATCCAGATGCCATTCATTTTTCGCTATCAATCCCACAAAAAATAATGTGGTAGCTATAGCCAAAACAAGAGAAAAATATTTCTTCATTATTTTTCTCCTTCAATAAGATTGCGTTGATTTTCTTGGTGGAGCAACCAATATAAAGCCCATAGAACAAGACCAGAAATCAAAATCGATGCACTCTTTGCCAAAAAAGTTATTTGTAAGTTGTAATAAAGCTGCCAAAGTACTAAAACAAATACTGCTAGAGTGACACCATAAACAATATAATCTTTCTTTTTTATCGCCCATGTTAAAATGATAAATAAAATGAAAACTTCAAAATAGCCAAGTGCAATGAGCAATACACCAAAAAGTAAGAATGCGAAAAACACTACTCCATGCAACTGCTTATACAAATAAAAAATACTAAAGCAAAGCAACCAAAGACTAGGTAATAAATAGAAAATCCATATCTCCTGATCTTTCGAACTATCTAAAACTAGTCCCATAAAAGTATCAAAGAAAGAAGCTACCACAACTACCGCAAGCACACATAAATAGACACTACGCTCATATTGAACTATCGATTTAGCCTTCGATAAGAACACAAAACTAAAAACAAAATAGCTGAGCAGGGTTAAATTTAAATAAGTCTGAGTGGAGTTTACTGACCACAATGAATGATCCATTTGTAACAAGTAAATAAATGCTATTCCATAAGTAGCGAGCATTTGAATTAAAATAAAGAACCAATGGGGTTTAAAAAAATAACTTATACAGAGAATAAAAATCTGTGCAATTAGCACCCATAACATCTGATCTGTTTCAGACTCTAGATGAAACAAAAAAGCAGTCTGACCACTTATGAATAAACAATAGGCAAATTGCCGAATGAAGTAGTGTTGAGATTTTTTCAATAAAATAGAAGCTATACAAACAAAAATAACTCCTATAATTAAAGAAACAGCCTCCCAGAACACGAGAGTGAAAGCAGCAAGGGCCAGTCCAGCAAGCCAAGCACCAACAGCTAAAGGAATTATATAAAAGCGACTTTGACGAAAAATTTTTATTAAAAAATAACTAATCAGTGCAAACCAGATAAAAATAATGCCTGCAATGAATAAAAAAATGAACTCATTTGAATCTTTAAATAAGTCATTGATCCTATCTACAAGCCATATTGTTGCAGTCACGCCAAGAACAGCGGCCATTAAGCTGGCACATAATTGATTATCTTTTTTGAAGAAATAATAAAAACCGATTATTCCTGAAAAGAAAGCCGAGATCAGATAAGGAATATCTTCACCAGATAAATATTGGATCATTCCAATGATTGAAATGACTGCAAACCAAGCAATAAAGACGAAACGTAAAGCACGATACTTCTTTATACATACCCAAAACTCTATAAGGCTTAATAAATTTAAAGCAAACAGATATAAATAAGGAAACTTTTCTAACCAAAAAGTCTGCTTAAAAAATAAAAAAAGTGTAAGTTGGCTAGTAATACAAATTAAAGCAAAGATTCCAATATTTGGTCGATATAGCCAAGGTAATAACAGCAATGTCCAAATCAGGAAAAGTAAATAACTGTCTGCTCCAGTTTGATAGACCTGCCCGATTACAGCCAAACTTAAGCCTACCATCAAGCCGCAAATACCATGTAAAGTCTGCCTAACTCCTTCACTTAAAGTATCTTTTATACTGATCCATGCTGTCACAAGTAATATAAGTGGCGGGATGGTTAGCTGGATGCTGTCTGGAAGCATTAGCCAATTAGCAGCAATTAAATAAAGAATACTGACCGCCATAAATACATAACTAAAAATATGGAGATGCTGAATAAATAAAGTATTCCTAAGGGGATAATCATCTCTTATCTGCATGAAACACCTATTTTATTTATAATTTTCTATAAAAAACATAGCATTCCATTTTCATATCAACAAGTAAGCTCTTGTTAAAAAGCCTATTTCCATTTGTGAAAATACTTATTCATAAAGAAACTTAGCATTCTACAAAAGCATCTAGTCAATTTTATCCAGCGCGCTATAATAAAACCCATCGCTTCAGGGCGGGGTGTAATTCCCCACCGGTGGTAAAGTTAATTTTTATTGATAAATTAACAAGCCCACGAGCTTAAATTTTATGATTTGAGCAGATTTGGTGAGACTCCAAAGCCGACGGTATAGTCCGGATGAAAGAAGACGACGAACTGGGATAAATTCGTTTTATTTCAGTGCCAGCCTGTTTTTACATCAGTCCTGAAATGTTCAACCGTATTTTTACGAGAGCGTTTCATTATGTCTAGCTTAATTCAACCAGAACTTTTTTTCTCAGCCCTCTCTCCTGCTGAACAACGTATTCAACAAGCATTAGAAGATATCCGTCAAGGCAAACCTGTCTTGGTTATGGATGACTTCGATCGCGAAAATGAAGCAGATTTAATTGTCGCAGCCGAAACTCTAACTGTTGAAACCATGGCACGTATGATTCGTGATGGCTCAGGTATTGTATGTTTATGCCTTACAGAAGAGTTAGCAGATCATTTAGAACTTCCCCCAATGGTTTCTCAAAACTCAAGCCAGTTTCATACCGCTTTTACAGTGACCATTGAAGCAGCTCAAGGTGTTACCACTGGTGTTTCGGCCAAAGACCGCGTTACTACCATTCAAACTGCAATTAAAGATGGTGCTGTTCCAAGTGATCTTAACCGTCCGGGCCATGTTTTTCCTTTACGGGCACGTAGTGGAGGAGTACTGACTCGCCGAGGTCATACTGAGGGAACAATTGATCTAGCAAGACTAGCAGGGCTTAAACCTGCTGGCGTGTTATGTGAACTAACCAACCCAGATGGCACAATGGCATCAGGTATTCAAGTTTTGGCATATGCCCAAACTCATCATTTAACCGTGATTACGATTGAAGAACTTGTTCAATACCGCCAACAACACGGTATTTAAATAAAAAAGGTTTGGCTTTAGACAAAAGCCAAACCTTCAAATTAAAATTTACTAATATTTAAGATACTTTCTTTTGTGTTGCCTGATCTTCAACGTATTCCAAAAGTTCAGAAAATTGCGTAATCATTGCTTTAGGTTGTGCTTGCTTAAGTTCCTCTGGTGTTCCATAACCATAAGTCACAGCGACCGCCTCAATACCATTGTGGCGAGCACCTAAAACATCATATTGACGGTCACCTACCATTAAGCATTCTTCTGAGTTTAATTGCTCACGTTCAAGAATATAATGAATAAGTTCAGCTTTATTGGTACGTTCCCCGGTTAACTCACTACCATAAATATTTACAAAATATTGGCTTAAGTCAAAATGATCTAAGATACGTTTTGCATAAATAGTTGGTTTAGCGGTTGCGACGAATAAACGATACCCATCTTCTTTCAATGCATTAAGTGTTTGCGCAACTGATGGATATACTTCATTTTCAAATAAACCTGTAACTGAAAAACGCTCACGATAAGCAAGTAAAGCTTGTTCAGCCAAAGTATCATCTTGAGTGGCTAATAGTTTTGCTAATGAGGCTTTTAAAGGAGGCCCAATTGTCCAGTCAATATTTAAATCGGCAGCCAACGGAAAGCCCAACTTATCCATTGCATAGCGAATTGAAGTATGAATACCAACTTTTGGGTCTGTTAGTGTTCCATCCAAATCAATCAAAATATGTTTTATAGCCATTCAATCATTAACCCAGTAAAGTATTTAATTCAATTAGTCGAGAGTTTAATCAAACTCTCTTATACTAACGTAAATTTAAATTGAAAAGGAAATAACCGTGCGTCCAACCGTACTTTGTTTCTCGGGTTTAGACCCTTCAGGTGGTGCAGGTTTACAAGCTGATATTGAAGCGATTGGACAAAGTGGTGCTCATGCAGCCATTGCATGTACAGCCCTCACCATACAAAACTCACAACAAGTATTTGGCTTCGAAGCAACCTCAAAAGAACTATTATTAGCTCAAGCAAATGCCGTTGTAGGTGATTTACCGATTAAATGCGTTAAGTCAGGCATGCTTGGCACCACAGATAACATTGCTGCTCTAGCTGAATTTCTTCGTGCCCACCCAGAATATCAATATGTACTCGATCCTGTTTTGGTGGCAAACAGCGGGGGTTCTTTAGGTGATCAAGCAACTCTTGTAAAAGCTTTCGTTGAGCTTATTCCCCTAGCCACTATTATTACTCCAAATACAGTCGAATTACGTGCTCTCACGGGTGTCGATGACTTAGAACAAGCAACGCAAAAGCTATTTGAAATGGGCGCAAAAGCTGTCTTAGTCAAAGGTGGACACGAAGATACACCAGATCATATTAAAAATAGTTTATATATTAATGGTGAACTTGCGGCGAGTAGTAGTTGCCCCCGCTTAGACGGTGAGTATCACGGTTCAGGTTGTTCTTTAGCTAGTTTTATTGCTGGTCGTTTGGCTTTAGGTGATTCTTTAAAAATTGCGGTACAGCATGCCGAAACATGGTTATTTGGTGTTTTAAAGAACGCCGAGACTCCTGTAGCAAATGGGCAAAAAATACCAAAAAGATTCTAGAAAAAGAAAAAGGCGCTAAAAGCGCCTTTTTTATTACCCTCAATTATTGAGGAATACGTAAAACCTGTCCTGGGAAGATTTCATCTGGATCTTTAAGCATTGGTTTATTGGCTTCAAAGATTTTTTGGTATTGATTTGCATCACCATAAAATTCTTTCGCAATTTTTGAAAGGTTATCACCAGATTTTACTGTGTAGAATTTACTTTCTGGTTCAGGAGTTGCAACGGTCATTTGATCATCTACTTGTGCAACATGATCAATATTACCAACAATAAGAATAATTTTCTCTTTATCCGCTTGGCTTTTTACCTGTCCTTTAATGATTGCGGTATCAGTTGCACCGTTATACGTTACAGATAAACCCTCTACCCCCAGACCTAAGCTTTTAATTAATCCTAATAATTTATTTGCGATTTCTTGAGCAGAAGGTTCTGCTGGTGTTGCCGGAGCTGGTTGTGGTTCTGCTGGTGCGGTATTTTTCTTACCAATACCTTTTACAAAATCAAAAAGACCCATCTTTTAGTCCTCATATTATTGTTTATAGTAAAGTCATTAAACTGACCCTTATTGTTATACTTCAAAAAAGATAAGCCTCTGCTATCAATTGAGGTTGATCTTGTAAAAATATGTATCTCCTTTCTTTTATTTTACTCAAATAAAAAAAGCCACCTTACGGTGGCCTTCTTTTTATTCAGCAATATGCGAATTAACCAAGTTTTTTAGTTACATAGTCAATTGCAGATTGAACTGTAGTGATTTCGTTTGAATCTTCATCAGGGATAGTGATGTCGAAGTCGTTTTCGAAAGACATTACAAGTTCAACTAAATCTAAAGAGTCAGCACCTAAGTCATCCATAAAAGATGCTTCGTTTTTAATCTCTTCAGCTTTAAGACCAAGTTGTTCTGCAACTGCTTGCTTAACGCGTAGTTCGATATCGCTCACAGGAATTCTCCTCATTGCTCGTGGCGTTTGATTTGCCACTAGTTTAATTGAATATAAAAATTTTTAAAAGTTATACATCAGCCCTAGGCCATGTATAAACCACCATTTACATGTAATACCGTACCGGTAATGTAACCTGCTTTATCACTTGCAAGGAAACTCACCGCATTTGCGATATCTTGTGGCTCGCCTAAGCGATTTAAAGCCACTTGATCACTCATTTTTTTGCGAATTTCTTCACTAAGTGCATCTGTCATTTCTGTTGCAATGAAGCCTGGTGCCACACTGTTCACAGTGATTTGGCGGCTACCCATCTCTTTTGCAAGACTACGGCTAAATGCTTCAATACCTGCTTTTGCAGCAGAGTAGTTCGCCTGACCTGGGTTTGCAAAATGCGCAACAACAGAACTAATATTAATAATGCGGCCAAAGCGCGCTTTTGTCATACCTTTAAGCACACGTTTAGATAAACGATATACAGCTTTAAGGTGAATGTTGAGAATGTCATCCCAATCATCTTCTGACATACGTAGCAATAAATTGTCTTTCGTGATACCCGCATTATTAACCAAAACAAGCACAGGGCCATAGTTCTGTTCAATATGAGAAACGACTGCTTCAATCTCATCGAGATTACGCACATCGAGAGCTAAACCTGCACCTTGCTCACCAAAGCTTTCACTTAACTTTTGTGCACCAGATTCAGATGTCGCAGTACCTACAACAAAATAACCGTCTTGAATAAGTTGCTGGGCAATTGCAGCGCCAATGCCCCGACTCGCGCCCGTTACTAATGCAACTTTGCGTTCTTGTGTCATGCAATTTTTCCTTCTGCCACTAAAACAGCATTTAGGGCATCTTCCATTTTACTCTTGCTATCAATAGCAAAAGCTTTTTCTATATTTGGTAAACGCTTCGCGAGATTACTCAATACTGTACCAGGCCCACACTCAACAACGTAGTGAATACCTTGGTCTTGTAAAAACTGCATCGTGTCTGTCCATTGTACAGATTGGTACAATTGAGCAGTTAACGCCTGACGCAATTGAGCAACATCGGTAGCTATTCCCGCGTTGACATTTTGTATTACAGGAATGGTAGGCAGCTCAATGGCAGTTTGTTCCAAAGCTTCTGCAAATTTTTCAGCAGCAGGTTTCATCAATGAACAATGCGAAGGAACCGACACAGGTAAAGCAATTGCCTTAGCAGACTGCTCTTTTGCCAAAGCCATCACTTGTTGTACAGATGCTGTACTTCCAGCAATGACTACTTGGCCTTGTGAATTATAGTTTGCAGCTTCTACTGAACCTTGACCTTCTGCATTCACGATTTGGCAAAGTTCAACCACTTTTTCATCAGCCAAACCAAGGATTGCAGCCATAGCCCCTTCCCCTTGAGGAACAGCACTTTGCATGAGTTTTCCACGCAAATTCACTAGTTTCACTGCATCTGCCAAGCTCATAGATTCTGCAGCAACCAAAGCACTGTATTCACCCAGAGAATGTCCTGCAAGATACTTAGGTGCCAGACCGCCTAAATCAAGCCATACACGCCATAGAGCGATACTGGCAGTTAATAATACAGGTTGGGTATTTTCTGTTTGGTTGAGGCCTTCACCACTTTGCGCAATATGCCACAGATCGAATCCAAGCGCATCTGAAGCTTCAGCAAAGGTTTGCCCAACCCCACTAAACTGTTCTGCTAGTTCAGCAAGCATACCGACTTTTTGTGAACCTTGACCTGGAAACACAAACGCAGTTTTTGTGGCTAAAGCTACTTGTTCAAGACGTTTAGCAGACATAAGAAATCCTTTTTTGGGTTTTCACTCATTTCTGGAGCGGAAATTTAACATGTTATTTATATTTTTATAATTGCGAAAAACAACAAAAAAAGGGAGCTTTCGCTCCCATTTTTTCTATACTTAAGCATCACGCTTAATGCATATCATACAATTATTCAGCATCAGCTGCTTTAGCGAATAATTGACGACCACGGTAGAAACCGTCTTTAGTCACGTGGTGACGACGATGAGTCTCACCAGTTGCTTGGTCTACTGTTAATGCATTCTCGGTTAAAGCGTCATGTGAACGGCGCATGTCACGGCGAGAGCGACTTTTACGGTTTTGCTGAACGGCCATGATGGCTCCTTACAAAGATCGAAAAAATGGATCAGAACAAATTCAGTTGTCTTATCTCACAATTATATCACAAATTATGAGTTAAGTTTACCCTTCAAACCTGCCAAAACATCAAACGGATTATCCCGTTTTTCTTCAACAACATTTTGAATGGTAGGTTGATGTTTATTTTCACAAGCATCATGCTTGGGAGATAAAGGCACCAACAATAACAGTTCATCTTCTAGTAGTGCGAGCAAGTTAATCGAGGCTGGCGTATCATAATCACCTTTCGTCGTAAACTCACTTTCACCTAAAACGATGAAATCAGCATCCTCATCCAAGCGCTCTATCAGTGACTCATCATCCATTAATGCAATATGAAAGTCTAAGACAAGAGGCATTTCAACAGGTTCCAAACAACGTTGGCACTCCATTGGAACTTTCGTGTCCATATGACCATCCATCCACACAATGCGATGATATGCATCCATTGATAGCTTACAGTCTATGTTGATCAATTGATTATCAATTGATCCAACAGCTTCACGAGCGATACGAGCAAAGCGAGACAAGGGCAGTTGACCTGACCATGTAAAGCCTTGTTCAGCCCATTTAAACGGCTCAATCTGTGCCGGAAAGGTATTTGCTGACATAATTAAGGCGGCAATTCTACAAATTCATCGGTACTCTGTCAAAGATTAAGATACAATTTTGCACTTCTTTAGACAGAACTCGGGGTAAATTAAGCAATGCACCTGTTGCAGCCGCAACCTGAAGTTAACTCTTCATTACTCGTTTGCACCCATTCAACTCATCAGAACACTCTTGTACCTGACACGGTGCAACTCTCACCATGGTCAAGCTCAAAATCAGAGTCTGAGCAAGTCGATTGGCTTATTTTACACTTTAATCACTGGTTTTCCCACCATAATGTGACATTAGTTCGTGGAGATTTTGAACCAGAATATTTCCCAGCAACAAATCAGGGTCCGGCTAAAATCCAATTCGCCCATGGTTTTTTTAACAGTGCCCTTCACGAAATCAGTCATTGGTCGATTGCTGGTGAAAAACGCCGCCTATTACCTGATTTAGGATATTGGTATGCACCTGATGGCCGCACTCAAGAACAGCAAAGTCTATTTGAACAAGTAGAAATTAAGCCGCAAGCAATTGAATGGTTATTCTCTCAGTCTTTTGGTAGAAAGTTTAGAGTCTCGCTTGATAACCTGACAGGTGATGGCGGAGATGGCAAAATATTTAAAGATAATGTCTACACTCAAGTACAACGTTACTTTTCAGGTGAAGCTAAGTTGCCACGTGATGCAGCAGCATTTATTGGCTTTATTTGCCAATGTATACGTTCGGATACACCATTACAATTAAATGAATTCAAACGTGAACTCCTTGATTAATTGACAAAAAAACTACGCTCACTACTTGTCTAGTTCATTTAAAAAGCCTAATAATTATTTTTAACACTGGCGTGATGGAGTCTCCAAAATATGATGCATTTACATGTACATCCTGAAAATCCACAGCAACGCCTCATTAGCCAAGCGGTTGAACGCATTCGTGCCGGAGATGTTGTGGTTTACCCTACCGATGCTGCCTACGCAATTGGCTGTCAAATCGGTAATAAAAATGCTATGGAACGTATTGCGCAGATTCGCGGTTTAGGGCCGAAGCATCAATATGCAATTATGTGCTGCGACTTATCAGATATTGCAACTTATGCAAAAGTTGATAATGCAACTTATCGTTTATTAAAAGCCAATACACCTGCCATTACGACTTTCATTTTACCTGCAACCAGTGAAGTTCCTCGTAGGTTGATGCACCCTAAAAAGAAAACCATTGGCTTACGTATTCCAAGTAACCCAATTTGTCAGGCTCTATTAAAAGAACTTGGTGAACCCCTACTCACGAGTACATTAATTTTACCAGGACAAGAAGATCCCCTAGATGATCCATACGATATTGAAAATCAATTAGATAAACGAATTGATGTATTTATTGATGGTGGTTTCGGTACTTTAACAAGCACAAGTATTGTTGATTTATCGGGTGAACATCCTGAAATTATTCGCCGTGGTATTGGCGATGTAAGTGCTTTTGAATAAGCACTTACAATTTTTACCAATAGTTTTAAAAAAAGTATTATCACTCAAAAAAATACTCTTTATTTATTTTGGATTTTTTTTACACTTTAGTCGTTAAGTAATTTATTAAAAGGCACAATTCATTTAGAATGATTTCCACTATCTGCTGTTCTTCTATTTACAGCTCTCTTTGACTTGAATAACAAGTCTCATGCTTTTGAAAATTCGCGTGGCTTATAATCGTAATGAATCAATCACTTCATCAATCCATGGAAGACGCTCCACACATCCGTGTTTTAGATGAGTGGCATGACAAGATTCCTGAAGATCTCTATATACCTCCTGCTGCATTTGAGATTTTGCTCGAACAGTTTGAAGGCCCACTAGATTTTTTAATTTATCTGATTCAAAAAAACGGTTTTGATTTAATTCAAGTCGATATTGCTCCTATAGCAACTCAATATTTAACCTATATGGATAGTATGAAGTCGTTAAATATTGAGCTGACTGCTGATTATATGGTGATGGCAGCTTTATTAGCTGACCTGAAATCTCGTCTACTTTTGCCAAAACCTACGGTTATAAGTATTGAAAAAGATCCTAAACAGGAACTTATTGATCGACTTGAAACCTATCTACGCATTAAGCAAGCGGCTGAGCGTTTAGGTCAAATGCCAATTCTTGAGCGCGATACATTCAGTGCAAATGTAAGCTTAGGTCATATCGCTCCTGTTTATGAAGGCTATGATATTTCAGCATTACATGATGCGTTGTTCTGTGTGTTTAATCGCCCAGAACCCGTTATTCATGTCGTGGCTCAAGAGCCTGTATTACTCGAAGAACGCATTGCATATATTGAAGAGAAATTAGAGTCTGGTGACGTGTTAAGTTTTAAAGAATTACTCAATCCTTTGCAAGGTCGCATGGGAATGGTTGTGACTTTTATGGCTGTTTTAGAGTTAACCCGACAACAGCGAGTTAAAATTATTGCCTCTGGTATTGAAGCTCCTTTAGCAATTCAAGGATCTTCAATATGAGCTTTGAACAAAATAATAGTGATTTGTCATTAGCTGACATTCATCATGAAGTCTTATTACAACTTGAAGCAATTATTTTTGCCAGTGAAGCGCCAGTTTCAATTGCCCGTTTAAAAGAAGCATTTAACAATCAATATAATAAACAACAACTTCGTCAACTTTTACAACAGCTCGCGCTATTACAACATGGCCGATCTATTGAGTTGATTGAAACAGCGCAAGGGTTTCGCTTTCAGGTAAGATCTAAATATCGTAGTATTATTGCGCAAATATGGCCAGAGCGACCAACAAAACTGTCGCCTTCATTACTAGAAACACTGGCTGTCATTGCTTATCATCAACCGGTTACCCGTGCTGATATTGAACAAATTCGTGGTGTATCTAATAATAGTCAGATTCTTAGAACACTATTTGACTGGAACTGGATTAAAGAAGCCGGTTTTAGAGATTTACCCGGAAGACCTGCGTTGCTAATTACAACGCCTCAGTTTCTGAATGCTTTTGGTCTAGCTTCGCTAGGCCAATTGCCTCCCCTACAGAACGCCAAGGAAGCCTTTATGGCCCTCGATGCAAATGCACCGAAATCATAAAGAGGTGGACTGTTGATCATTATGTCTAAGGTTGTGCTGTCATGAGTGAAAAATTGCAAAAAGTATTAGCGCGGATCGGATTAGGTTCCCGCCGATATATGGAAGAGGTTATTGCCGCAGGACGCGTGAGTGTGAACGGCCGTGTTGCCCAAGTGGGTGAGCGCATTGAACCAGGCGATGAATTACGCATTGATGGCCGTAAAGTTCAGTTTCAAATTGAAGACGAAATTCGTCGCCGTGTATTGATTTACTATAAACCAGAAGGTGAAATCTGTTCACGTAATGACCCTGAAAAACGCCCAACCGTATTTGATCATTTACCACAAATTGCAAATGACCGCTGGGTAATGGTAGGTCGTCTAGATATTAACAGTACTGGTTTATTGTTGTTCACAAATGATGGTGAGCTTGCTAACCGCTTAATGCACCCATCAAATGAAATTGAACGTGAATATGCTGTTCGAGTTATGGGTGAAGTAACGCCTAAAATACGCCAAAAAATGGTAACTGGTGTAGAGCTTGAAGATGGTCCAGCTAAATTCGAATCTTTCTCGGAAATTGGTGGTGAAGGTATTAACCGCTGGTACCAAGTAGTGGTGAAAGAAGGTCGTAACCGTGAGGTTCGTCGTATTTTTGAATCACAAGAACTTAAAGTAAGCCGCTTATTGCGTACACGCTACGGTACAGTTATTTTACCACGCGAATTACGTACTGGCCGCTGGATGGAACTCGATAAAACTGATATCGATAATCTAGCAAAATCTGTTGAGTTAAAACCACGTCAAGGGACAGGTTTATTTGGTATGGCAAAACGTCGTACTGACCGTATGACCGAAAAGCCAATGGCAGCTCGTCGTGGTGGTTTCTTACGTCAACAACGTCGCGATGATGAAAAAGAAGCTCCTGTGAATACTGGTAACCAACGTAAATCGACTGGTTTTAACCGTGGTTCTAAGAAATTCTAAAATATTAAATAATGCATAAAAAAACCGCTCTTATAAGAGCGGTTTTTTATAGCCTATTTTAAATTAACTCATTTTTGCCAGCTCAATCCACTCAGCTTCAGGGAAATGAATTGCTAAATAGTCTTTCAAATAATTTGAAGTATCTTGAGAAATTAATGGATCTTTTGATTCATCTTTTAAGTTATATACCAAAGCTTGCAATTTCAGCCCACGAGACTTGAGCGCTTCAAGACTAAGTAAAGTGTGGTTAATACTTCCTAGACGACCCGAGGTCACTAAAATAACGGGGAACTGATGCTGAGCCACATAATCAATGGTGAGTAGACTGGTGGTTAAGGGCACCATTAATCCACCAGCTCCTTCGAGTAAAACAATATCAAAACGCTCAGCTAATGTTTGAGTTGCATTTTCAATTTTTTGAAAGTCAATTTCTCTGTTGTCTAGGCGTGTTGCCAGATGAGGCGAAGCAGGATAACTAAAAATTTCCGGCATGGTGAGTTTGTCATGATCTTCTTGAAACCAACCCTGTCCCATAATTGCACGATGCTTTTCAATATCTTCAGAAATATCAGCATTACCCGTCTGAATGAGTTTTTGGGTAATCACTTTTTTACCCTGTTCGGTCCATAATTTTGCTAAAAAGCCTGTCGCGTAGGTCTTACCAATTTCGGTATCAATCCCACTCACAAAATAGATCTGACCACTCATTTACTTCATTCTCCGGGCAATACAATAAATCGGATGATATGTTAAGGAATATCCCTCGGCATGCTTAAACCAATCATAATCTTGATAAAACTGTTGTAAAGTTTGCTTAGTCCAACGATGACGTGCAGTTGCAGTCACACCTGTTGCTTTTAAATGCTGCAATACAGCTTTAGGCGAATCGAAATAGAGTTGGGCTTCTGACTCAGACAAATGCAGAACTTCAAAACCCGCCAAAGTTAAGGCATTGTTCCAATTTTCAATAGACCAATAACTTAAACCTTGCCCTGTTAATTCTTTAATCTCGATTAAGTTTCTTGGCCCAAAAGTTGAAAAACATAACCAGCCTTTTTCATTTAAAGCAGTATGACAATGTTGAAGTACGCGAGGTAAATCTTGCATCCATTGTAAAGCCGAACCTGAAACGATCATGTCGAGCTGCTGCGGAAACGCTAAAGTTTCAATATCACCAATCAACCATTTCAAATTTTCTTGATGGTTAAAGTGCTGCTGCACATCTGCATACAAGTCATTCAAAATTAACTCTTCAATCTGAAAAGATGCAGCAATAAGACGAGTTAAATTGCCAGAACCACAACCAATTTCAAAGACACGTGACATCGTTGTAGTACAAAACTGCTGGAGTAAAACCGTTAAATTTTGGCAAATTTGTTTTTGAACAATTGCATGCTCTGAATAGCTTTGCCCTGCTTTAGCAAAACGCTGGGCAACCAAGTTTTTATTCAGACTCACAGAAAACTCACCAATTCTTCAAGCTCATGTTGCTGTACCATTGACGTTAAAGAAATACGCAAACGCGAACTATTTTTGGGTACAGTCGGTGGGCGCACAGGCATGGCATAAAAACCACTTTGCTGAACCTGCTTTGCCTTATCGATAGCAGCCTGACTTTCTCCCACAATGACTGGAATAATATGGCTGGTCGATGGACTTACATAACCCTTTTGCACAACAGCTTGTTGAAGATATTGGCTAATACTTTGTAAATGTTCACGCTGAGATTGAGCAACTAATACTTTTTGAAAAATAAAGTCTGCCCAAGCCATAATAATTGGGGGTTGAGCGGTACTAAAAATAAGTGGGCGCATTTTATTAATGAGATAATCTTTAATAATTGGGTGACAAATAATGTATCCCCCCACTGCCGCTAGTGCTTTACCTAATGTCCCCACTAAAAAATCGATATCTTGAATGACATTGTATTGTTCAGCACACCCTAAACCCTGTTGACCACGCACACCAATTGAATGTGCTTCATCAACATACAGCATAGTTTTGGCAAAGCGTTTTTTTAGCTGCACTAAAGCGGCTAAATCAGTTTCATCACCGTCCATACTAAAAATACTTTCAGTCACCACAATAATGCGTTCAATATTGTCATCATCATGATATTTCTGAAGAAGTTGTTCTAAGTGCTGCAAATCATTATGGCGATAACGTACATATTGCGCACCCGATAAACGTATACCGTCGATCATGCTCGCATGAACCAGCTTATCAGCCAAAATTAAAGTTTTCCCATCGGCAACAGCTGGCAAAATACCGATATTCATGTGGTAGCCACTATTAAACAATAGTGCCGCCCGACCACCAAATGCTTGGCTTAGGCTATTTTCTAATTGTTCATATTCTTCAAAATTACCCGTTAATAAACGTGATGACGAAGAACTAAAATAGCTACGTTCGACTGGAAAATTTTCTAAAAACTCTTCACGAAGTTTTACATCCGCAGCTAGGCCAAGATAATCGTTTGAAGCTAGGTTCAGCATCGTTTTATTTTGAATCGTAATAAAACGCTCATGCTGTACATTTTGAGTGAACT
Source organism: Acinetobacter sp. yr461 (assembly GCF_900110445.1). Lineage (NCBI taxonomy): Bacteria > Pseudomonadati > Pseudomonadota > Gammaproteobacteria > Moraxellales > Moraxellaceae > Acinetobacter > Acinetobacter sp. yr461. The sequence continues at coordinate 17,938 of NZ_FODU01000011.1, forward strand.
GTCTGAAATTGCCGTGTTGTTTTAGTTCATCTAATTGGATAGCAAAATGATCAAGCAACGACATTTCAATGCACTCCCTGCATGGTTTTAACAACCTCAACCAACTGCTCAAGCAAATAGCTTAATTCCTGACTGGTAATCACATAAGGTGGCATTACATAGACCAATTTACCAAAAGGACGAATCCAAATTCCACGATCAACAAACTGTTGCTGCAATGTTTTCATATCAACATTAACAGTGAGTTCAACTACCCCTATTGCTCCCAATACTCTTACATCAGCAACATAATCAAGCTGATTGAGCGGTGTTAAGTATTGAGTAAGTTGTTGTTCAATTCGCTGAATATTAGCCTGCCAATCTTGCTCAATTAATAATTGCGTACTTTTTAAGGCAACAGCACAAGCAAGCGGGTTAGCCATAAAGGTTGGACCATGCATAAATACTCCAGCCTCACTACGACTAATGGTCTCGGCAACATGCTTCGTCGTTAAGGTAGCAGAGAGTGTCATATAACCGCCTGTGAGCCCTTTACCTATGCACATAATATCCGGCTCGACCTGTGCATGTTCCCACGCAAAGAGCTTACCAGTACGCCCAAAGCCTGTCGCAATTTCGTCAAAAATTAATAACAAATTATATTGTTCACAAAGTGCTTTGGCTTGACGTAGATATTCAGGATGATAAAAACGCATGCCGCCTGCACCCTGTACAATCGGCTCAATAATTAATGCTGCAAGATGCTCATGATTTTGCTGAATCGCTTGTTCTAATTCTGCAATATCTTGTGGATTCCATTCTTCATGAAATTTGGTTTGTGGTGCTGCAACAAAAAGACGATTTGGTAAGCTTGTACCAAAAATCTGATGCATGCCTGTAACTGGATCACACACCGACATCGCATTCCATGTATCCCCATGGTAGCCAGAACGCGTTGTAATAAAATTTGTTTTTTGCGGTTTATCTTGAGCAGTCCAAAACTGCACTGCCATTTTCAAAGCAACTTCAACGGCAACAGAACCTGAATCTGCATAGAAAATTTTATCGAGACTTGGCGGGGTAATTTTTAAAAGAATTTTTCCAAGTTCAATTGCAGGATCATGGGTTAATCCACCAAACATGATGTGAGACATGTTTTGTAATTGATTGGTCACTGCCTGATTCAATTCAGGATGGTTATAACCGTGAATTGCACACCACCAAGATGACATACCATCAATTAAAGTCCTACCATCATCTAACTCAATAATCGCACCATAAGCACGTTTAACTTTAAATGTTGGTAAAGGTTGGGTCATTGAAGTATAAGGATGCCAAATATGTTCCAAATCAAAATTATCGGTCATCCTATTTACCCTTTTACAGCGTTCAAATCTTTCATTGAACACATGTTAAACCTGTTAAGAATGAAAGAAAATTGCGATATCAATCAAAGCTGATTAACTTTGCTGATGAATTGTTAAAAATTGGCAGATTTCTTCAATTGTTCGTTCTACTTGTAGATATGGAAAAGCATGAGTAGCTTCATTTAATACTTTGTATTTCATCTTTTCTGTCGCGATATGTGCAAAATTTCCCTCAATTTTGCAAGGAATGACACCATCTTGCTCTGCAAATAAATGAAGCTGTGGACCTGAGTAATTTTTTAAGTTATCCACCAAGTTTAGTTGCTCTAACATTTCTAACCCTTGTAATAACAACTCATAAGAGGGTGGATTTGCTATGTTTTGCATGTTTAGCCAATCTTTTTTAGCTTGTGCTGATCCTTGAGTAATTAAATAATAAAAGCGCTTTAAAGTGGCTTGTTGGTTTTGCAAAAAAGAAGCTTTAAATTGATTAAATATATCAGTAGGCATTGCAGTCTGCCAATTAGTGTTAGCAACAAAACATGGATTAGAAGCAAGTGTAATTAAAGTTTTAGTTAGACCAGTGCTCTTATAAAAAGAATCAACTAAGTAAGCTGCTAACTGACCTCCTAAAGACCACCCAATTACAGTATCGACATCATTCAACAAATCAAGCTGTTTCTGGAAACTACTAGTTAAAACATCAAATATATTAATAAGTTGTACGTCAAAACCCTTCTGTTGCAAATGAAATTTTAATGGTTGCAAAGGTTCAATTCCTACTCCCCACCCTGTAATCAATAAAATTTTATTTTGTAACGTCATATTCTTACCCAAAGCTCATTTAATGCAAATTATATATTAATATTTCAAGAAAATATCTTTTAAAATCAGCCTTAAAATTTAAAATATTGATTTTAAATCACGTATTAAAACCCATTAATATTCTGAAATATATTGATAAATAAAACCCGCATTATTAATAGGAAACATACAAAAATTTAATTATCTAAACATTGAAGCCAATCAAAAAACAACATACTCCACACTTCGCCTATAAATCCATTATGCAATGTAATTAATGTTAATACTTATGTTTTTTTATTAAAAAAAATGACTCATCAATTCATTTTAATGTTAGAAGATTAATTATTGATCAAAAAAAATATTGGGAAGGCTAATATGAACAGTCAAAGTACAATATCTGATGGGAGAGAGAAAAACACATATTTTGTTACACCCAGTGATATTATAAATACTTTATCCTTAGATAAAAATTACTGCTTATTTTTAGATATTGATGGAACTTTAGCACCATTTCAAATTAATCCTGAGCAGAGTTTCATTCCAAAAACCACATTAGAAATTATAAAAAAAATTATTGAATTAAATATTCCAGTTATTGCTGTAACAGGTCGTGATATAGATACAGCAGGCAAGCTGTTACACCCTATTGAAGTTCCCATCGCGGGCTTACATGGTTTAGATATTTATTTTAGTTCAGATAATTATATTCGACCAGATTTAAGCAGTATTAATTTTAAAAAATTAAAACAAGATATTATAGAATCTTGCGATAAATATCCTGAACTATTAATTGAAAACAAAGGATATTCTATTGCTTTACATTATCGTAAAAATCCAAAATTAGAAAACCATGCATTTAATATAATGCAACAAATTAAATCCTTTTATCCCCAGTTAAAAATAAACAGGGGGAAATTTGTGGTTGAATTAATTCCTGACCAAGCTGATAAAGGTAAAGCAATTCAAACTATATTAAATCATCTCAATTTACCCTCAGCATTACCTATTTTTATAGGAGATGATTTAACAGATGAATCTGGTTTTATTTGTATTAATCAGCAATCTGGCCTCACCATTAAAGTAGGTTCTGGTGAAACACATGCCAAATATAGATTAAAAGATATCGATGACGTCGCTAATTTTCTTTTTTTATTTCAAAACAGAATAAAAAACTTATATGTCAAAAATAGCCGAAATCAGAATGGAGAAAAAATATGTCTAAATTAATCGTATTATCGAACCGAATAAGTATGCCATCTGGTAAGGCTTCAGCAGGTGGCCTTGCTGTAGCTGTACAAGATGCATTGAATGATAGCAATGGTATTTGGTTAGGCTGGAATGGTCAGCAAATTACCGATAGCGAAGCGCCAGAATTTGAGCAGGCCTATTCGCAGGGAATTGATTACATCACCTGCCCTCTCACTCATCAACAATACGCGCAATATTACTGTGGTTTTGCAAATAAGGTTCTGTGGCCAGCGATGCATGACCGAGAGGATCTTATTGAATATGATTCGCAAGAATATAATACCTATCAAAAGGTCAATCGATTATTCGCTGAAAAGTTAAAACAGCTTGCTCAGCCTGAAGATATCATCTGGATACATGATTATCATTTTTTTAGTGTAGCCCGTTACTGCCGTGAATTAGGCATGCAAAATAAAATTGGTTTCTTTCTACATATCCCTTTTGCTAGCCTGAACATCTGGCTCAAAATCCCCGTGGCCCGAGAGTTAATTCAAGACTTGAGCCAGTATGATGTCATTGGCTTACAAACTCAGATTGACCAAAATGCCTGCATGCAGACTTGCCTGAGTTTACTTGAAGCTCAGAAAATTCAAAGCAACAGTATTAGCTACAAAAAACGTCAAATACTCATTAAATCGTACCCGATTGGCGTTCAGCCGGAGCTTATTCAAAAACAAGCACAACAAGACTTACTAAGCCCTTGTGTGTTTAATTTTGAAGAAATACCTCGTCACAAAACAATCATTGGGGTTGACCGAATTGATTATTCAAAAGGTTTACTTGAACGTTTTAATGCATTTGCAACCTTCTTAGAAACTAATCCTGAATATCATGGCTTAGTCCGACATCTGCAAGTTGCAACACCGTCACGTACTGATATTGCAGTTTATCAACGTTTATACGAACGTTTTAAGACCAAGTTGGAATTGATTAATGAAGAGTTTGCACATGAAGATTGGAGACCTGTAGATTGTTGCTATGATCCAGTTCAACACCATAATCTCATGCATATTTATCGTCACTCTGATATTTGCTGGATTAGTTCACTACGCGATGGTATGAACCTAGTCGCTAAAGAATATATTGCAGCTCAAGATCCGGAGAATCCTGGTGTTCTCATTTTATCTAAATATGCTGGTGCTGCTGAGCAAATGTCTCAAGCCTTGATTGTTGATCCGCAAGACAGAGCGGCAATGATGGATGCTTTAAAAATGGCTTTAGAAATGTCTAAAGCTGAGCGTATCAATCGTTATCAACAATTGATAGAGGGTTTATCAGCATCTGATCTTACTCATTGGAGAAACGATTTCTTAGATGATTTGGAAAAAACACCAACTTTACTGATGAAACCTCAGCGCTTATTACAAGACAATTATCAATCTATCTATCATGTTTTATAAATCTAAATAAAAGAACATCGAGAAATTAAATTTCTCGATGTTCTTTAGATTGTTTCTATTATTTATAAATTAATTCGCCTTTGCGAGTGTAAAGCGATTAAGTAAAGCAATAATAAATAGTAATACTGCTACACCTGTTAAAACTGTACTTAGACCAGTCCATTCACCAATTAAACCAATTAAAGCTGGTCCACTTAATGAACCTGTATAGGCAATCGTTGATACTAAAGAAAGTGCTGCTGCTTTAGGCATATCGTTTTGTCGACCTACGCGAGAAAACATCACTGGCACAATATTGGAACAGCCTAACCCTAAAAGTGCATAGCCTAATACAACCACTTGCCATACGGGTGCAGTCACAATAACCGCCATACCAATTGCTGCACCAATGGCACTATAAGTTACAACATTTTTTTCACCCCATTGCTTTAGCAAGATATGGCCCGTAAAACGTCCAGTCGTCATGCTCAGAGCAAAAAAGGTATAAGCAAGACCAGCAAAGGCTGGATTAAGTTCATACTTACTTGTTAAATAAATACCACCCCAATCCATTGCCGCACCTTCTGATAAAAAGGCAATAAAACACATCATGCCAATAAGCAGAATAATGCTGTTAGGTCGATAGAGTTTTTTAGATGTATCGGCTTCTTGATGTGGCTTTTCATCCTGTTCAAAAGACGTTAAACAAGGAGGAATAGCAACTGCACCAATGACAAGCAAAATCATTACAACAGACAAAGTACTCATTAATGGAGAAAGACCTACTGCCAATAATGCAGTCACCAGCATAGCCCCAGTTAAGCCGCCAAGACTACACATTCCATGGAAGCTAGACATCAGAGCTCGCAGGCTATGTTTTTCAACAACCACTGCCTGTAAATTTATAGCTACCCCAAGACAGCCTGCTGCCGACCCAAACACAAATAATGCTACAGCCATCATCACAATGCTGTTCCACATCGTTAGGCTAGGTAATAACACCATTAACAGCATCAATGCCAACGCAATTAATGGCCGACATCCCCAACGCTTGACTAAAGCACCAGTCGCAGGCATCGCAATCATTGAGCCGATACCCATACAAAGCAAAAGCAAACCAAAATCGGCATGATTGAGGTTTAAACGTTGCTGTGCAAAAGGAATAAGAGGTGCCCAAGCTGCGGTCGCAAAACCTAAGCTAAAAAAGCTTAGTCGTGTTGCAAGACGCTGTGTGCTTAAGAGAGTAGCTGTATCTAAAACAGCAGGTTTGGTAAATAACATATTTCGCGAACTCACCATAAAATCATTGGCGATCCATACCAACCGATTTTCCATAGAAAAACCCTTGCCTCATGAAGTTTCTAGGCAAGGGTTTTGTTGGCGAAATTATATCCAATTTCATAAAAAAAACAGGGGGTGTGATACAATTTTTCTGACTTTTTTGTAACTACCAAAGCCTTATATAGTAAGGCTTTGAATATATTAAATTTGACAAAATTAACATTTAAGCGATGAGTTAGTTTTATTAAAATAAGCCAATAAAAAACCCAGCCTTAGCTGGGTCCTTTTATTAAATTTGAGATTGAATATAGTTTTGTAAGCCAATCAACTCAATTAAACGTAATTGCTTTTCTAACCAGTAGGTATGGTCTTCTTCAGTATCAGATAATTGTTGACGTAACATATCACGGCTAATGTAATCGCCTTTCTCTTCACAGAGTTTGATACCTGTCGCTAATTTTTCACGAACATGATATTCAAGCGCCAAATCAGCTTTTAAACAAGATACAACGTCTGTACCGACATTAATGTCTTCACGATGCATGTTTGGTTTAGCACCTAAAAACAATACACGGCGAATGATCGCATCAGCATGAGAAGCTTCTTCTTGCATCTCATGATCAATACGTTCATAAATTTTATTTAAACCCCAATCTTCGTACATACGAGAATGGATTAGATATTGATCACGGGCAGCCAATTCTCCGCCAATGAGCATATTTAAATAGTCTATGACTTCTGGATTGCCACGCATAATAAATCTCCTATCGTATGAGAACTATTATGGGCAATCTTAAAAATGATTGCAAAGCAAAAAATAGTTAAGTTTATGATTTTTATAAAATTAAAATGAGAAACATACGCATTTGCAGTTTAATTTAATTAAATTTTCTCTGTAAAAAGAAACGCTTGTCCGATTTGTAAGCTCAGACAAGCGTTAAAATATGACATAAACCATCAATTTATAAATTTGTAACTAAAATCAATGGTTCTTATTTCGGTAGGTTTATTCGCTTAAGGTCTGCCCATAGCTCGCCATAAGTGATAAGAAATCAGTCTCATTCATAACGACAATACCAAGTTTTGCTGCTTTTTCTAATTTAGAACCTGCTTTTTCACCAGCAACAACACATTTGGTTTTACTTGACACACTACCGCTCACGCGCGCGCCTAATGCTTGTAGCATTTGGGTCGCTTGATCACGGGTCATTTGCTCTAATGTACCTGTTAAAACCCAACTCTCACCATTTAATGGCTGACGTGTTGGTGCAGTCGGCGCATCCCAATGAATTCCTGCTGCAATTAAACGATCTAGCACTTCAAGGTTATGAGGCGCCAAGAAAAAGTCAGCAATCCATTCTGCGGTAATATCGCCTACATCCGGTGTTTTCTTTAAAGCTTCAACATCGGCAGCTTTTAGGGCTTCTAAAGTTTGGAAAGTATTGGCTAACATTCTGGCAGTAGTTTCACCTACCCCACGAATTCCTAAAGCATAAATAAAACGCGCAAGAGTTGTTTTTTTACTGGCTTCGATGGCATCAATCAGATTTTGTACCGACTTCTCGCCCATTTTTTCAATGCCAAGTAAAGTTTCTCGATGCTCATGTAAATGATAGATATCGGCAACATCTTTGAGTAAATCGAGATGTAATAAAGACTCTACCCAACGATCGCCCAAACCTTCAATATCGAGAGCCTTACGTGACACGAAATGACGAATGGCTTCAATTCGCTGAGCAGCACAATAAAGACCACCAGAACAACGCGCTAAAGCTTCCCCTTCAGGCATCACAACGGGTGAGGCACAAACAGGACAGCTTTCAGGTAAATGTACAATTTCAGCTTCAGCCGAACGGAACTCTGGCCAAACTTTTTCTACTTTAGGAATAACATCGCCGGTACGGTAAACACTAACCGTATCGCCAACACGTACATCAAGACGATGGATTTCACCAATGTTGTGTAAAGTCACATTGGAAACCGTAACCCCCCCCACAAATACAGGGTTTAAGCGTGCTACAGGAGTCAGAGTACCTGTACGCCCCACTTGCCAATCAATCTGGTCAACCGTAGTTAATGCAGCTTGTGCAGGGAATTTATAAGCAGTTGCCCAACGTGGCTCACGACTTAAAAAACCAAGTTGTTGTTGTTGTTTTAAGTCATCAACCTTTACGACCATCCCATCAATTTCAACTTGTAGATCTGGACGTTCTTGCTGAATTTGCTCGTAGCGTTGTTGTACTTCTTGAATTGAATTACATAGATATTGACGTTCAGCAATTTCAAATCCAAGTTTCGTTAGCCATTGTAGGCTATCATGCATGGTGGTTAAGCCATGATTTGGTTCGCACTGAGCAATACCATAAGCATAAAACGCTAACGGTCTGCCAGCAGCAATATTCGGATCGAGCTGTCTTAAACTACCAGCTGCTGCATTACGCGGGTTCGCAAACGTTTTATCGCCTTTTGCTTCCTGATCGGCATTGAGTTTTTCAAAGCCAGACTTTGGCATGAGCACTTCACCGCGTACTTCAAGCAGGCGTGGAATTTCAAAATGATCCGAATGCAACACTTTAGGCAAGTTGCGAATCGTTTTAACGTTCTGGGTAATGTCTTCTCCGGTTTCTCCGTCACCACGTGTAACACCACGTATTAACACACCGTTTTCATACCAAAGCGAAATCGCAAGACCATCGAGTTTTAGTTCTACTTCATATTGTACTTTTTGATTGGGCAAACGCTCTTCGACACGGCGTGCAAATGCAAACAAGTCTTCCTGATTAAAAACATTCCCCAAAGAAAGCATAGGAACCACATGGGTCACACTTTGAAATTTAGAGAGTGCTTGTCCGCCTACCTTTGTAGTTGGAGAATCTGATTGAACCTGTTCTGGATATTGCTCTTCTAAAGCTTTTAACTGGTGAAATAAATGATCATATTCACTGTCCGAGATTGTCGGCTGATCCATCACATAATATGCATGGTTATGCTTTGCAATCAGTTGAATAAGCTGACGCATCTGTTCGATCACGGAAGTTGTTGCCATTATGTTATTCACCATAAAAAAGGGTGGAAATTTCTCCACCCTGAACTGCGACTAGATATGTTGCAATTATCGCAACGAATGTAAAAAATTAAAACTAGGCGGTCGCCTGTGCCGGACGATAATCAATCACATGATGACGCCAGTGCTCTTTTAACTGTGGTGTAAATTCAAGATTATTCTCATCATAAACTTTGCCATCAATTTCACGAGCAATTAAACCTGCAATACTCGCCATCATGTCAAAACCAGTCACGGCTTTACTGTTTGGAAGCGCAAGGAAAAATGCCAACCCTTGGACTTGTTCAGTAGATAAGGTTTCAAGATCAAACCCAGCTGGTCCATTGTCAGTCATACGCAGTACTGAAAACATAAGTACACTCGGCTCATCAGTATTTTCATAGCGATGGAAACATGACATTTCGCCATAACGTAAACCGTATTTCAGCAGTACTTTAAGTGCTTTATCACCAGACAACGCGCGACGAGGGTTCGGGTAGACATTTAATGCAATAATCTGTTCAGCCATCGCTAATGCACTTTCATCATCATAACGTTGCTGTTCATGCAAATGCACATCCAGAATATTACTCTCACCTTCAAATTCAGCAATTTCGGCAGTTTCAATATTTGGGTTCAAACTCAACTCAGGCTCAGCCTTTTCACTTTCAGGTTCCAAGCTTTCTTCTGATTTAACAGAAACCGTATCAACCAACTCAACTGAACGATCTGTGTTAATGATAGAGTTTTTTACAGTGTCTTCAGATTTAATTTCATCTGGAGACGTTTCAACAACTGGTTGAATTTGTTCGGCCGAAATTGATTTAGTAGGTTCTACAGCCAAAGTTTCTGTTTGTTTTGTTTCACTAACTTGTGACACCGCATTTAAAGTCGGCTCTACTCGCTCTGCGCTAGTCGCCGATACACCCTCAGCTTCAGCTTGCTCAAGCTGATCTCTCACATGCCTAGGTATAACCGGCTGATTACTATCAGGATTAATATGCAAATCACTGTCTAATGAGGGTTCAGCATGGTTTGACTTTTTTAAAATCATTTTTAAGCCAATTAGCATAATAATAATGGCGACAACGATGCCAATAATCGTATTGATTTCCATTCTATGACTCCGAAACTAACCCGTATTCTTTTGCCTGTTCTAAATCGACAGTGACTAATTTTGATGTACCCGGTTCAGGCATGGTCACACCCAACAAATCAGTTGCCATGGTCATCGCCAGCTTGTTATGTGTAATGTAAATGAATTGTACATGTTCAGAAAGCTCTTTTACCAAATTACAATATCTCTGAACATTCGCATCATCAAGTGGTGCGTCCACTTCATCTAACACACAAAACGGTGCCGGATTCAATCTAAAAATCGCAAATACTAATGCTAAAGCTGTTAAAGCCTTTTCTCCACCGGAAAGTAATGCTAGAGAACTATTTTTCTTACCTGGTGGTCTTGCCATCAGTTTAACACCAGATTGCCAGTCATCTTCAAGACTTAAACTTGCTTCACCACCATTAAAGACCTTTGGAAACAGATTTTGCAACTCTTGATTAATCTGATCAAACGTTGTCATAAACAACTTACGTGTTTCCTGATCAATGCTTTTCATCGCATCTTTTAGTTGAGTTACCGTATTTTCCAGATCTTGAATCTGGTGACTCAACTCATCAAAACGTTGGGAAACTTCTTCAAACTCTTGTGAAGCGGCAAGGTTAACTGCACCAATTTTTTCAAACTGTTTCTGTACTTTTTCCAGTTTTTGCTGGTGCTCGGTTAAATCGATTTGTAAGCCCTTCTGGAGCTCGGCATTTAGCTCTTTAAGCTGTTCTTGGTAATGTTCACGATCTGACTTAGCTGCTTGCCATGCCAAACGTTTTGCTTCAAGTTGTTCTCTGAGCTGCTCATCTTTTTGTTGATATTGATGACGCTGATCTGTCAGGGTTTGTTGTTTCTCCTGCACATTATTTAATTCAAGCTGCCATTCATTCCAGTTCTTTTGCAACTTTTCAGTTTGAGCAAATTGTTGCTGAAATTCGGACTCAAGATTTGGCAACTCTAACTGAATAGGATCAACAAATTTTTTCGCCTGTTCCATTTGAGCATTAATTTGCTGATATTGGCTCTGCAAGAACGAAATATCTTTTTCAAGCAACTCTATCTGTTGAGTCGTTTGCGTACTGTTACGACGTAAAATTTCACGTTCTTGTTGTTGCTGATGCAGAGCTTGTTGTTGTTCCTCTAGTTGCTCTGTTAACTCTTCTACCCGAAATTGCAATGTTTTATAGTCAGGTAAAATGGTTTCAAGCTTGATTGCTAGCGCATGTAAATCAATCTCCAGATCATCTTTTTGCATCGCATCTTCTTCAAGTTGCATATCTAACTGACTGAGTTGATCTTTCAATTGCTGTTTTTGCAGTAAAAATGCTTGTGCAGCGGTTTGTTGTTTAGCAATTTGCACATCAAGCTGTTGTAAGTCTTTTTGTTTTTGTTTAACAACTTGCTGTTTCTGTTGCACATCAGACTGCAACTGCCCTAGTTCATCTTTTTGCTGAACTACAATTTGATCTAATGCTTGTAATTCGGGTTGTTGCTTTTCAAGAACTTGTTCAATTTCATCTAGACGAATGCGATGACTGAGCATGCCTTGGGCACTCTGACTCTCGTCATCATACATAAGAGCAATGACCCAATCCTGCCCGACATGATAACCATCTAAAGTCAAAATAGACTGCCCATGTTGCAGTTGCTTTTGCTCATTTAAAGCATGAGTCAAATCTTGTGCAATCGCTACATTCGAAAAGATTGATAGCTGTGGAGATGCAATCCAATCATTTAAACAAGCTAAGTTTTGCTTAAATTGATTTGTTTGCTCTGAAGGTTTTAACTGGCGAGCAACCCCTTCTTGAAAAGTTTGTTCGGTCTCAAGAATATGAGCTTGTAACCATTTTGCTAAAAACTTTTCAATAATCTGCGCATGTGGTTTGCCTTGCTCTGTTAATTGCAAAGCTTGCATTAAACGTAGTGCATCTTGATGTTGCTTCGGGCTTTGCTTAGCAACAAGCTGGCTTAAGTTTTTCTGCTCTGATAATAAAACTTGTATTTCTGTTTTCAGCGTTTGCTGTTGATTTTTACTTGCCTGATGTTGCTGTTGAGACTGCTCTAAACGCTGTGAGAGCTGCTCAATTTCAGTCTCAAGTGTCGCAATTTCACGATGAAGCTGCTGTTGCAGTTGCTCAAGCTCACCCTGTTCATCTTCATGAACATGCGATTGAATCTGACTTGCTTGATGTTGCAACGTTTCTTTTTGTTGCTCAATTCTTAGAACATTTTTGCCTAACTGCTCAATTTGGGCAGACATTTGCATTTTTTGCTGCTGTTGTTTTTCAACCTGAGCTTTTACTTGTTCAAACTGTTGTTGTGCTTGTTTTTGCTGGGATTGTAAATCAGCAAAGTTTTGTTCAGCTTCCGTTGCAGTATGCTCAATTGCAGTTAAGGCTTCAGTTTGTTCATCTAACTGATTATTCAACGTTTCAAGTTGCAATTCAGAAAGCTGTAAACGTTCTTTAGTTTGGAATCTTTGCTGTTCTAATTGAACGAGAGTCGTACTGTTTTGCTGGTATAAACTCTGTTTTTGTTCCAGAGTCATTTTCAGTTCAGATAGTTTTTTTTCAGCTTGCTGCCATTCGTGTTGTAGTGGTGAAGATTGCTGAATGAGTCTCTGAAATAAAGCACTAGTTGCTTCCAAATCATGTTCAATCGTACTTAGCTCTGAACGTACCAACTTAAAATTTTCGCCCAGTTCATTCATTTGAACCGTATATTCTTCTTGTAAGCGTACACTTTTATCTGCCTGAAAAGATAAAATTTCAATCTTAAGCGTACGAATCTGACCTTCTAATGTTTTATATTGAACGGCTGCTTCTGATTGGCGTTTAAGCGTCTTAAGCTGCGATTTTAACTCTAGGGCAATATCTTCTAAACGTGAAAGGTTTTGCTCAGTATGCTCAAGATGTTGCAAAGTTTCGCGTCGACGAGCCTGATAGCGTGAAACACCTGCTGCCTCTTCAATAAAAATACGCATTTCTTCAGGCTTGGCATCAACCAAACGGTTAATCATGCCCTGTTCAATCACCGCATAAGAACGTGGCCCTAATCCTGTTCCCAAGAAAATATCGGTAATATCACGACGACGACAACGTGTGCCATTTAAGAAATATTCGGACTTGCCTTCACGGGTGACCTGACGACGAACAGCTAGCTCATTATAAGCATTATAGGATCCACCTAACTTGCCATACGTATTATCAAAACGTAGCTCAACACTCGCCACACCAACTGGCTTACGTTTAGAAGTTCCTGTGAAAATAACATCTTGCATGCTACCACCACGCAGTTGACGAGCATTTGACTCACCCATCACCCAACGAATGGCATCAATTACATTTGATTTGCCACAACCATTTGGACCAACCACTGCTGTGCGGTTAGCCTTAAAATTTAAAGTTGTACTATCTGCAAAAGATTTAAAGCCGGAAAGTTTTAAACTGCTTAAACGCATAATGCCCTAACTAGCGGCGTGAGCGTCTTGCCCAGGCCAATTCAATCTGTTTCATTCGTGTCAGCGATTCCAACACAAGGTTACGTAAGTGTCGACAAAAATCTTCCATAAATAAAGCGGCTTGTTGTGATTTTCGGATCAAAATTGCATCAATCACGAGTTTAAATAATGCAAATGCTTCTTGTAGTTCTCGTTTAGAAGTATTTAAGGTCAAAAAATAACTACGACGTAATGAAGGCAATAACTCTTTATAGAATTTCATTAGATAAGGATTTCCGACCATATCTTGCTGTTCAGCCAGATATTGGAAAACACCATCATAAAATTTCTCGATATCCCCTGCTTTTACATGCTCAAGAAGTTGTTCTAACAATAACTGCAATTGATCTGCTTCATGTGCCCGCCATGTTTCACTTATTCGTTGAACAATATGCCCCAACAACATCATGTTTGTGTCAAACAGTGCTTTAACCTGCTGTGCAGACATTTCTGAAACAATTGCCCCACGGCGTGGAAATATCTCAATTAAATGAGTACGCTCTAATAATAACAATGCTTCACGAACTGACCCTCGGCTCACGTCAAGCTCTTTAGCAATACGTAGTTCTTGAATACGTTCGCCTTCAACCAGCTCGCCACTAATGATCTGTTCGCTAATATATTTGACAATTTGCTCAGAAAGACTTTCTGTCTCTTCGAGATTCATAAATCACCCGCTACTTTTTATATGCATTAATCCATGCTTTTCTTTCGCATCCTTGTTTTTAACTGATCCCATCGATTAAAAACTATGTCATTGTCTGACAATTTCATTGCATTTTAAGCCAACCCATTTAAAAACAACACCAAAATCGGATGAATAAAAGCCCCGAATGTTCTTATATTCTTTAATAAAAAAAGCTCGAATTTCTAAAAATTCAAGCTCTTAGATCGTAGTCTTGTTAAGGTTAATATTTTATTCTCTAATGCATAATGCCTTTATAAATAAAATAACTACCTACCACGACTAACAAACAGGCAAAGCATTTTTTTAACATTTGCGGTGACAATGCATGAGCGACTTTTGCTCCAAACTTGGCTGTAATAAAACTCATAACACTAATGCCGATAAAAGCATAGATGTGCACATAACCAATCGTGTTAGGTACAGAGATGTGTTCTTTAGCACCAAACCACATGAAGCCAATTGCACCCGCAATTGCAATAGGTAAACCACAAGCAGCAGAAGTTGCGACTGCTTTTTGCATAACGATGCCATGACGGTTTAAATACGGTACGGTTAGGCTTCCTCCCCCAATTCCAAAAATTGCAGAGGCAACACCAATTCCGCCACCTGCTATCACTTGCATAGATGCTGAAGGAAGCTGACGTGTTGGATCAACTACAACATGGGCACCTTTAAACATACGATAAGCCATGAAAACAGCAAAAATCCCTATAAGAAGTTGCAAATGTTGACCAGACATCAGATCAGCAATACCAGCACCCAAAAATGAACCAATAATGAGCCCGGGTGCTAAATTACGAAAAACTGGCCAAAGTACAGCTCCTTTTTTATGGTGAGCCGACACCGAACTAAAGGACGTTACAATAATGGTCGCAAGTGATGTTCCTACTGCAATATGCATGATTACCGCAGGGTCATAGTGTAACTGGGTAAAAACGACATAGAGGATTGGTACAATAATTAATCCACCACCAACCCCAAACAATCCGGCAGTAAAACCAGCAATTGCGCCAATGAGTAAATATATGATTAACTCCATAAATGTTTTACCACTCTGCTCATATTCAACATGGATTTAGAGACTCGCCAACTACAACAACTTTTAAGCGCAAAAAACCAGCTTCCAGAAGTGGTTTTATTAAAAGCAACCACAACTTCGACCAATGATGATATTCGTGAAATTGCCCAAAAAGGCATTACAACAGGCTTGGTTTGCAGTGCTCAACAAACTCAAGGGCGAGGTCAACATCAACGGCAATGGATTTCACCTGAAGGAAACATTTATTTAAGCACATTGGTGCAAACTCGAACACCCTTAGATGGGCGCTTAGCACTTGAAGTTGCTCTAAATATTTTGCAAATCCCTCAATTACAGCCTCTAAGCTTACAAGTAAAATGGCCAAATGATTTATATAGTGCGCAAGGTAAATGGGGTGGAATTTTAGTTGAACCCCTTTCGCAACATCAGGCTATAGTAGGTGTGGGCATTAATTTAAAAACGCCACCCGTAACCGACAGTGATCAGCCGATTACCTCTTTAGAAGATTTAGGTCTAGAGCAAAACAGCCGTCTTGAGTTAGTTTCAGAGCTGTATATCGCTATTCAAAATGCAGCTCGCTGGTTCGATCATGGCTGCTACAACTTAGCTGGCCGTTTTAATCATCATGCCGCATGGATTAATCAATTCGTGCAGTTTGAGCATAGCCAAGGACTAGTAGAAGGTCGTTTTGTTGGAATTTCCAATGATGGAGCCGTCATACTTGAAACTCCAGAACCTAAACAGTTTTATCAAGGTCGTTTAAGACCACAGATCAATCAATAAACAGGTGTTTCTCCATGAAAAGTTTATGGCTCGATATCGGAAACACTCGTTTAAAATACTGGATTACTGAAAACCACCAAACTATTGAGCATGCTGCAGAACTGCATTTGCAATCCCCTGCCGATTTATTACTTGGGTTAATTCAACATTTTAAGCATCAAGGCCTACATCGAATTGGAGTGTCATCCGTCTTAGATGCCGAGAATAATCAACGTATTCAACAAATTCTAAAATGGCTTGAAATTCCAGTTGTTTTTGCAAAAGTTCATGCTGAATATGCTGAGTTAAAGTGTGGCTATGAGGTACCAAGCCAGCTCGGGATTGACCGTTGGTTACAAGTACTTGCTGTGGCTCAGGCTAATGAAAACTATTGTATTATTGGATGTGGAACAGCTTTAACGATTGATTTAACGCAAGGCAAACAACATTTAGGCGGTTACATTTTACCCAACCTTTATCTGCAACGCGATGCACTTATTCAAAATACAAAAGGCATTAAAATTCCTGACTCAGCTTTTGATAATCTAAACCCAGGCAACAACACCGTCGATGCAGTCCATCACGGTATTTTGTTAGGCCTTATTAGTACTATCGAAAATATTATGCAGCAATCTCCGAAAAAACTGCTCCTTACCGGTGGAGATGCACAACTATTTGCCAAGTTCTTGAAAAAATATGATCCAGTTGTAGAAACTGATCTTTTACTCAAAGGGTTACAACAATATATTGCTCATTATCCTAAAGACTAAAATGTAGGGCAAAATAAAAGGCGCTTGTTGCGCCTTTTATATTTTATGAGCTTATTTCTTTTGGTCGTTGTTGCCAAAGAGTGGTCCCATTCCGCCGCCACCGCCGCCGCCAAATTGTTTTTGCATATTGCCTAATGAACGCATCATTTTGCTCATACCAGATGGATTCGCAAACTTCTTCATCATTTTAGCCATTTGTGCTTGTTGCTTAATGAGTTTATTCACTTCAGCAACATCCATACCACAACCAGCTGCAATACGTTTTTTACGACTTGGGTTCATCAAGTCTGGATTACGGCGTTCTTTAACGGTCATCGACTGGATAATAGCTTCCATTTTCTTGACCTGTTTTTCAGGATTCGCTTGCTCAATCGCCTGCTGAATTCCTGCACCGCTCATGCCAGGCAACTTATCTAAGAAGCCCATCATGCCGCCCATACTTTTCATTTGCTCAAATTGCATCAGCATATCTTCAAAGTTGAAGCTGCCTCCTTTTTGCAATTTTTTAGCCATTTTTTCGGCTTTTTCTTTGTCGATTTTACGTTCAACTTCCTCGACTAAAGAAAGTACGTCACCCATGCCTAAAATACGTTGAGCAACACGATCTGGATGGAATGGTTCTAAAGCATCAAGCTTCTCACCCATACCCAAGAACTTGATTGGCTTACCCGTAATTGCACGCACAGAAAGCGCTGCACCACCACGTGCATCACCATCAGTTTTAGTAAGAATCACACCTGTAAGTGCCAATGCATCATTAAAGGCTTTAGCTGTATTTGCAGCATCCTGACCTGTCATGGCATCAACCACAAACAAGGTTTCAGTTGGCTTAACAGCGGCATGTAATTCTTTAATTTCGTCCATCATGTCTACATCGACATGTAAACGACCTGCGGTATCGACAATCAATACATCAGCAAACTGGATTTTTGCCTGTTCAATTGCACGATTAACGATATCAATTGGCTTTTCAGAAGCATCTGAAGGAATAAAACCAGCACCAACTTCGTTAGAGACAGTTTCTAACTGCTTGATCGCAGCTGGACGGTAAACGTCCGCAGAAACCGTCATTACTTTTTTCTTTTGACGCTCTTTTAAGAAACGTGCCAACTTAGCGGCAGTTGTCGTTTTACCCGCACCTTGTAAACCAGCAAGTAATACAACAACGGGAGGCTTAGCACTTAAATCAAGTGTTTCATTCGCCTCACCCATCATCTTGGTGAGTTCGTCATAGACAATTTTTACAAATGCCTGGCCTGGCGATAACTGAGTCATCACTTCCTGGCCCAATGCCTCTTCCTTAACTTTCGCGATAAATTCACGAGTTACAGGTAACGCGACATCGGCTTCAAGAAGTGCCATACGTACTTCACGTAAGGTATCTTTAATATTGTCTTCGGTCAGCTGCCCTGAGCCAGTAACATTTCTTAAACTCTGTGTGAGTCGTTCTGTTAAGGTATCAAACATTGCAAAATCCGCTTAAAATGGCTAGTTGCAAAAAAATCTTTCTCGAAATAGAAAATTTATGCATAGAATGCTATAGGATACTTTAGTTCGCAGCGAATTTATATCTTATATAGATGAATTAATCCTGAAAAAGGTTTGACATGATTAGCCTCCCCTTGGTTTACACAATTTTGGCACTCATTGCATATACCACTTCTTTCTGGTATCTGTTTATTCGTTTAATGTCAAAACGTGAACCAAACCCATGGTTATTTGCTGTTGTTGCAATTTTGGCACTCCTGTTGCACGGCACAGTTTTATGCCACGCCATGCTGACACCGGCGGGAATTAACTACGATGTTTTTAATTTAGTATCTTTTACATCGTGGCTTATGCTGTTGTTAAGTTTAATTTTTAGTATTTTTCGCCCCATTGTACCGTTAAACTTGTTAGGCATTCCTGTAGCAGCTATTGGCCTGATTTTAGGTTTTGCATTCAGCCGACCCGATCAATTTATTGAGCAACACTCTTTAGGCCTTGATGTCCATATCATTCTGTCTTTATCTGCCTATGCAGTTTTACTGATGGCAACCATTCACGCTATTTTGCTGTGGTTCCAAAATCGTGAACTCAAAAAGAAACAAAAAAAACGCTTTTGGGTCAATTTACTCCCATCAATTCAAGCGATGGAATCTTTGTTATTTGATCTCATCATTACTGGTTTTATTCTATTAACAATTGCACTCGCGTTTGGTTTCTTGACTATCGATAGCTTCTTTGCCCAACATCTCGCTCATAAAACCGTATTTAGTATTATTTCCTGGTTTATCTATGGATCATTATTGATTGGCCATTACAAACTCGGATGGCGAGGACAAAAGGCTATTCGTTTTACGTTAATCGGGTTTGTGCTTTTAGCCATTGGTTTTATTGGTAGTAAATTTGTGCTTGAAATGATTTTGGGTCTCTAAATTAATTAAAATTTCATCGATACTAGACAGCGTTATACATATCCCGTATAACGCTGTTTTCTTTTTGCTCAGGTGACACAGACTGTGAAACTCATACTCGCTCCAATGGAAGGTTTAACTGACCCGATCATGCGGGATACACTCACATCTGTTGGTCATTTCGACTGGTGTGTGACCGAGTTTATTCGAGTTACAGACAGCATTTTGCCAGACCATATTTACTATAGTTTTTGTCCAGAATTAAAAAATGACGGTAAAACAGTGGCTGATACACCTGTCCATGTCCAGTTCTTAGGGAATAATCCAGATATGCTGGCAGCAAATGCAGCGAAAGTTGTAGAGCTTGGTGCACCAGCAATTGATCTAAATTTCGGTTGTCCTGCAAAAACTGTAAATAGACACCGAGGCGGCTCTGTTCTTCTTGATGAACCTGATGTTGTACATATGCTGATTAAAGCGGTAAGAGATGCGGTACCTCCTCATATTCCTGTTTCAGCAAAAATGCGTTTAGGTTATCTAGATGAAAATCACACCATGGAAAATGCCCATGCTGTTGAAGATGCTGGTGCAAGTTGGTTGACAGTTCACGCTCGTACTAAAGCAGATGGTTATACGCCGCCTGCTTATTGGGAAAAAATTCTTCCCATTAAAGAAGCATTAAAAATTAATGTAATTGCCAACGGTGAAATCTGGACCAATGCTGATGCTAGAGCCTGTCAGCAACAATCTGGCTGTGAAGATTTAATGATTGGGCGTGGTGCTGTGACTACCCCAGACTTAACACAATGCATTCGTGAAAATATGAATGAGGCATTATTCAGTTGGGAACAACTGGTTGACTTACAAATTCGCTTTTTAAATGGTCAAGCAAAAACAGAAATTGGCATGGTTGGTCGTTATAAACAATGGTTAGGCATGATGACTAAAGCCTACCCACAAGCTAAAAACTTATGGGATCAAGTTAAGCGTATTAAAGCTTTGGATGAAATTGTTCAACAATTAGAACACACCAGATCAGAAAACATTTAACTCAATATAGTTATAAAAAGAGGGCGATTGTTTTTACAACCGCCCTCTTTCATATTTCAGGTTAAGTTATTATTTTTTCTAAAAGCCACTTACTTTCATTTTTAAGTCAGTCACTGACGCCCCAGTAATACCAAAACTCCCCATAGAACCGTTAGGCAAATTATTAAATGTCGTTGTACTTTGGGTTCCCATATTTCCTAAAGTGACATTGTTAAGTGAAGCATCGAACTTACTCGACACGCCGTTATTACCAAAAGTTAATCCAGTTGGATCAACACCTGCATAGAAACCATCAAGCACAAAACCTGTTGAGGTATTTGTGCCTGCAAATTTAAATCCAAATGTAGCACCCGTATTATCGGACACTAAAGTAATTGGACAACCCGCAGCAGCAGAACAAATAGATTGAATTGCCCCTCCAAATTTAACCATAACGGATTGAGCCGCATGACCAAGCTGGATATTTAAACGAGGTTTATTGGTTTGTACAAAGTTAATATCTAGATTCCCAGTAGAACGAATGATTTCTTTTACACCCGTATTTACTGTCGTTCCCGAACTAAAAATTGATTTTGGCGCATAACTCGTTAATGCATAATCGGATGGACTAGATAAAGATGCACTTGGAGCCATATAGACTGAAAATGGTAGAAGTCGAATACCATTAACATCATTGCCCATAGATACAGCCAAATTTAGGAAAGGGTTTCCCCCACCCGCATCAGTATCCATTACGATATTAAAAGAAGGATTACTAGATACCGCAGCTTTAATAAACTCTATGCCAGGAACTGGATTAGTAGAATTCCCTGCAATAACAAAGCCAGCCTTACTATTATACGAAGTTGAGGCTATACCGTTTGTATCAATCAGGGCGACTTGATTAAATTGAACTTTATCGGCTTGAATACCTAGTGTTAAGCCATTTTGGCCTGTCGTCGCTGCAAGACTTTGATCATCCAAAGGCTGCATTGCAAAAACACTTGAACTACTGGCAAGTAACAACCAGCACCCTATATTTTTATTCTTCATGTCGCTCTAATCCTTAAGAGACAAACGCTTATTATTTGTTCAGACTATCAGAATAATATTCAAGCATAAAGCAATTATTCCTATAACCCGACGAATGCAAATCCAATCACATTCAAAATAAATTTTTTATAAAAAGTGGCAATGACCGCCACTTTTTTGGTTAGTTAAAAGCACCATTTCTAGGCACAATACTAAAGCTACTATTTAAACGTCCACCAGTAATCGCAAGCTCACCTAAACGTGCACCTGCACCAGTTGATGGAGGATAGAAGTTAATATCTTTAACACGTAATGCACCGTCAATACTCTTATCTGGATTAAAATAAACCGCCGTATTTACGCCAACTTTACCTAAACCACTTGCACTGTCTTTACCAACAACTAAAGCAGTATTAAACGCAAGCTTTCCAGTAATATTATCAAAACCAATTGCAGAACCATCGATCGGATCACTAATTTGAACCGTATTTCCAGTTGCTGTGGCAGGCATGGTGAAATCGCCCAGTACAGTTAGAGCACTACCATCTGCAATTGAACTATTTGGCACGATCGATAAGTTAAGATCTCCGCCTAAACGCAGTTTTAGACCAAATAAGACATCATTATTTCTGGCAAAGTTATCAATTGGTGAGGTACATGAACCAGTAGCTGGACAAGTTTTATATTTTGCCCCAGGTAAATACCCTGCTGCAATTTCAGTTGATAAAGCAAGGAGCATCTCTTTTAAACTAACATTAAGACTGCCATTTTCTAAGCCAATGCTTCCATTGCCTTTGAGGAACATATCGATATTACGTAACCCCATGTAATAATCGGTAGGACTACCTGCATTATTGGCATTTGGAGAACCATCAATTAATAAAATTGAGGTTGTTTTAGTTCCAGTCGCATCACGTCCAGTAGTTCCAGCAGCAATACCAAAACCTAAACGAGATGTCGTTCCAGATGCAGCAACAACATTCTGAACAGGTTTACCATTGGCATCTTTTGTATAGTAATAGGCACTATTTGCAGGGGCATCTAAACCATATACAGCAGCATTAGCATTTAAGTTATAGAAAGGTAATGCCAAGCCCCACTGGTTGTTTGCACCATTGTCTGCAAACTGATTTGCAGGAGCGACATTCGCACTTGTTGTAAAGCGACCGCGTCTTGAAAATGCTTGAAACTCCGCTCCACGCATCGCAAGAATTAAGCTAAACGGATTAGTAACCGTATCACGGTGAATATTATGTTGATAATCAGCAGCTGTCGTTAAAGTACCACTGCCTAAACGGATTCCATTTAAGGTTGCGTTGTTTGGCATTAATAAGGTTTTTGTATCTGCAAGATTTAGATAAATATTTCCGCTGTCGAAATAACCGCGTGTCGCTGAGTTAAGACCTGTTAGATTACCAAACTCAAAACCGTAAGCATTAAGACCCGCTCCACCAATTTCTAAAGTGGTTGCTTTGCCATCTGCACCTAGCATTGAATCATTATCTTTGGTGAACTCACCTTTCATACGAAAGGCAACGCCAGATTTACCTAAAATACTATTACTTGAACCTGTACCCGAAGCTGTATTTGCAGTCCCTAACGTGGTTGTATCCGCCGTACCATCTAACCCACGAAGTTGTAGATAACCGTTGACCATTCGGCCACTTGCACCTAAACGAATCAAGCCTTTCGCATTTTGTGGGCTATTATTTGCATCTAAAACATAAGGGTTAGATTTATCTACATTGGAACTGAGCATGACCTCAATATTTAGACCGGAATTGGTTACTTTTCCACTGCTGTCTACATATGTACCTGCGGTTAAACTGGAAGCCGAATCCGCTACGCGGTTAAAATCAACATAGCCATAGGTACTATTGGGAGTTTGCCCTACACTAGCAACGTTAGTTCCAGTATTTGTCTGTAAAACTACACCACGGGTCGGGTCTACAAACATGACCCCTTTACCAACAAAATTAAAGTTAAAGTTTCTTAAAATTAGCTGGTTTAACTGATTCCGAGCATCCAATTGCCCTAGATAAATATTGGCATTATTAATACCAAGCGTCATGCTAGATTGGCTATTTGGACTAAATAAACCATCTTGAGTAGTAATTGCCAAATTTAAAGGAGAAGTTGTTTGAATTGCTAATTGTCCTAAAGTTGGCGAACATGTAGCTGAACTATTACAAACTTTAACGCTATTTACCGTAATAAGAGAAGGGCTACTCTGCATAGAAAAATCTATGCCTGCTTTACCAGTGGTTGTATTACTCCCCACATCTAAACGGTAATTAGTACTTAAAGGCTGGCTAGATGCATTACTTTTTTGGACTTTTACACCACTTGCTTGAGCTCTTAATACCTGATCAGCACTTGTTGGTGTGCCTGCATGGTCATCCCAGTAAGCATTATCAATATTAATTTCATTAAACGTAGTTTGAATCGAGATCCCATCTTGTCCATTGACAGCACTCAAATCAGCATCTGTTAAAGCTTCTAAAGCATAAATTTGTCCACTCACTAACAACATGCTGGTTGTTAATGTATTTAAAATAAACTTTGAGCTGTGATTTTCTTTATTTTTTTTCATCACTTCAGTTCCTTTGAAATCTACATTAACCCTTAACAACGAGGATGGCTACCATCACAGCTAAAGACCATGACTTTTCCTTGAATAGCCAAGTTTCCGTTCATCATTAAGCCCATAAAACCAGTTTCACGCCCATAGTCATAGGCCGATGGAGTTGCTGTAGCAACTTGCTGTGCTGCACTATTAGCAGTCGCAGCATATGTCGGTTTTTTGAAATATGCATAATCATACATATTTGCACTCGAACCTTGCGTTGTTGTTGAGCTGGTAAAGTTATCTTGTTCAATCGATAAAGCATTGAAACCAAAATTACGAATTAAAATCGGCTGCGCTGCACTAAAACTAAGCTGAATGGCGGGCTTAATAATTTCTGTATTGTTTTTATCCAGATATTTTAAATCAGCACCATCTAAACCCATTTTTTGAATATTTAAAGTTCCTTGTACACCTTTAAACACTAGCCAAAGTTTATTACCACTATCACTATTTTCAGCCCAACCGCTTGGCTTACTTGCATCTGCTTGTACAAAACGTTTGTTAATCGCTAAACCAATATGGCAGAACTCTACGTTCTCACAGACACCACCACTACCATTATCAAATAGACCGTTAGTGGTTTGGTTTAAATTAAGCATTAAAGATAAATCAGCACCAGCTTGGCCATTAATTGCCTGCAAGGCATCATTATCTAAAGTTTGCAGCTCCGCATGAGTAACCGTTGCAAAAAGAGCGAGGATTAAGGTATTTAATTTTTTCATATCATTATCCTCCTCTTATAAGCCTTTAGTTGTCAGTTTCAGATGCTGGATTAATACACCATCAATGACAGCTGAACCCATGTTATTAGTAATGGCTGAGCTAATTTGTGCCCCAGATAATTTATAGGTGTTCAAATCTGCATTTGGCGTAGTCGTGTACCAACGTCCCCCCTCATAACGAGCATCGGGTAAAGGCGTACTAGTAGGCACAGTGTACTGAGCTCCATTCCCCGCATCGGCTAAGGTATAACCAGTATTATTTACTGTTGGATTATAATAAGAGGTACTGTCAATACTCGCCCAGTTAGCGCCTTGAGAATCAAATTTTAAACCTGAGCCCGCATTTCCAGTCCAACCCGTTGCTGTACGGTACTGCCATGTATCATAACAAGTACTTAAGTTCAAAAATCCACAACTATAACTGCCTGCACGACGCTCCTGATTTTGCAATTGGTAGAAGTTTTTAGTTTGCGTTATCGCCGCCACAGTGCCCGTAGGTAATTTACCAAATGAAATACCGACCGCATCTTGTGTACTGTTCCCTTTAAATGCCTCTAAAGTATTATTCGTTGCATTATAAACTGTGGAACCAATTGAGATACTGCTGTGTGTTGCACTAGAACCTTGGTAAGTTTTACCACCTAATGTTACATTCGTACCGCATTGGTAAATATTACAAGTTGAACCTAAATAACTCGTATCGGCACCACTATAATCTGTATAAATTTTCTTATAAATTTCTGGTTTATTCGGAATACGAGCAAGTTCTAAACTAAAGTTTTTACCATCTGAGCTTAAAACGAGTGGTTGATATAAAGACCCTAACACAAGGTTAATGTTTGGGTTATAGAGATATAAACCTTCATTCGCATCAAAAGTTGGAGCAAGCCCACCATTAATTGCAGGTGTTACCAAATTACCTTGGGTAGTTCCAGATTCACGCGTACTTAAACGTAAAACATTATTCATAGCGCTATCCGTTGGCGCGGTCCATGAACCCGTTGAAGTAACAGTCGTAGTCTGACTACGAACCCGATATAACCAATCCGCGCTTGGAGAGTTATTACTTGGTGCACCAGTATATTGGGTACTATAGCGATTTACCCACGGCCCTACCGAAGACGTTGGAGTATTTGAAGTAATTGTTGCTCTTAAATTAGAGGCATCACCACTGTTTAAACGAAAAACTCCTGCTAAACCCAAAGTATCATTATAAAAAGGACTCATTCCACCAGCAGATGTTGCGCCACCTAATGTTTGGAAAAGCTGTAAACGACTGCCATTTAAGCTAAAGTTATTCCAAACCCCTTGTAAACGAAGACGGTTTGCACGGCTTGCATCAATACTTGTACCAATCAAGCCATTCGAGTCGCCATAATTAAATTGGTCTGCTGCACCATTTATTTTATTTGGATTTCGGACAAAAATATCTGACCATAAACCTAATTTCAGCTTATAAGCATCTATACCAGCAGAGTCCTTCGTTCCAACCTCATATAAAGGGGCTTCCAAAGCTAAATAAGTTACTTGGCAAGAAGGGTCACTCGCACCACTACAAGTAGCCGCACTAAAATTAGGTACTGAATTTGCTGTCGCAACTTTAAAAATCCATGGGTTGACGGCAGTACCCCAACTCGAAATTGCAGCGGCTGCATCAGTAGAAGCAATACGGGTATTTGTATCATTATCAGATTTGGAAAGCGCTAAACCATAAAGAAAAATATCTGCTTTACCAACTGCACGGTCACCCGAATCAATCGAGCCATTTTTATTGGTATCTGCTGCGGTCATACTCAAAGGACCAACAGGTACATAATTGATATAACCCGTGTCTTTAGTACGATCAGTTAATATCTGACTTGAGGTTTCATTAGCACCTGCACCACGAAATACCATATAAGTATTCTGTGGCAAGATAGCAATACCCTCACCTGTAGTTTCACTTAAGCCCGCATCAGAAAGTTCTTCGAGTGCGAAACTAGCTTGGCTTATACAAAGCCCGATTAAACTTGCCAAAACGGTTTTTTGAAACCTTACCGTATAATTAAGTGTAGTCATCTTGACCTTCCTGTTTTATACGATGCCGCGCACCATATTTATTTTTCTTTAACAATCCTTGATGCCAGGTGAATCTATCCTTTTCACCTTAGACAAAGAGGCAAATCTAAAAGATATTGCCAACCTTTCCACATTTCTATTATGCGGAATATTTGCACAAATGCAAAAAAAAGCATGTAAAAAATTACTTTTCCGATGAATGTAAAGCAACCCAAGCCGCCTTCTCGCCATTTAACAAAAAGTTAAACCTGAACCATGGCAGTTTGGCTTAAAGTTTTGATTCGTTAACTGCAAGTTACTTAAATTTAATGTGAGCGGACTATTTTTCAAATCAACCGTACCAATATTTACATCTAGATCACCCAGCTTTAATAATCCCCCTAAATCAGAAGTTTGTGCTGGGTTAGCTTGTAAATAGGCAGAAACAGCCGTTGAAATTTGCGGAAAAAGAGGTGAAATATCAATCGCATCTTGCGGAATGATGTTCCCAACGTTAACTGGATTTGCAAAAGACATCCACCAACCCTTTTGAGCCACGTCATCTGCTTTCGCACCTGGCCATTGAAGCATTTGATTTTGCAGTGCGAGATACATTGGTGAGTTAATTGGTAAATTATGAATAAGTCCCAAAGACTGGGTTAAATTTAAATTTGCAGTAATATTCGAGATTGTACCATTCATATATACATTAGAAAATTTAGAACCTTGGCCTGCAATGAGACATGCTAATACACTACAGCTTGTTACTGTAGCTTCAACTTTACCACCCTGAGTATAAATACCTGTTGGTTCAGGATAAGCTGGGTCGTGTGGACCTGCGGCATTATATTGCACCGTACCATCTACTGGGTACGAACTACTATGTCCGACATAAATATTAGGGACTTTCACTGGAGCAGATAAAACTTTGGAGCTAACTCTATTACCATTAACTTGAATGGGAGCAATTTCAAAATAGTTATTTTGAATGCCTGGAATATTAAATCCACCATCGGAAGTAACAAAACTTACCTCAGCTGCCCCTCCCAGACCTAGAGCTTGTAAACGACCTGTAACTGCATTTGTTCCATATAAATTGTCGCGTGTAGCAGAAGTTGTCGCATAACCTTTAATTAAACCACTGCTATCAGATTGAACCTGCATATAACCAGAAATCGAGTTGATCCCATTTGGCCTAGATGTATTTTCAGTACCTGCTGTAAGCAAGCCGATAAATTTCTCAGCACTTAATCTTAAACCGGCGACTTCACGGGTTGATGCAGAATTAGGATTTTTAATTGCAAATTCTATAAACGGATTTGTTAAAACAGCAGAAGACGAAGCACGCTCTTCACTAGACATCGCCAAAGGATTACCATTCGTATCGAACTTTTGACCACTTAGGCTTAGATTATCAATATCAATATCACAGCCACCAGCACCATTAACGCCGCCACAACCTAACTGTAATTTACGAATATTGGTGTTAAGTTCTAATTCAGCTTCCAAGCCTAATTTATAGAAACCAATATTACTACTGTTATCGCGCAGTTTTTCTAAATTTGCAGAGTCCGTAGGCGCAATATAAGACATACTCATCAAAGCTTGGCCACGAGTTGCGGATAGTTCCGAATCTGACATAGGGACTAATGTAGAGGCAGCATACACTGAAGAAAAGCATAAGCTTCCAAGCGCTATCGCTACATGAAGAGACGTAAACTGTCGCATGGCCGACCTCCGTATCCTTGGGGGCATAATCCTGTTTAATTTCTTTTTATTTGGCCTGTCTGAATTTAGTAGATATCTAAGTAATTACTACTAAAAAGACAAACTATATCCGATACATTTGTTTTTCAATCCTGTGATGCAGAACAAAAAAACAAATCAATTATTGATCATATTATATTATTTTCTACAAAAGGAAACTGTCATTTATCACTATTCCGATAAACGCACCTCATGTAAATTTTATTCATAAAATTGGGCCACCTAAGCGACCCATTATTTTAAAACTCTTCTTTATCTAAGAAAAATTATGTTTTCGGAAGTGTAACGCCTGTTTGACCTTGGTATTTACCACCACGGTCTTTATAAGATGTTTCACATACTTCATCACTTTCAAAGAATAGCATTTGTGCTACACCTTCCCCTGCATAAATACGTGCAGGTAAATTAGTGGTGTTTGAAAATTCTAAAGTTACGTGACCTTCCCATTCAGGTTCTAACGGAGTCACATTCACAATGATACCGCAACGAGCATAAGTCGACTTGCCTAGACATACTGTCAATACATTACGAGGAATACGGAAATATTCAATTGTACGTGCTAGAGCAAATGAGTTTGGCGGAATAATACAAACATCTGACTCAATATCGATAAAACTTTTGTCATCAAAATTCTTTGGATCGACAATTGCAGAATGTACGTTAGTAAAAACCTTGAATTCACGGGCACAGCGTACATCATAACCATAGCTAGAGACCCCGTATGAGATCAACTTTTCACCATTTTCATCAAAACGGACTTGATTCTCTGCATAAGGTTCAATCATGCCGTGTTTTTCGCTCATCTCGCGAATCCAACGATCAGACTTAATAGCCATGTATTTTCTATCCAAAAGGTAATTTCATTGATTTCGACGTACTTTAACTTAAAAAAGCAATTATGAAAACAACGCAAAGCTACTCAAACAAATAAGAATAGCTCAGCGGTACCTTTAAAGGCTCAGTAAAGCAGAATAGCTAATAGGAATTGAAAAACTGACTAAAACGAGTGAAGCTGTTTTTTGTAAATTCGTCTGATTTAGCCAAGCAACTTTCTTAGAAGCTAAAAGTGATCCCAAGAAAATCCAGAATAAGGCAATTGGCGTAATAAGTGCTAAGTAAGCCATCATATGAATCAAATAAATGTGAAAATCACTCCACGCAGCTACCGGAAAAATTGCCGAAGCAAAGAGCAAGGCTTTAGGATTCAATAAAGTTGCACAAAATAATTCACGAGTACGGATCGTAGGCTGATTTAATTCAATTGTTTGATTTGCCGTATGCCATAACTTAATGGCTAAAAAAATAATATAGCAAGCACTCAACAGCTTAAGAATAGGCGGCAGCAATGGCAATGTGGTGGACACTTTCCCAATTAGCATTCCCCATGCAGAAATAGAGATCACGTAACCCAAAACTTCTGCTGGAATAAGTTTTACTGACTTCCGTAGTCCTACTTGCACACCTGAAGAAGCGAGTAAAGTGTTAGTTGGACCAGGTGTTAGTAAAATTGTGGCTACTAAGCCAATAAAAAGCCATGAAATCATTGAATGGCCTCACAATATAGTCATCTCAGATTAATAGATATCCTGTCACATGGCAAAAGGTAATTGTAAGACAAAATTTTTAAAAACATTTCTAAACTCAAAATAAAAGCATTAAAAACATATGCTTATATAATTACCACTAAAAGTAATAAAGAAAACTTTACGGTCAGTTGTTATGCTTTTCAAATAATTTCGTACTTAAATAACATAAGTATTTTTATTTTAAGTCTATTTTTCCATCAAAAGTCTTTATAATAAAAAATATATAGTGATGGTAAGTTTAAATTTTAAGCTTTTAATAAGTTTCAATTCATATATTGTTTCTGATTTTTTTATTTAGAGCACCGCGCTCTACTACCTTAATGATTATGGCAAAGCACTTTTTTCAATCTTGGCTTCCCTCACCCGAGAAAGTTTCAAATATGAAATTTCTAAGGATTTTTGGTAAAAAGACCCTTAATCCTGTGCTTTGGTATGTCAATCGAAAATCAATTACCCGAGCTGTTTTTGTCGGAACCTTTTTTGGTTTACTGCCTATCCCTTTTCACAGTGTATTTATTGTGATGGCAGTCTTACTATTTGAAGTAAATCTACCAATTAGCTTAATGCTAGCTTGGCTAAGTAATCCTCTTACTTTAGTTCCTATTCTATATATTGGGTTTTGGTTTGGTGCGCATATTTTTCATGTGCATATGATTAACAAAGAAATGCTGCTAGGTGTATTGCACCAGATTTCCCGCTGGATTACTCATTTCGGCCATGGGCACATTGATTTTAGTCTTGCGAAAATTTTGATGACAGGTCTTGTTGTAGAAGCTTTCGTATTTGCTGTCATTTTATATCTATCTACAGAAATTTTCTGGCGTTGGATGGTCATTAAAAACTGGAAAAATAGACATCGCCATAAAAAGCAAGAAGAAGAAGTTTTATAAAGACTCCGATCTTCTTGCTTAGTTTTAAATTATTATTTTGGTAGTTTTGATTTCATATACTCTTCAGCCACATTGAGTACATACTCTTGGCAAGCCTCTCCTGTACCAGGGTCGTAAGCCCCATTATTCGTAATATTATTAGATAAGATTCGAATTCCTAGAAAAGGAACATTAAACTGGCTGGCAATTTGTGCAACAGATGCTGCTTCCATTTCCTCGACTGAAGTGCCATAGCGTTGATGGAAGAATTGAATACGATCAAGCTCATTATTCCAGACATCTGCTGAACCAATTGTTCCCTCCACCACCTCGCCTTTGTCATAACGGACTTTATGTGCCGCCATTAATAACTCTTGGTCACCTTCAAATTTACGAATTGCAATAGGTTCTGGGTCAGACTCGTCTGTTGGCAAAACATCAAAAGCCTCAACCCATGTGAGTGAATTTGAACCACCACCTAATGGTTGTTTAGGAGTTCTAAATGCCCCAATATTGGTTGCGTATTTTCCTAAGACAATATCGTAAACGTGTAGATCTGGGTCGTGCCCGCCTGATGTTCCCTGATTAATAATTGCAATCGGCTTATAACGTTCAATGGCTAAAGCAGTTGCCGCAGCTGAGTTACTCATACCCATACGGGTTTTAGAAATAATCATTGGATAACCATTATAGGTACCCTTCCAGAATGTCCACCCACCAATGGTTTCAACAGTCTTATTCTCTAATTTTGAAGCCATTCTTTCCGACTCTACAGGCAAAGCACCCTGAATAATAATCGGCTGTAATTTCTGTTTTTGCTCCTGAACTGTTGGTGTTTGTGAAACAGAAGAGTCGTCATTATTGCATCCGACTAAAAATAAAGCGCTACATAAACTGATTACGCCAAAAGCACATTTAAATTGCATTTTTTACCCTTTCTTTTTAAAAAGTGTAAAGTAGCAATCTATATGCCAATTTCAAGTTTAGCTTTGTTATTAAGATTCAGTGGTTTAATTTTTTATTTTAACCAGATAATAAAAAACCCGACTTAAGGTCGGGTTTAAATAAATCAGAAGATACGTTTGTCATCACGTGTACGTTGAGGAATTTTTTCAATTTGTTCCCACATCGCCTTAGCAATATCAATATAACTATCAGCGGCATCATCCATTGCTACAACACTAGGTTTGCCCTGATCAGCATGCTCACGGATCTGAGCATTTAGAGGCAAGCGGCCTAATAATGGAATATGGTACTGTTCAGAAAGCTTGTCACCCCCGCCAATACCAAAAATTTGCTCCTCATGACCACAATTAGAGCAAATATGGGTCGACATATTTTCAACGACGCCTAATACAGGAATTCCAACTTTATTAAATAATTCGATACCTTTAGTAGCATCTAATAAGGCAACATTTTGTGGCGTAGTCACAATGATTGAACCAGTAACTGGGATACGCTGCGCAAGCGTGAGTTGAATATCACCAGTACCAGGTGGCATATCAATCATCAATACATCTAAATCAGGCCAAAGGGTCTGATTAAATAATTGCATTAAAGCACCCGTTGCCTTCGGTCCACGCCACGCGACAGGTGTGTTGTTATCACCAGTTAAATGTCCAATCGATAACACCGCCATGCCATAAGCATCTAAAGGCACGAAATTTTCACTTTCAATAAGAGGAGTTTTGCCAGCATTTCCCAGCATAGTCGGAATACTTGGGCCATAGATATCGGCATCCAACACTCCAACTTTAAGCCCCATTTTTTGCAAGGCAAGCGCTAAATTGACAGTAGTTGTCGATTTACCAACACCACCCTTACCTGACGAAACTAAAATAACATGCTTAATGCGAGGATGAAGTGGAACATCTCTTTGTTGCGGAGCTGCTTTTTGGATAGGCGGATTATTCGGATCTGGTTCTGCTTTAGGTGAAGCATCAAGCACAGGAGGTAAGTTCGAACTTTCTTGTGCAGGGCGCTTTTGCTGAACCACATGCAGGTTTAGTTCTTCAATACCACACTTTTCCAAAGCTCCAGCCAAATCATCATGAATTTGCTGCAAGTGCTCTTTTTCATCAGGAAATGTATTAATGGTGAGTTGTAATACTCGACCTTGAACTTGAAGCTGACTAATGCGCTCTTTTAAAGCATCTTTTGAATGTGGTAGTAAATAATTTTGGAGTACCGTTTGGATTTCATCTTCTTTCACTTCTTGTGCGGGTGAAAAAACAGACTTTAATGAAGAAAGCCAAGACATATTGTTTACTCCAAAAACAGATCATTACAGCTTAATGGAGATAGTGTAACAGTATTGATCCGCACTCGCTCACCTTAGGATGAAGAATTGCTAATTTTCAAGCTTCCATCTTTTAGGTAAGGAGTGCAGATTTTAGTTTAAATAAACTTACTCATCAGAATCATGGTGCTTCAATTTATTTAACTTATCTGTTGCTGTTTTCTTCAACTCATCAAATTTCGCCGTTGCTTGCGTTTTTAACTCATCAAATTTTGTTGCAGCCTCATCTTTTAACTCTACTGCTTTGGCTTTGGCGTCATCAAGTTTATGACCCGCTTCTGTACGTAAATGATCGAACTTATCTTGCAAGGTATGCTGAGCATCCTCAAGTTTGCCTTTCAAATCATTTGCTTTATCTTCAACTGCCTCTTTACCAGCAGCTTGTTTATCTTTTACATTTTCCTTTAAATCATCCAAAGCTTTTTCACCCTGAACTTTTGCATCTGCCACTTTGGCCTTTAATTCATCTACTTTATCTTCAACAGCTTCTTTACCAGCCGCTTCTTTAGCTTTTACGTTTTCCTTTAAGTCTTCCAAAGCTTTTTCACCTTGTACTTTTGCATCTGCCGCTTTTGCTTTTAACTCATCTAATTTATTTTCAGTAGTCATCGTTGTTATCCTCGTAGTTAATTAAAAAATTACCTGAATAAGTTATTAGTTATACATCGTTATGGCTTATTTTCTGACCGTAACTGCAATTTGAAACAAAGACAATACAGGAAGATTCAAATATTTTTTGATTTGTTTATCTGTTCTAAAGAGAAACGCTCTCTGACCGAAACCCATTTTTATAGAAACCTCTTGCGCCAAGCCAAAGATTATTAATCTTTGCTTATCTCCCTGCATCAGTTAAAATCTTCCACCTTATAAATACGAATGAGAGAATGAAATCCGTGCGTAAAATTTTAGTCACTAATGCCCTCCCTTATGCTAATGGTCCAATTCATATGGGTCATTTACTCGGTTACATCCAGGCAGATATCTGGGTTCGTGCCATGCGAGCAATGGGTCATGATGTGACTTATGTATGTGCGGATGATGCTCACGGTACAGCAATTATGCTACGTGCCGAAGCAAATGGTATTAGCCCAGAAGAGCAAATTGCGAATGTTCAAAAAGAACACATCCGTGATTTTGACGGTTTTGGCGTACATTTCGATCATTACGATTCAACTCATAGCGATGCGAACAAAGCCCGCTCAACAGATATCTATATTAAAAACCGTGAAGCTGGAAATATTGCAGTTCGCCCTGTAACTCAATTATTTGACCCAGAAAAAGGCATGTTCTTGTCTGACCGTTTCATTAAAGGCACATGCCCAAAATGTAAGTCAGAAGACCAATACGGCGACTCATGTGAAGTTTGTGGTACGACCTATAATGCAACTGAACTACTTAACCCACGTTCAACTTTAAGTGGTGCAACGCCAGTTGAAAAATCTTCAGATCACTATTTCTTTAAACTACCGAACTTTGCTGAGTATTTACAGAAATGGACCCGTGATGAAGGTCGATTACCTGTTTCGATTGCAAACAAGCTAGATGAATGGTTTGAGTCGGGTTTAACCGATTGGGATATTTCCCGTGATGCACCTTATTTTGGTTTTGAAATTCCTGATGCGCCAAATAAATACTTCTATGTTTGGGTAGATGCACCAATCGGTTATATGTCGAGTTTTGAAAATTACATCAAAACTAAACGCCCAGATTTAAGTTTTGATGATTTCTGGAAAAAAGACAGTCAAAACGATGTTTACCATTTCATTGGTAAAGATATTGTTTATTTCCATGCATTGTTCTGGCCTGCAATGTTGGATGGTGCAAACTATCGCACTCCAACAGGCTTATTTGTGAATGGTTTCTTGACTGTGAACGGACAAAAAATGTCTAAGTCTCGTGGTACTTTTATTAAAGCAGAGACTTATTTACAGCATTTAAATCCAGAATATTTACGTTACTACTTTGCATCTAAACTTTCAGATAAAGTTGAAGACTCTGATTTAAATCTTGATGATTTTATTCAAAAAGTAAATTCTGACTTAGTCGGTAAAGTCGTCAATATTGCTAGCCGTTGTGCTAAATTTATCAACAGTAGCTTTAACAATACTTTATCTACTGAATGTGTAGAATCTGAGTTGGTGCAAAGTTTTATTGATACAGGTGATTCAATCGCTAGCGCATATGAAGCACGTGAATTCTCAATGGCTATTCGTGAAATTATGGCGCTTGCTGATCGTGCAAACCAATATATTGACGAGAAAAAGCCATGGGCACTTGCTAAACAAGAAGGTCAAGAACAACAAGTTCTTGATGTGTGCTCAGTTGGTATCAACTTGTTCCGTCAATTAGCTGTGTACTTAGCTCCAGTTCTTCCAACTTTGGCTGAGCAAGTTCAAGGTTTCTTAAAACTTGAGAGCTTCAATTTCGAGTCACGTAAACAAATTCTTGTAAGCCATGAGATTGCACAGTTCCAACCGCTTATGCAACGTGTTGATCCAAAAGCTGTTGCAGCAATGGTGGATGCATCTAAAGAGTCTTTAGGTACTCCTGCTCCAGAAGCAACTAAAGCAGCGGCGAAAAAGGACAAAGCTGCCGAGAAAAAAGCGGCTCCTGTTCCAGCAGTTGGTGAAGCAGAAATCATTGGTATTGAAGATTTCTTAAAGGTTGACTTACGTGTTGCTCAGGTCGTTGAAGCAGGTACAGTTGAAGGTTCAGATAAATTACTTCAACTTACTTTAGACGTTGGTGAAGCTGAAACACGTAACGTATTCAGTGGTATTCGTAGCCAATATGCACCAGAAGATTTAAAAGGTAAACTGGTCGTTATGGTTGCTAACCTTGCACCACGTAAAATGCGTTTTGGTATTTCAAACGGAATGGTACTTGCTGCTGGAAATGGTGAAGGTATTTTCATTATTTCACCAGATAGCGGTGCAAAACCAGGCGATAAAGTTTCTTAATCTGCCTTCATAAAAAAAGCTTCCTAAATTGGAAGCTTTTTTATTTTTAAAATTCGAGTTCTTAAGAAACATAAATAAGTGAATTTAAATTACGACCACGGCCACCCTTCACAAGGGTTATTAAATAAAACATGTATGTTTCCTAACTCCTCATTTGTTAAATAGCCATTCTTATTTTCATCTAAATAATGAAATAACTCTATATGCTTGTTTTCGCCTTGAAAACGTTTATCGCTGGGCCAGTTATAAGGATAAAAATCCTCAACACGTTGAAATTCTTTTAGGCTGTACATTCCATCATGATTTAAATCATATTTTCCCTGAAAAAGCTCCCAATCTAAAGATGCAGGTTCACATGCATTGACCATACTCAAAATACAGTAAGTCGCACATCCTGCAAGTAACTTAATAGTTGGATTGCTCATGATTATTCGCTTGGATATCGGAAATTTTATAATCCTTTTCATGAACTGGAGTGCCAACAATACTCATGGTCCGCTCATTTGCTGGAGGTTGCTTACTCATCGTTCTCATCTCACATCCTGTAGTTAAGATGAGAAAAACTACAGAAATGCTCACCATTAGTTTTTTCATAACGTGATCCTCATTTCTTTTTGTTTTATTTATTAAGTTACCACTTTTTAAATGTTTAAGTGCTAAAAAAGATATTTCAATTTGTATATATTTTACGCAAAAATAAAGCCAGACTATAAATCGCTGGCTTTGGATTTTTTAGATATTTTAATTAAAGACTTATCATTTGAAGAAAATTAACTTTAAACCCAATAGGCTAACAATGCTTCCAGCAACTCGGTCAACACCAGTTTTTGCCTTTAAGTACATTGTTCTAGGCTTCTCTGAAGATAGCAGCATTGCAACACATGAATACCATCCCGCATCGATCATAAAACAAATCACTGGCAATGCGACGTAGTAATAATTTGGGATTTCTTTCGGCAGTAAAGCAGTAAATACACTTGCTAATACAACTGCGATTTTTGGATTACTTAACTGAGTAATCAAACCATATCGATATGCCTGTTTATAGGTCATTTTCGATTTGGCATCATTTTCCATTGCAATTGGTTCTTTGGCATGCTTAATAATTTTAAAAGCTAGCCAAAGTAAATAAAGCCCACCACCAATTTTTAAAATTAAATAAGCAGAAGGTACAGCCAATAAAACCGCTTGTAATCCCATAACAGCTAATAAGCCAAACAGAGCCGCACCTGTACCCGTTCCTAAAGCCGTGAACAAACCATGTTTACGTGATTTAGAAATTGAATTTTGTGCCACATAAATAAAGCTTGGCCCAGGGCTTATTGCTCCAAGCATCAATGCCATCGCAATTGAAAAAAGAGGAATAAGGGACTCAAACATTGTATTGACCTAGCATTACGCAATTGCGCGGTATTCTAGCAGCTTTTTATGACGCATATAAAAATGCAGAAAATATAAATGATGAAAAGTGAATTTTCATGTTTTACAATTTATCTCTTCACAACGGACAAAAATGTCCGTTAAATATATAACCTTTAAGACTCCCCAATCGATGACATGAGTAAACGTCAAAAA
Source organism: Acinetobacter sp. yr461 (assembly GCF_900110445.1). NCBI lineage: Bacteria > Pseudomonadati > Pseudomonadota > Gammaproteobacteria > Moraxellales > Moraxellaceae > Acinetobacter > Acinetobacter sp. yr461. The sequence goes on from NZ_FODU01000011.1 coordinate 55,809, forward strand.
ATTGCTGCCCATAATCGGGATGAATTACTTAATGCGGCCGAAGAATGTTTTCGTATTCATGGCATCAATGTCCCCTTACAAGTTGTGATTGACCATGCTGGTGTAGGACGAGCAACGTTCTATCGTAATTTTTGCGATCGCAAAGCTTTAATTAGCGCACTTTTAGAACGTGCGATTACACAGCTAGAGCAAAAAGCAGCTCATTTTCAACAATTCGAAGATGGTTTATTTCGTTTAATTGAAGGACATATTGGGCAGCTTCCCAAGCTCGCAATTTTGCAAGATTTTTGGAGAGTAATTGATCGACAAGACCCAATTATGTTAAAAATCTATGAACGGCGAAATAATGCACTTAATCCACTGATTGAAAATGCGATAGAACAAAAATTATGCCGAGCTGATTTCACTGCTGATGACTATGCAATGGTCACTGCTATGTTGGGTTCTTCATTTCAAGGACATGAACCAGAAGAACAGACTCGCTTAGCAAAACGAGCAATTGAATTACTATTTCATGGTATTCAAGTACAAAAAATTCGAGGGATAGAATGAGTAAAACGCCTCGTTATTTAGAAACACCACCCGACTGGACGCCAGAAGAACAACCGACTCTACCTGGTTCACCAGCAGCGATTGCACACTCTGTACCTAAGCGGTTTATTTACTTTTTCATCGGTTTATTTATCGCTCTTTCGGCAAGCTTAAGTAATGGTTTTATTACGGCAAACTTACCTTTAATCCAAGGTGAATACGGTCTTACCCCTTCCGAAGCTGCTTGGCTGCCTGCGGCCTATGTCATGGCAAATGTCAGCTCAAATCTAATTTTGTTTAAAGCCAGACAACAATATGGCCTGAGAGTATTTTCAGAAATAGGGCTGGTTATTTTTATTGCGGTTCTTGTTTTGCATATTTTTGTGCATACCTATGAAATGGCACTATTTGCTCGAGTTGTGGCTGGTTTAGCGGGTGCACCACTAAGCTCTTTAGGTATGTATTACACCATGCAAGCCTTTAAAAAAGCAGACATGGCAAAAGGAATATATATCGCCTTCGGCTTTCAGCAACTTGGCGTACCCTTGGCTTGGATTATTTCTCCTTTCCTTGTAAGTACAGACAGTTGGTCTGTTCTTTACACCTTTGAGCTCGGCTTAGCACTTTGTTGTTTAGCCATGGTCGTTTCATTGAAATTACCACGTAGCTTAAAAATTTATGTTTTTGAGAAGCAAGATTTCTTCACCTTTGCTTTACTGGCTCCAGGTTTTGCATGTTTATGTATCGTGCTGACGCAAGGTCCAATTTTATGGTGGTTTAATAGCGAATGGCTTGCTTACGTATTAATGGCAGGTTTTAGCCTAGTTGTGCTCGGTTTACTCTACGAACACTATCGTGCCAATCCACTGATTATGACGCGTTGGCTAGGCGCCTCTTCAACCCTACGTTTCATTTTTGGTGCTTTTGCAATACGTCTTTTAATGTCAGAGCAAAGCTATGCTGCTGTTAACTTCTTAAAAACAATGGGAATGGGACCTGATCAATTTGTTCCACTCTATGTTGTGATATTCATAGGGATTTTAAGCGGAACACTTTTTAGTGCACTTACTTTTTCACGCGAACGAATTATCTTCCACTTACTTTTTGCAGAGTTTTTGATTCTGGTTGCATGTGGACTAGATTATCACTTAACCAGTGATGTTCGACCGGTAAACTTCTTTGCAAGTCAGTTCTTAGTGGGTTTTGCTGGCGGTTTATTCATTGGACCATTACTTCTTATTGGCTTTGCACAAACCTTGGCTAAAGGCCCTTCGTATGTGGTGACTTTTATTGTGTTGTTCTCTGCAACCCAAACTTTCGGTGGTCTGGTCGGGTCTTCTTTCTTCTCGACCTATCAACAGCACCGTACACAGAACTATCAGGCAGAGATCATTAAAGATTTAGAACAAGCAGACCCTCTAGTCGCTCAAAGGCTCTCTACCTATCAACGCAGTGCATCAATCACCACTACTGACCCAGCATTACAAACAGCTCAATCCATGCGCTCACTTAATCAAGTGGTCACTCGTGAAGCCCAAGTGCGAGCCTACAATGACGTTATTGCATTAAACGGTATTTTTGCCGTCGCCCTACTCTTATGGGGTGGATTTAATATTGCACGTAGTAAATATCTACAACGCAGAGGAATTAGCCGTCCTTAACGGCTTTCGTATTTGATGAAATAGAAATTGAGATTGATATATGTCAGATGATCAAAACAAACCAGAACAAACACCTGCTCAGGCACCTGCCAACGAGCCAACACCTGCACCTGCACCTGCACCTGCAAGTAAACTCATTCCGACAAAACGCTCAACTTTATTATGGATGCTGGTTGTTCTTATTGTCGGTATTTTAGTGATTTTATGGGCATGGAGAATCGGGCCATTTGCAACCAGTGTTCAGCAAACTGACAATAGTTATGTCAAAGGTAAAACCACAATTTTATCTTCACAAATTAATGGCTACGTTAAAGATGTAGTCGTTAAAGACTTTGATCATGTCAAAAAAGGTCAAGTGCTCATGCATATTGATGCAACCACTTACGACCAAAAAGTAACTCAAGCAGCATCAGGTGTTGAGCAAGCTAAAAATACTTTAGCCAATCAAACTCAATCCATTGCCCAAAAACAAGCTGATATTGTGGCGGCACAAGCCAAAGTGGATCAAGCAAAAGCTCAATACGAACTCTCTTTAGCACAGCTTAGACGCTATCAACAGTTAGGAAATAGTGGTGCAGCCTCTAAGTCTGAGCAAGATAAAGCCGCGGCAGATGCAGAAAATAACCTTGCAGCCCTTAAACAGGCAGAAGCCAATGTATTAGTTGCAAATGAAGCGCTTAAAACAGCACAAGTCGCAGAAGCCGGCTTAGAAGCACAAGTTTCAAGCGCTAAAGCACAGTTAGATCAAGCACAAACCACCAAAGACTATAGTGTCATTGTTGCCCCAATGGAGGGTCAACTTGGTGAAGTGAACCCACGTGTTGGTCAATATGTAGCAGCAGGATCACAATTACTCTACCTCATTCCCCAGCAAACTTGGGTGATTGCCAACTTTAAAGAAACCCAGATTACCAATATGCGGATTGGGCAAAAGGCATGGTTTACAGTCGATGCCATGAAACACAAAAAATTTACTGGACATGTTGAACAGATCTCTCCTGCTGCGGGTTCCGAGTTCAGTGTATTAAAACCTGACAATGCAACAGGTAACTTTACTAAAGTTGTTCAACGTATTGCTGTGCGCATCACCATAGACCCAAATCAAAAAGGAATGGAACATTTACGTCCAGGTATGTCAGTAGTTACTTCTGTCGATACAAACTCGTAAAGAGCTTTTTAAAGTTCTATTTAAAAAGCTACAATGTGATCAATCATTATTTTCTCAATTTCTAATGTTTGATCACATTGCTCAATCCGTTCCTTATCAACATATTCAACTACCCTACTCCCTGCATCTCGACATTAAGCGGTTAGATCTCATTCATCCTCAAATCTCGGGGAATAAATTTTTCAAACTAAAATACAATCTACTTGCAGCGCAGCAACGAGAATTATCACGTGTTTTGACTTTTGGTGGGGCTTATTCAAATCACATTGCTGCAACTGCATATGCAGCTCATCTCTTTGGCTTTAAAAGTGTAGGCATTATTCGTGGTGAAGAGTTAGCTGATAAACCTCTTAATTCAACCTTAGCAAAAGCTCAAAGTTTAGGAATGCATCTACATTTTGTCTCGCGCACTGAATATCGCTTGAGAGATGACGCAAACTACCTTCAACAATTACACAATCAATTTCCTGAAACTTTCATTATTCCTGAAGGCGGTTCTAATGAGCTAGCAGTTCAAGGCTGTCAGGAAATTCTCAGTCAAAGCGATTTACAAAACTATGATGTGATTTGCTGTGCAGTCGGAACTGGTGGGACTATTTCAGGACTAATTGAACAAAGTGCACCACATCAAAAGGTTCTAGGGTTTTCAGCATTAAAAGGCGACTTTCTACAACAAGATATTATGCAGTGGACTAAAAAACAGAATTGGTCACTGACAGATGCCTACTGTTGTTGTGGTTATGCTAAAACTTCATCTGAGCTATTCACATTTATCCAAAACTTTGAAGAGCAACATGCGGTACCTCTTGAACCGATCTATACGGGAAAAATGATGTTCGGTCTCTTTGACCTTATCAAAAATAATTATTTCCCTGAAGGAACTCGCATTCTGGCAATTCATTCTGGTGGCTTACAGGCCGATATAAGTAACAAGCTAAGCTACTGATTCATTAATATTTAGGAGATATCGCTCCTCATACCGATAAATGTCTTTAGCATGAGTAAGTGTCGGCATGATAGTATATGCCCCTTTTTAATTTTCAAGATTAATCGAGAATCTCTTATGTCTAACAGTCATGTCGATGTCATTGTCTTAGGTGCAGGTGCTTCTGGACTCATGTTGGCTGCACATGCTGCTAAACGCGGGCGCTCGGTTTTAATTTTAGAAAAAGCCAATAAAATTGGTAAAAAGATTTTAATGTCGGGTGGTGGTAAGTGTAATTTCACCAATCTATATGTAGAACCTGATAACTATATTTCTCATAATCCGCACTTCGTTATTTCAGCCCTGTCACGTTATAGCAACTGGGACTTTATCGGTTTGGTATGTGATTATAAAATTGCCTATGAAGAACGTAAACACGGGCAATTATTTACTCTAAACGGCGCTAAAGAAATTTTAGAAATGCTGGTGAGTGAGTGTAATAAAACTAAAAATGTAGATATTCAAACCCATTGCGAAGTTGGACAAATTACACCCTTGGAAAAAGGTGGATTTTCACTAAATACCAATCAAGGACATTACACTTGTGATTCTTTAGTTATTGCTACTGGGGGCTTATCGATTCCAACATTAGGCGGTTCTGGTTTTGGCTATGAACTAGCACAAAAATTTGAACATCAGGTTTTTCCAACTCGTGCAGGTTTAGTTCCATTTACTTTTTCAGACCATATTAAAGAAGTGACCACACGTTTAAGTGGTAATGCTTTGGATGTGACGTTAAGCAACTCAAAAAATAGCTTTACTGAAGCATTATTATTTACCCACCGTGGTTTGAGTGGACCAAGCTCCCTACAGCTTTCAAACTATTGGAATTCAGGAGAAAGTTTTAAAATTGACTTTTTCCCAAGCCAAGATTTAGTGACTTATTTAAAAGATAAAAAGAAAACACAGCCTAAAGTTTTATTACGTACTCTTCTTAATGAGTTTACTGCCAAAAGTATCATCCAAGAGTTACAACAACTCATATGGTCAGAGCAGAGCGAAACAGCGATTGGTAATATCAGTGATGTACAGCTAGATCATATTGCCGAGCAATTACATGGATTCGCAGTTAAACCATCTGGAACAGAAGGATATCGTACCGCTGAAGTTACTTTAGGCGGAATAGATACAACAGAAGTATCTTCCAAGACTATGGAAAGTAAAAAGCAGAAAGGATTGTTTTTTGTTGGCGAAGTACTCGATGTAACTGGCCATTTAGGAGGTTATAACTTCCAGTGGGCATGGTCTTCTGCCTATGCTGCTGCTCAATACGTATAAGCTAATTTGAGTTTTTCGAACTATTTGATGCGTTCTGTGAATCTTGCGGCTGGGAAGTAGTCTGTTTCGAGTTTTCTGACTTACTAAATACAAACTTATAAGCACTCGCTAAAAAACCTACCGTAATTCCGGCAATGACAATTGGTGCTAAAAAACGACCTGGTTTCTTCATCGTATTTTCCTCACTTATTTGTTTTTATAACGGCCAAAAAAGAACGACCACTCAATATAGAGTGGTCGAACTTATCACAAAAATCAAAGATTTTTTGTACTGTTTATCTGAAATTTAATTTAATTCCCTTAAATTTCATCATTTTCCCCCGTAGAACCAAATGGTTTATTGACTGGAGGTTGCGCTGGATTCACCTGCACAGAATCTGCTGGTTTTGCATCAGATGAAACTGTTGATGGTGGAGTAATTGGCGCAGATGTAGTTGTCGATGAAGCCGCACTAGTCGTACTAGAAGGCGGTTGATAAAGAGGATTTGGTTGATTCGCTTCTTTCTTAGCTTTATCTAACAAATCAGTTAAAAGTCGTTCTGCTGGTTGGCGACCACCTAAACCGAATGCAAGAGCGAAAGCCACTGCAACCGCACCTAGAGTTAAACCAAATGCAAGATTAACAATTGAATCTGCAATACCCATCGCTCTTAAACCAAGCGCAAGTACTAGACCAATAATTAAGACACGAACTAAACTAGCTAACCAACGCGAGCTATTATATTCACCACGTTGCACCACGTTCGCCACAACATTTGCGAGCCAGAAGCCAATAACCAAAATAACAGCACCTAACAGAATGTTTGCACCGAAATGGATGAACATTGCAATTAGACCACTGATTTGGTCGAAACCAAGACGATCCGCAGCTTCAGAAACCGCAAATAGCATGGTAAAGAATACGATTAGGCAACCGACAGCACTAGAAACTTTAGTTTGACCCAAAAAGCGTTGTACATCTAATTTAGCAGGAATTTCATCAACACCAGTGCCAGCAATTAACTCTGCAACCAAACGCCCCACAAAACGAGAAACAATATAAGCAACCAGTAAAATTAAACCAGCCGCAATAATGTTTGGAATCGCCTGCAAGATTTCATTCAGCATTGCTGTTGCTGGCTGAGAAATTGTTTCAATGCCTAAAGCTTCAAACGCTACAATCAATGTTGTAATAATAATGATGGCAAAAACAAACGAACCTAAGAATTTGCCTACATTAGAGCTTTTGAAAAGACCAATTTTTTCAGCTTGAGCCTGAACACCTAAGCTATTTACTAAACCTTCAACAATACCACGTACAATTTTTGCCAAGATATAACCAACAAAAACGATAACGCCAGCAATAAAGATATTTGGTAAGAACGCTACGGCGTCATTTACCATATTTTGAACTGGAATCAGTAAGCCTGTTAATCCTAATATTGAAAGAACAATCGGAAGGAAAAGTAACAATACAAGCCAGTAAAGAATTTCACCGATATTTTGGCTAATTCCACCTACACCCACTTCACTGCTTAACTTATCATCGAGTTGGGTTCTGGATAAAACATTGGTAACCCCTGCTCGCACCAGTCGAGCAACGATCCAACCAATAAAACCCACCACCACAGCAGCAATAATATTTGGAATATAGACGAGTACCTGATTTACCATATTGCTGAACGGGCCACTTACTCCACTAATGTTAAGTACATTTAGAGCCGCAACAACAGCTAAGATTAAGATAAACCAGAATACGACTTTGGAAATTAAGCCTTCAATATTGGGGGCTCGACCAGTGGCTGAGGATAGTTTTGCATTGGTATTTACTTTTTGTAGTAGCTTTTTCACACCTGCTGCTACCAATAAAGCAATTATCCAACCAACTAATAAGATCACTATCGCAGCCAGAATAGGATGAAACTGATCCCAGTAATACATTGCATCAAATTGAGCGCCGCGAGGCCCATCAAAAAAATCATTCATATTGTTATGTCCTCAATTGTTCTGTTCTTTTCAGTGTTATCTCTAGGAAACACCATTCGTTGTAAAAAATGACGATGAATGTGGTCTATCTCACATTATGTTTTGAATATTTTCTAATCAACACACTTCTGCATAAATACAACAAATTGATGCAAAAGGTTGCAAAAAAGCCTTCAGGTTTACACCTAAAGGCTTGATATCAAGATAAACTGATTCGCTTATTACCCTATATAGGTCTTTAAATTCAAATCTGAACTACCCTTAATTACATGTGGTGTGGTCTCATTTTGAAAAGCTCCCTCTTGTTTAGGAGTCTGGTTGTGGTCAGCAACCATATAAACGATAAGCGCAAGAAGAAAAAGCCCAACAATAATTAAAATATAAACTGGCAATCTTCTTTTTTTCGCAGTTTCTTCAGGACTCGTCACATGAGGTGGTTTTGAAAAATCATGCATCTTCTTTCCCCTCTTCTATTATCATTAACTTTATATTCATCATAGCAATTTGCTTTGTTGCATTGTGTGAAAAAGCATTATGCGAAGGTGTCTGTGATTGCAAAACTCTACTTTTAAAATAATAAAAATAGTATAAAATTTGCACACATTAATTTAGACGATTAAAAATAATTTCTAGTTATTCACAAACTTCGTCTATGTCCCATTTGTAATACAATATGTTTTAGCGCTTACTTTTTAGAAAATAGGCTATAATAAGCCCCCATGTTTTAAAGCTACTCTATTTTATGATGTATCGTCAGCAAAACGTAACTCTTGATCTCGACACTGACGTCACACATCAATGTTATATTCACCAGACAAGGGACGAACATCTCATTGGTATTATTGAATTTAATAAACCAAGTTATGAACTCAAATGGGGTGATCTGGAGTATTTTCGTCGTCGCACTGAAGAATTTTCAGTTATGCCATTTCCTGACTGCATTAACGCCATGATTGTTGATATTCGTAATATCAATATTTTTCTGGACAATGAAGTTCCGATTTTACCTTGGCGTTTACTTGAAGAAGACTGTCCTGTTCGCTTAGTTGTTCCCCAAGAACGTTTAGAACACTATGCAGGTCTTTTTGAGCCAACTTGGCTTTCAAGCGATGTAGACAGTGCGATTTCCGAAATTCGTGAATTTATGGATATGTTTGTCCATTAATAAACATATCCATAAAAATAATTTTAAAGTTCTTTTAATTGCCATTTATTACCAGTAATTTTCTACTGCAATATTTCCCTCACCTCGACGATTCATCGTCAAACCACGGCGTTTTAAAGCCTCTTTCGTGTCATCCACCATTTGTGGATTTCCACAAAGCATGACATGGCTTGTTGCGGGGCTCAATTCTATACCAGCACCTTTTTCTAATTCACCATTTTCAATCAAAACCGGCAAACGATCATGTAATTGTGCTGATGGATCACGAGTGATAATTGAAATAAATTTAAAACATACGTGCCCTTCTCCAAAAGTTTCAGCAATCTCTTGAATACGATCAACATAAGCTAACTCAGCTGCGGTACGTACACTGTAAACCAAATTAATCTTTTGATATTTCGACCATGTTTCAAAGTCTTGTAGCATCGATAAAAATGGAGCTAAGCCAGTACCTGTTGCCAATAACCATAAATCATGCGGTAAAGGCTGTTGATAGCGAGCTAAAGTAAGATAACCATATGGTATTTTTTCTAAATAAAGCTCATCTCCTACCTTCAAATGTTGAAGATTTGAGGTAAATGCGCCATCAGGTACCACAATCGAGAAAAATTCTAGCGTTTCATCAAATGGAGAAGACACCACCGAATAGGCACGAACAACAAGTTCTTCTCCAACTTTCAGTCCAAGACGTGCAAATTGCCCAGCCGTAAATTTAAAATGTGCAGGGCGAGTCATGGTGAAACTAAAAAGAGTTGGAGTCCAGCGGTGTACAGATAAAACTTTTTCTACGCTAAATTTTTCAATTGACATGATTTCAACGTGGCATGAAATAGTGCGCTCATGTTAGCATGACAGCCGAAATAATGAATACTTTTAAACGTTAAGGCTTTTTAAACATGCGCATGACATTACGCCAGTTGGCTGTTTTTGTAGCAGTCGCTCAAGAAGGAACTGTCACCAAAGCCAGTGATGCGGTCAGACTGACGCAAAGTGCAGCAAGTATGGCTTTAGCCGATTTAGAGGATGGTCTTGGTGCCCCTCTATTTGATCGTTTAGGTAAACGACTACAACTTAATGATCTTGGTCGCTTTTTATTGCCACAAGCGCTAGAAATATTAGGTCGCTGTGAGGCTTTTGAGCAAGCTGCAAAAGGTGAGTTGCAAAGCATTGATTTACGTATTGGGGCAACTCTAACGATCAGTGATTACCTCATGCCAGATTTAATGGCGAACTTTTTACAATCTCATCCTAAGGCGCACTTGCAATTACAGGTGGGCAATACACGCCAAATGATTGAAGCGGTTAATCAGTTTCAACTTGATTTGGCATTAATTGAAGGCTCGTGTCATCTGCCTCAACTTCAATGCATTCACTGGCGAGATGACGAGCTTGCTGTATGCTGCTCCCCTAATCACCCGCTAGCACGTTTAAATCGACCTTTAACAGCACATGATTTTTATCAAGTTGAATGGATTTTACGTGAAGAAGGTTCGGGAACTCGTGAAGTGTTTGATAATGCTATTTTGCAAGATCTACCAGACGCTAATATTCGCCTCACCCTAGGCCACAATGAAGCAATTTTGAAAATCGTTGCTGGTGGTTTAGGAATGTCTTGTATCTCTAAACTCGCTATTGAACCTTTAATTGAAAAAGGACAATTAGTTATTTTAGATACACCATTCTGGCAACTTACTCGCCCACTTTACATGTTGGTACACCGTCAAAAATACCAAGGTCCTGGCCTCAAAGCATTCTTACAATTCTGTGAAGAGCAGGTTTAAGACCTGATCTTCTAGTGCCATCTTGAGTTGTTCTCAGATAACTCACCATTCTTTTCATTTTATTATTTATTACTTAAAACAATTAAGGGAAGTTAACACCTCCCTTAATTTTGTATTACTTACTCGTTTCAAACGCGATCAAAAATCTTCTCTGCCAATCTCAGCCCAAGATAGCCTTGAAGATTGAGAACACTATTAACGTCGAAAATGTGATAACAACTCTGTTGTAATCGCTTTATTATGATCGGTAATTTGAGTTTTTTTGGTTTTAGACGGATTAGGATCGATACGTTCAATCTTTATAGCCTTAAATTTCCCCTGATTATCTACAGCGAGAAATTTCACTTTTTCATTTCTTTTCGGTTCCCCTTCTGATGCAGGAAAATCCGAAATATGAAAGAAAATATCTCCTTCAGCCGTTCCAATAAAACCAAATCCTTTGTCAGGATCATATTGTTTAACTTTTCCGGTATAAAACTCTTGCTTCATGATCTTTACCCTACTTTTTCAATACTGTTATTACAGCAGAAAATTAAAAAGAGACTTTCAATCCGCCCTCAAAACTTTACGGTTTGATTAAGTCTCTTTTTATCGTTATTTCAAAAATTAGTCTTTTTGGACACTACCAAAAATTTTATCGCCCGCATCACCTAAACCAGGAACAATATAACCCTGTTCATTTAAGCCATTATCAATAGATGCTGTATAAATCTGTACATCTGGATGAGCGGCTTCAACTTTAGCAACACCTTCTGGGGCAGCAACTAATACCATAACACGTATATCTTTACAGCCACTTGCCTTTAACACATCAATAGCAGCAACTAATGAATTACCTGTTGCCAACATTGGATCGATAATCATTGCAAGACGATTAGCGACATCTGGAACTAGTTTTTTATAATAAGTACGAACTTCCAATGTTTCTTCATTACGTTCAAGACCTAAAACACTAACCTTTGCACTTGGAATCAGATTAAGTACACCATCTAGCATACCAATTCCTGCACGTAAAATCGGTACAATCGTTATTTTTTTACCAGCAATACGCTGAGTAGTAACAGTTCCGGCCCATCCATTAATTTCACAATCCACAACTGGTAAATCTTTTGTTGCTTCATACGTCAATAACATAGTCACTTCCTGAGCAAGCTCACGGAAATTCTTAGTACTGATGTCAGAACGACGTAACAAACCTAATTTATGACGAATAAGTGGGTGACGAATTTCTTGAATGGCCACAGATGTTACCTAAAAATATAAAAACGTATTTATTATAATCTTTTTTTAATGCCCAATAAAAAAAAGCCTCCAGATTTGGAGGCTTTTTTGTACACTAGAATTATTGTTGTTGTGAAAGCATGAAATGTAATGGAGATAAAATTTCTGCTTTTAATGCCAAATTAATCATTGGATCTGGGTAAACACCCAAAATAATAACTAATGCAGCAGCAGCCAATACCATTAAACCACCTACTTTTTGACCCCAATGAGCATCTGCATCAATACGAGGAGTTTCTGGTGGTGTCATATACATTACAACCATCACACGTAAGTAATAGTACAAACCAATACCACTACCCACAATAATCATTGCAGCCAAGAACCAGTGTTGAGTTGTTACAGCAGCCATTACAACCAAGAACTTACCAATGAAGCCCGCTGTTAATGGAATACCAGCCAAAGATAGCATCATGACTGTTAAAGTTGCTGTAAGTACTGGACGACGCCAGAACAAACCACGGTAGTCTGCAAGGCTTTGTGCTTCATCTACGTTGTTATATGGGCTAGACATTAACGCTACCGCACCAAAAGCACCGATAGTTGTTAATACATAAGACACCACATATACAGTTACGCTACCCAAGCTCGCATAAGTCATGCTAATTAAAGCAATTAACAAATAACCAAAATGAGCAATAGATGAATAACCAAGAATACGTTTTAAGTTAACTTGACGAACAGCGAGTAAGTTACCCACTAAAATCGACAATACTGCAATGATTGTCAAAATAGTGACTAACGAGTCCACCATAATTGCGCCTGAAGCAAGCATATAGCGCACGAACAAACCAATTGTTGCAACTTTAGCAGCGGTCGCCAAGAAGGTTGCCATTGGCGCTGGTGCACCTGCATATACATCTGGTGTCCATTTATGGAATGGCGCAAGCGATAATTTAAATGCAACAGCAAAGATAATGAGTGCTAAACCTAATAACACCATTGGCTGTTTGATTGCACCAAATAACGCCTGTACAGAATCATAGAATGAAAGCGAACCAGTATATGCATAGATGTATGCCATACCCATCAACAGCATTGCAGAAGCTGTCGCTGAAAGTACAAGATATTTAATACCAGCTTCAAGTGAACTACTACGTTGATAGGTATAAGCAAGTAAGCCATATACAGGAATCGACATTAACTCAAGGCTAATGAAGAACGATGCATAGTGAGAACTTGCAACCATCAACATTGCACCTGCTACTGAAGCAAGTAACAAAAGATATAGTTCTTCGCGGTTATCTTTATAAGTTTCGATGTAAGCATGAGACAAAGTACAACAAGCCAATGCCGCAATCAAAATCATAAATTGATAGAACATGGTAAATGGATCAACCATAAACATGCCCATCACATTTGCCGGTACAAACTTACCGCCAAATACTGCAAATAAAATATAAAGTGCAGCGAGGTTTAGACCAACAACAGAAGTTGTTGCGATTAAATTATGATTACGCTTAATAGAAATTAATAGCATGACGACGATTGTTGTCAAAGCAACAATCATCACCGGAGCTAAAGGCATAAGCGTAGAGAGTGATACTGTGAAGTTCATGATTATTGGATCTCCACATGGTCAAGTTGAGTAGCTGTTTGCTGAACAGTTTCAACGACTTCTTGAACTGGCATATAACTATTGACCAACCACTGCATGCTTGAATGAGACATATCCAAGAATGTTTGTGGGTAGATACCAAGCCAAACGAGACCAATCGCACAAATCATCAAAATACCAACTTCACGAGCAGATAAGTCTTTTAGTGGACTAGTGTAGTGTTGCTTTTGTTCAGGATTTGGTTCACCAAATAAAGCACGGTGAATCAAGATCAAGCCATATAAGCCTGCAAATACAAGGCTGATAGAAGCAAGAATCGTGAAGACAGGATATTTATTAAATGAACCCATCAAAATCAGGAATTCACCAATAAAGTTACCCAAACCTGGCACACCTACAAGAGCAGCTACGAAGAACATCAAGAAAAATGGCAAGTACTGAAGCTGGCCACGAAGACCACCCATTAAACGTAAATCACGTGTATGTAAACGTTCGTAGATCTGACCAGACATAATGAACAATGCAGCTGATGACAAACCATGTGCCAACATCATGATCATTAGACCTTGGAAGGTCAAAATGTTACCTGCGTAAATTGCAAGTAAAATAAAGCCCATGTGTGAAATCGACGTATACGCAAGTAAACGTTTCATGTCAGTTTGCTGGTAAGCACACCATGCGCCGTAGAAAATACCAATCAAACCGAAAATAATCGCAATATCTGCAAACTGAGCAGAAGCTGTCGGGAAGAATGGAATTACAAAACGAAGCAAGCCATAGGCAGCTGTTTTAATCAAGATACCCGCTAAGTCCACAGAACCTGCTGTAGGAGCTTGAGCATGCGCATCTGGCAACCAGCCATGTAATGGAAATACTGGTAACTTCACGGCAAAACCGATGAAGAAACAGATCATGAAACCATAAGCTAGGTTCGCAGGTAAGTGATTGGCTACAGCTAATAAATAGTTGTAATCGAAACCGATCATGCCTGTCATCATGTAGCCATAAACTACAAGACCAAGGATACCGATTAACATCACTAAACCAGCGATCTGCGTGTAAAGGAAGAACTTGGTAGCTGCGTAAACACGTGAACGACCGTTTGAACCTTTATGACCCCATAATGCAATCAAGAAGTAGATGGGTACAAGCATCATCTCCCAGAAGAAGAAGAACAAGAACAGGTCAATCGCTAAGAATACACCGATAACGCCACCTAAGCTCCATAAGAGGTTTAAGTGGAAGAAACCAACGTTCTTTTGAATCTCGCCCCATGAACAACCAACAGCAAGTACACCAAGTAACGCTGTTAATAACACCATGAGTAAAGATAAGCCATCCACAGCAAGGTGAATGCCGATACCGAGTGATTGAATCCACGGTAAATAGAACTCAGCAGTCCAAGTTGGGATTTTTGAACCCAACTCATAGCTATAAGTTCCACTTTGCCAAAGTGCAAGACCTAAGCCCAAAGTAATGAGCATACCAATTAAGGCAATCCAGCGTGGCAAAGTTTTGTCGAGCTTATCGACTAACCAACAAATAAAACCAGCAATGAACGGAACAAGAATCAGCGCGGGTAAAATTAAATTGTTTTCCATTTTATTTCCCCACTACCTGAATAACGATCAAGATCATCAATAACACCACTACACCGAGTGACATACTTGATGCGTATTCACGCAATGAACCGGTTTGACGTGAGCTTGTAAAACTATTTCCGCCTTTCACAAGTGCAGGAAGAACTAGCCACAAACTGTCAATCGGATCACGGCCAAAGATTTTGGCGAAGAATAAATAAGGTTTAACAAAAACGATGTCATACAATGCATCAAAACCAAAAGCGGTACGGCAAATATGTGCCAGACCTGCACCCAAACTTGTTTGAGCAAATGATTTCACTGCACCATAAGCAAATGTAAATAATGCTATACCAACAACTAGACCAACTAGCGCAATCCCTACTGCTAAATGCTCTGCCCCATGCATGCCTTCTACAAATTGTTCAGCTACATGGAATTCAGGAATTTTTGCAGTATTAAGAATACCAGCTACAGGTGCTTTTAATACGGCACCAACAAAAGTAGACAGTACAGCTAAAATGCCCAATGGAGCCCAGTACGTTGCACCTTTAATTTCATGGTAAGGCGTGTTTTCTTGACCAAAGAATACAACCCAGATTAAACGGAATGTATAAATTGAAGTCAGGAATGCACCTGCTACACCCACCCAATATAAGGTGTGATATAGAGCAACTGATTGACCTTGTACCCAAACTTCACCAAGAATCGCATCTTTAGAGAAGAAGCCAATGGTCAAGAATGGAATAGCTGCTAATGCACCGCCACCAATCGCGAAACAAGCAAACAGGAATTTGTTACGTTTGAACAAACCACCCATTTTGAAGATATTTTGCTCGTGGTGGTAAGCAAGAATCACCGCACCAGAAGACAAGAATAATAAAGCTTTGAAGAATGCGTGAGCCAACATGTGGAACAAGCCAGCTTGATAAGCTTCAGCACCTACAGCCATAAACATATAACCCAACTGACTCATTGTTGAGTAAGCCAAGATACGTTTGATGTCTGTTTGAACGAGTGCAGCAAAACCTGCAACTAACAAAGTCACAGCACCAGTTACCGAAATGAATTGCATCACTTCAGGCGCAAGTTCAAATACGCTGAATAGACGGCAGCATAAATACACGCCCGCCGTTACCATTGTTGCAGCGTGGATTAATGCAGAAACAGGTGTTGGACCTGCCATTGCATCTGCCAACCATGTTTGCAATGGAATTTGCGCAGATTTACCAGCAGCACCCAAGAACAACATTAATGCAGTCCAGATGGTAAGTGACGAACTCTTCGTCATTACTTCTGCTGCGTGTTCAACGATGTACTGAGTATTCAATGTACCAAATTGTTGGTAAAGCAAGAATAAAGCAATAAGCAAGAATACGTCACCTACACGGGTAACTGTAAATGCTTTGATCGCAGCCCAACCATTTGCAGGGTTTGCATAATAGAAACCGATAAGCAAATAAGAGCAAAGACCTACGCCTTCCCAACCTAAGAATAACAACGCTAAGTTGTCGCCCAATACAAGCACAAGCATGCTGGCAACAAATAGGTTGAAATAAGAGAAGAAGCGCGCATATCCCTCTTCACCACGCATGTACCATGATGCAAAGATGTGGATTAAGAAACCAACACCTGTAACCATGCCCATCATAAGTAAAGATAAGCCATCTAAATGTAAGCTAATGCCCGGTGCAAAACCGCCAACATTGAACCATGTCCACAGATTTTGAACAAAAACTTGCTGACCACTTGTGGTAAATGCCATTCCAGCAATCAATGCAAATAATGCAGATAAACCTACAGAACCCACACCAATAATTGCTGCAACATTCTCAGAGAGTTTATCTCGTCCTGCCGCCAATAAAATAAAACCGATTAGCGGAAATAATACTGTTAGATATAAATAACTCATCCGCGCATCTCACTAGCAGCATCCACATCCAAATGATGGAAGCGATGATAGAACTGAAGGACAATCGCAAGACCAATACATGCCTCTGCTGCTGCAAGGGTCAAAATCAGAATGAACATAACTTGTCCATCTGGTTGTGCCCATACGCTACCCGCAAGAACAAATGCCAATGCAGCAGCATTCATCATGACCTCAAGGCTCATTAACATAAATAATAGGTTGCGTCGCACCATTACACCGTAAAAACCGAGTGCAAAAAGGATGGTTGCAACAATCAAACCATGTTCTAAAGGAATCTGGCCCATTATTCTTTTTCCTCTTCTGCACCTGGTTCACGTTTACCTAAGTGGTATGCTGCAACAAGGGCTGCTAGCAATAACATCGCGGCAACTTCAACCAATAGTAAATAGTGAGTAAAGAGTGCTTGACCAACTACTTTTGGTCCAATCACTTGTGCCCCAAGTGGTGCTGAAATTGTGGTGTATTCACCACCAAGCATCCAAACCAAAAGCAAGCCGAGTAAGAAACTCATGAGTGCTGGATATGCCCAAGCATCTGAAGAAAGCCATTTACGTTCTTGTTCAACCGTGTGTTGACCTAAATTCAACATCATCACCACGAAGACAAACAGAACCATAATTGCTCCGGCATAAACAATGATTTCAAGAGCACCTGCAAAAGGCGCCCCCACGATCATGAAAATACCAGCAACAGCAAGCAATGAAACAATTAGACTAAGTAAAGCGTGTACAGGGTTCGTGTTAGTCACTACACGAACCGTAGAAACGATGGCCACGAGTGCCATCAAATAAAACGGCCACATCATGGTAATAGACTCCGTACATCGATTGGTGCACTTTCTTTCTGCGCCTGACCTTTCTCTTTACCGTTAATTGCCATACCAGCTACACGGTAGAAGTTGTAGTCTGGGTATTTACCCGGACCTGAAATGAGTAAGTTTTCTTTCTCATAAACCAAGTCTTGACGTACATATTCACCAAGTTCGAAATCTGGTGTCATCTGAATCGCAGTTGTTGGACAAGCTTCTTCACACATACCGCAGAAAATACAGCGTGAAAAGTTGATACGGAAAAATTCCGGATACCAACGTCCATCTTCTGTTTCTGCTTTTTGTAATGAGATACAGCCAACCGGACACGCAACCGCACATAGGTTACATGCCACACAACGCTCTTCCCCATCTGGGTCACGCGTCAACACAATACGACCACGAAAGCGTGGCGGCACAATCTGTTCAGCCGGTACTTCTGGATATAAAATCGTGTCACGTTTACGCGTTACATGGCTAAATACCATAAATAACGAACGTACAATCGATCCGAATCCAGCTAGAAATTTATACATTTTGTACTCCCTGCTGTCCTAGGCCTGATTCATCAGAATCACAGCACCAGTCACTAACAAGTTGACCAACGCCAATGGCAAACAAATTTTCCAACCAAAGTTCATGACTTGGTCATAACGTGGGCGCATTAAAGAACCACGAGCCAAAACAAACATCATTACAAAGAATGCTGTTTTAATCACAAACCAGAATACTGGCGGAACAAATGGAATTTCTAAATTGAATGGCGCTAACCAGCCACCGAAGAATAAAGTTACGATCAATGCAGAAATAAGTACCACGTTGACATATTCAGCAACGAAGAACATACCCCATTTCATACCACCATATTCAACATGGTAACCTTCAGCCAATTCTTGTTCTGCTTCTGGTTGGTCAAATGGATGACGGTGAGTTACCGCAACACCAGCAACCACAAAAATCAAGAAACCTAAGAATTGTGGAATGACGAACCAAACATCGCGTTGTGCTTCAACAATTTCACGAAGGTTAAATGAGCCTGCAATTGCAACCACACCCATCAATGAGATACCCAAGAACACTTCATAAGAAATGGTTTGAGCAGCTGAACGTAAACCACCAAGCAATGAGTATTTGTTATTTGAAGCCCAGCCACCAAACAATACTGCATAGACTGCAATACCAGCCATTGCCATGAAGAACAACAAACCGATACTCATGTCGGCAACACCCAGTGAAGGACTCACCGGGATAACCATGAATGAAAGAACCGCTGTTGCCATTGCAACAGCTGGTGCTAAACGGAATGTAAGCTTGTCAGCAAATTTTGGTGTCCAGTCTTCTTTGAACATGATCTTGAGCATGTCGGCAACGATCTGGAACATACCACCAGGACCAACACGGTTTGGACCATAACGGTCTTGCCACAAAGCAAGCAAACGACGTTCAATAAAAGACATCAACGCTGCAACTAAAACAACCACAAGCAAAATCACAACTGCTTGAACTACAGCGTAGGCAATTGGCCAGTTCTCAGCCCAAAGTGGCGTTTGACGTATAATTTCTTGATTCATGAATTACACTCCTAAAGCCACTGAAACAGGCTCAGCTAGTGACACCATTGGTGCTAAACCAACTGGGTAACCAATATAACCTGTAGGTAAATATTCAATTACTTGTACAGGCAAGCTCACACTGGTTTCGCCTGCTTTTACTGTAATACGTTGACCTTCTTGAAGGTTCAAACGAGTTGCATCTTGTTCGCCCACTGCAAACATAGCTTCTGGAATACGAGTTTCCATTGCAGGTGTTTTAGTTGTGAATTCACCAGAACCAAAAATATGATGCATTGGCACTAAGCGGAAACTTTCAGGGTTTGCAACTACCGCTACTGGAGCAACATAGCTACGTGCAGGGCGTTTTGCCAAGCGATCGAATAAACGCACCCCAGAATCACCACCTTTTAAGTGACCACCCACTTCATCTTGGTATTTGTTCCAAGATTGTGGAGAGTTCCAGCCCGGAGCCCATGCAAATGGTACTAATGATGATGCTTTTTGCGGCCCAACATAACCTTCCATTGAGAATGTTAATGCTGAATCTAGATCTGTAGGCTGTTTAGGTTCATGAACCGATAACGGCGCACGCATTGCTGTACGACCTGAATAACGACGTGGTTCACGTGCAATTTTCAAACCATGTACACGGTAACCTGCATCAGGCGCCACATCTTGAATAGCTTCAAGTACTGGTACATTTTTTACGATGCTTTCAATCACATCATCAAGCAATGTCCAGTCTACAGCTTTACCTTTAATGCCAGTTTCAATGGCATGTAACCAACGCCATGATTCTTTAATTGCATATTCAGGCTTATAGTAACTTGGATCGTAAACTTGATAGAAACGCTGTGCACGACCTTCTTGGCTTACAACAGTACCGTCACCTTCGGCAAAGCTTGCTGCTGAAAGTACAATATCAGCCTGTTTCACAGTTTCAGTTTCACTGTGATCAAGCACAATTACTGTTTCAGCTTTATCAAGTGCAGCCTGCACTTGTACAGCAGGTAAGCGACGGAACAAGTCATTTTCAACAATAACAAGTGTGTCGTAGTCTTGAGCAAATGCTTGTTCGAGGCTTAAGCCACCAAACAATGCCAAGCCCATCGAGTTCACTTCAGGAACCACAAGACTTAAACCAGCTTTAGAACCCAAGTTTTGAGTCAACTCAGCCGCAGCTTCCATAATAGAAGCATCTTGCAAGCTAGTACCCGCAATGATTAATGGCTTGCTTGCTGCTTTTAACGTATCAGCAATGGTTTGAGCAAATGCTTTTGCATCGTCATCTAAACCATTCACTGTTTCGCCTTTCACTGCCGCAGCTACTGCAAAACCTAAACGAGCAATGTCATTTGGAGAAGCAACAACTTCACCAGTTGCAACATCGGCAAGACGAGTTTGAGTTGCAGCCAAGATATAGATCGGAGATTTTGCTTCTTGACCAATACGTTGTACAGGTTCAGCCAACCAGTCTGGGGTACGTGTTTTTGCAGCCATTTCACGAGCTTTGTTTTTCGCAGCTTGACGAACTGACAAGGCCATACGTGGTGCAGTTTGAGTCAGGTCTTCACCTAAAATCAAGACAGCATCATAGCTTTCGATTTCACGCATGTTCGGGTTGTAAATACCCTCGGTTTGCATGATAGATGCAGCAAGTTCAACAAGTTTTTGCTCTTTTTGTGCAACACCAGTTGAGTAATTTGCCTGACCTACAAGCTCACGTAATGCATAGTTCGATTCCAAGCTTGCACGCGGAGAACCGATACCCAAAACTTTTTTACCTTGAAGCTTCGCAATCGTTTGATCTAAAGCTTGATCGACAGAGACAGTTGCAACAGTTTCACTGTTACGGAACTGAGGCTGACGTGGACGGTCTGCACGGTTTACATAACCTGTGCCAAAACGACCTTTGTCACAAAGGAAGTACTGGTTAACCGAACCATTGAAACGATTTTCTACGCGACGGATTTCACCATAACGTTCACCCGGAGAAATGTTACAGCCAGAAGAACAGCCTTGACATACGCTTGGTGCATACTGCATGTCCCATTTACGGTTATAACGCTCTGAATGTGTCTTATCAGTGAATACACCAGTTGGACATACTTCAGTCAAGTTACCTGAGAATTCAGACTCTAAAGTACCCGATTCAGGACGACCGAAATACACACGAGATGCATTAGCATACACACCAAAGTCCGTACCGCCCGCATAGTCGTTGTAGTAACGAACACAACGGTAACAAGCAATACAGCGGTTCATTTCATGTGCAATGAATGAACCAAGTTCTTGGTTGTAATGCGTACGTTTTGTAAAACGGTAGCGACGACGGTCA
The DNA here is from genome assembly GCF_900110445.1 of Acinetobacter sp. yr461. Lineage (NCBI taxonomy): Bacteria > Pseudomonadati > Pseudomonadota > Gammaproteobacteria > Moraxellales > Moraxellaceae > Acinetobacter > Acinetobacter sp. yr461. The sequence goes on from NZ_FODU01000011.1 coordinate 77,394, forward strand.
TGACCAGTCATCACAGTCATATCTTGTAAATGACAGTGACCACCCTCTTCACAGACTGGACAGTCGTGCGGGTGATTCGTCATCAAAAATTCAACAATAGATGCACGGAAATCTGTTGCTTCTTTGTCTTCAATCGAGATATAGGTATTGTCAGATGCTGGTGTCATGCATGACATGACTAAACGACCACGCGTATCTTCTGGATTCGCATATTGCGTAACAGCACATTGACGGCAAGAACCAACCGAACCTAAGGATGGATGCCAACAAAAATATGGGATGTCGATGCCCAGACTCAAACATGCTTGTAGCAAGTTTTCCGAGCCGTTGACTTCATACGATTTTCCATCGACATGAATTGTAGCCATAAGTCGAATTCCTTAAGCTTGTTCTACGTTGCTGGTTTGCACGACAGGACGAGTCGTCACTTTCGCTTCAAACTCACCACGGAAATGTTTGAGTGCGCCCATAAGCGGCTCCATCGCACCTGGTGCGTGGGCACAGAAAGTTTTACCAATCCATAATTTACGAGTCAATTCTTGTAAATGATCGATATCTTCTTTCTTACCTTCGCCTACTTCAAGTGCTTTAAGCGCTTTAACAGCCCATGGCAAACCATCACGACATGGTGTACAGAAACCACATGATTCGCGCGCAAAGAACTCTTCTAAGTTACGAGTGAGCGATACCATACATTGAGTTTCGTCAACCACCATCAATAAACATGTTCCCAAACGAGAACCTGCTTTCATAATCGTGTCTGCATCCATTGGTAAATCAATGGTATCAGCCGGTAAAAAGTCAGTTGAAGCACCACCCGGTAACCATGCTTTAAGCTTTAAGCCCTCACGCATACCACCAGCATGATCTTCAATCACTTCACGTGCAGTTGTACCAAATGGCAACTCCCAAAGACCTGGGAATTTTACTTTACCTGATGCACCATAAATTTTAGTGCCAGGGTCTTTTGATTTACCTGCTGATAAACCGATATACCACTCTGGACCACGAAGCATAATTGCTGGCAAGTTGTTATAAGTTTCAACGTTGTTCACAATTGTTGGACGGCCCCATGCCCCTGCAACTTGCGGGAACGGTGGCTTAGTACGTGGGTTTGCACGACGGCCTTCAAGCGAGTTAATCAATGCAGTTTCTTCACCACAGATATAACGCCCTGCACCCGTATGCACATGCAAGTCAAAATTCCAGCCAGAACCTAAAATGTTTTCGCCTAAATAACCTTTAGCACGAATCTGTTCTAATGCTTCATTTAAGTATTGAGCTGCCTCAATATATTCACCACGGATAAAAATATAGCCTTGAGTTGCCTCTAAGGTATAACCCGCAATCAACATACCTTCGATCAATTGATGTGGAAGTTTTTCCATCAACAAACGGTCTTTAAAAGTACCCGGCTCCATTTCGTCGGCATTACAGATCAAATAACGTGGACCACCATCATTTGGTGCCATTAATGACCATTTAATACCCGCTGGGAAACCCGCACCACCACGACCTTTTACAGTTGCAGCTTTAATGACATCTAACACTTCAGCAGGTTTCATGCCTAATGCTTTTTTAAAGCCAGCATAACCTTCAAGTGCTTCGTAATCATCAGCACCACGAACTTCTTCACGTTTACTTAAACGCCAAGTGAGCGGATGAGTTTCTGGATTACCGTCGCCATAAATTGGTTTTGGTTCAGTATTCATACATACTTCTCCAATAACTGTTTAATTGATGTCACTTCGACTAAACCGTGAGTATCTTCATCAATCATTAAAGTTGGGCCTTTGTCACAGTTGCCTAAGCAGCAAATTGGAAGCAGTGTAAAACGACCATCTGGTGTCGTTTGGCCATACTGAATTCCTAATTCGCGCTGGAATGCTTCAGCAAGTGTTTCTGCACCCATTAAGAAGCAAGCAATTGAGTCACAAAGCAAAATCACGTGACGACCTACCGGGTGGCGATAGATACGGTTGTAAAATGTTGCAACACCTTCCAAATCAGCAACACTCATCGACAATAACTGTGCGATGGCATTCATTTGAGCGTCATCTACCCAACCATTACGGCGTTGTACACACTTCAATGCATCCAAAGAGGCTGCACGAGGGTATGGATAGTGACCAATGTGATGTTCGATGTCGTGAATTTCTTCCGCAGTCAAAATCCCTTCAACATTCACACGTGGCTTTTTATCAGTCAAAATCATCATTATGTGTTACCTCTTAGCGATCCACGTCAGCCATAACCACGTCAATGGTCGCCAGATAAATGATTAAGTCAGATACCAAACTGCCGTTAATCACTGCAGGCATTTGCTGTAAGTGAGTAAACGTCGGTGTACGAATACGAGTACGATAACTCATCGTCGATTTATCTGAAGTCAAGTAATACGTACTTGCACCTTTAACCACTTCAGTCATAAATGATGACTCGCCCGCTGGCATGACAGGACCCCATGAAACGCTCAAGAAGTGCGTAATCAAGGTTTCAATATCTTGTAATGTCTTATCTTTCGGTGGTGGAACAGCCAATGGATGATCCGCTTTATATGGACCAGAAGGCATGTTATCCAAACACTGTTGAATAATTTTTAACGACTCAGTAATTTCACGGAAGTGAACGAGTACACGTGCATATGCATCGCCTTCATACTCAACTGGCACATCAAAATCGAAGTTTTCATAGCCACTATATGGACGATATTTACGAACGTCAAAATCGATACCTGTCGCACGTAAACCAGTACCTGTCACACCCCATGCGAGTGCAGACTTGGCATCGTATTGTGCAACGTTACGCGTACGACCAATAAACACAGAGTTTTTCAATGCTGCTGTGTAGTATTCGTTTAAGCGCTTAGGCATCCACTCTAGCAAGTCTTTAACAAGTTTTTGCCAGTTATTTGGAAGATCGTGCGCTGTACCACCAATACGGAACCATGCTGGATGCATACGGTAACCCGTGATTGCTTCAACAATGTCGTAAACTTTTTGACGGTCTGCGAACATATAGAATACTGGTGTCATACCACCGGCATCCTGAATTGCCGTACCACAGAATAACAAGTGGTTATTAATACGGAACAATTCGTTCAACATGACACGAATGACTTGAGCACGTTCAGGAACTTTGATTCCTGCCATTTGCTCTACAGCCATCACATACGGCATGTTCTGAGCACAACCACCTAAGTAGTCGACACGGTCTGTATAAGGAATGAAAGAATGCCATGTTTGACGTTCAGCCATCTTTTCCACACCACGGTGGTGATAACCGATATCAGGAACACAGTCCTTCACTTCTTCGCCATCTAACTGCAATACAACACGGAACGCACCATGTGCAGATGGATGGTTAGGACCCAAGTTCAAGAACATGAAGTCTTCGTCAGCGTTACCACGCTTAAGACCCCAATCTTCTGGCACAAAGCGTAAGTGCTCTTGTTCAAAGTCTTGTTTCGCTTTGTCTTGCATGTACGGCGTATATTCTGTCGCACGTGCTGAATATTCTTTACGTAACGGGTGACCTTCCCAATACGTTGGCAACAAGATACGACGGAGCATTGGATGCCCTTCGAAATTGATACCGAACATATCGTAAGCTTCACGTTCATACCAGTTGGCATTTGGCCAGATATTGGTCGCTGTCGGAAGGTTAAGATCATTTTCGTTCAAGGCAACCTTGATACGAATGTCACTATTACGCTCAAGCGATAATAAATGATAGAACACAGTGAAGTCAGATGCTGGTAAACCATCACGATGAACACGTAAACGTTCATCCATCGCCGATAAGTCAAACAACATTACATACGGACGTTCCACTTTACGTAGGAACATAAGGACTTCTTGCACGCGTGCGCGCTCAACCCAGACTGTTGGAAACTCTTCAAAAGTCGCCTGCACGTAAAAGTTCTCACCAAATTTGGTTTTGAGTTCTTCTACGATTGCAAATGCTGGGCGTGAATCAACTGGTGTTGACTCTGGCATAGCAATGTCAGTTTCAGCCATTGGCTTGGCTTCCTATTTAATACAAATTCTGTCAATTTTCTCGATGAACATATCGGTTAGATATGTCAAAGCACCGTCAAAAAATTATTTAATCTCATCCATAGAGCGTAAGTTTTTAACGGCAATACGCTCTGCATTCTTACGGTCACGTTCTGGCATCATCTTTGGCTTATACACTGGCTGAAGATCATCACCGATCACGGCAGAAAGCGGGCGTCGCTCTAATTGAATCTGGTCTTGTAAAAGCATTAAAGCTTGAATTAATGCTTCAGGACGAGGTGGACAACCTGGGACGTACACGTCAACAGGAATAATTTTGTCTACACCTTGTACTACTGAATAGATGTCGTACATACCTCCAGAGTTTGCACAAGCACCCATCGAGATGACCCATTTAGGCTCTAACATCTGTTCATATAGACGCTGAATAACTGGTGCCATTTTTACAAAACAGGTCCCTGCAACAATCATCAAGTCAGCCTGACGAGGTGAAGCACGGATAACCTCTGCGCCGAAACGTGACAAGTCATGCACACCTGTTAAGGTTGTTGCATATTCTACGTAACAACATGAGGTACCAAAGTTAAATGGCCATAAGGAGTTTTTACGCCCCCAGTTTACTGCTGTATGCAAGACATCCTCTAAACGAGTCATGAATACGTTTTTATTCACTTCCTCTTCTAGTGGATCTGTCACGATTTGACGTTCTTGCAATGGGTATTGATCAGCATCCGGATTCGCGCGGGTCAGAGTATATTTCATCCCGACTTACTCCTTTTCAGATGACAATGCAGGTGTAGTTTTTGACTTAACACGACCTGATGATTGAGCTGGAATCTGGCCTGTAGGGTCAGTTACGAGCTCTTCAATAGAGTTAAAGCGTGTAATTTCAGCAATGTTCATTGTTGGTGAACCGATTTTAATCGCCTCACCTGCTGATTTACGGCGATCTGCTGGTGACCAACTTAAAGCACCTACAGAGAAGGCATAAACAAGCGCAATCAATAAATCAACGACAAAGATTACTACAGTGGTATATCCCAACCACCCTACTTCACGCACAGAAGTAGACCATGCATAGAGGTAAAGTGCCTCTAAGTCGAAGACAACAAAGAAAATTGCAACTAAATAGAACTTTGCAGACAGGCGAATGCGAGCGCCACCAGCACTCACGACACCCGATTCAAACTGCTCTTGCTTAGCACGCCCCCACGATTTCCCCCCGAGGAGTAAGGGAACTGTGAGCATAAAGACGCAAAGAAATGTAACGCCGATCACGAAGGCGATAATCGCCCAGTCGTATGGAGTAATGGCACTCATGCGGGGATAACTCCTGGCAGGCCTATTATTTAACAAAGAATGTATGTATTGGCCTTCAAATACACCAAACACAAAATTAATCCCGCCAATTGTACCTGATTTCTAATTTCGCATGCTAGTTGAAGCGTCTTAGTCTTTCGGATGATTTTCTAAACAAAACTATTCTTCTATGGGTTGTAAGGGGGGTTTCACCACGCATAATCGGTTTATTTAATAGTTTTTTTGTTTATGATGATTTTTTTCATTTTTTAATTTTAGAATAATTACACAGTTCATCGACCATTAAGTTTTTATAACTTACTTTTTTATAATATTAGTTTGTTTTTTATTGTATTCAACTTCCCCTCTGAATTATGATGAATGTTTAGTCATACATAATATTTTATTACTCTTGGATAAGAGTGTTTATCATTAAGGGCAGCTGATGCCAGACTCACTTCGTGAATTTTCATTTCCCTCTTCTTTAAAATTTTTTCTCCTGTTTGGCTTCATTATTACGGTATGTTGTTTTATTGGCATCGCATCTCGTCCTTTAAGTTTTCTGGCGTTCTTCTGGCCAGCCAATTCTGTTTTGCTCGGTCTACTCATTCGCTTTCCGAGCACACGTCGACCCAGCACGTTTTTAGGTGCCTACATAGGTTATGTTATTGCTGACCTATTTCAGGGTACTCCATTTGCTCTCACACTCGTTTTAACAACTTCAAATTTTATTTATGTTGTTACTACCCTCGCCCTCTATATGTTTTTTAATCAGCATATTAAAGCGGCCTATCGAGGCTATTCTTACCTCTTTTTATTTGGTTTATGCGGTATAGGCAGCGTAGCAGGTGCATTGTTTGCAGCAACTTTTGTGCCTATGTTTAATACCAAATTTATGCTTGGTAATTTGTGGGATGAATTCGGTTACTGGTTCACTTCAGAACTACAAAATGCCCTACTTCTTTTGCCGATCATATTAAACCTACCTCAATATAGTCAGGTAAAGCATTATTTTTCGAGAAATCGTGGTTTAGAAGCAATTGACCTTTTACCTTTCTTGGCTGTCATTATTTCTATTGGCGCTAGCTATTATGACTCTGGTCCTGGTTCATTACTTTACCCGATTGCCGCACTCATCTGGTGCGCTATTCGCTACAAACCTATTATTGTTGCACTCATTACGACCTTTACCAGTGCCTATATTATCTATCATGTCTCTGGACATTATCTTTTACTCTATCCGAACGAATATTTAAGCAATACCATTTCCATTCGTATTGGATTAATCATGATGACGATTGCACCTCTTACCGTCTCTAGCATTAGTGTTTTACATTCAGAGTTAATTCAAAAGCTTCAACATGCCATTGCGCATGACGAGCTAACCTCTAGCCTCACCCGACGCCAGTTTTTGCAGTCGGTCAGACTACTTCAAGAAAAGGTATACAAGGAAAATAAAACCTCAGCATTTTTCATGCTTGATGTAGACCATTTCAAACACGTTAATGACAACTACGGCCATCAAATAGGCGACCGCGCCCTACAGACTTGTGTCACCACTATTCAAAATATTTTGCATCCTCATGACTTATTGGGCCGCTTTGGCGGTGAAGAATTTGCAATTTTTATTGCAGATACCACCAAGGAGAGTGCTTTTGATCTTGCAGAGCAAATACGCATTAAAATTAGTCAGCAACCGATTTATATTTATGGGAAATTACCAATTTTCATTCAAGTGAGTATTGGCATAAGTTTATATTCCCCATCTTCTCATAGAGCGATTGAAAATTTATTTAAAGAAGCAGATGACGCTTTATATCAAGCAAAACGCCAAGGGCGTAATCGGGTCTTTATATCTTTATAGGTTTTCATTTAATCATCTAGTGTAATGAATTTTATACAATATCCTATATTTTGCCATGTATGCTAATAACAGATAATAAGGAGAAAAATGCATGACTCTAGAATATACGCATAAACCAAACTACTACTTGTTTGCACAGTTACTTGTGCGACATATAGAAAGCTATATTCACAAACATCCAGATGCTAACAATGCAATTTTTGACTTGCGAGATGTCTATGAAATATTTAGGCAGGATTTTGCGTCAACCACAACAAACCTAGAAGGTATTTTGCATATTGCGGATGAATATAAAATAGAAACGCTTAATGGAGATCAACCTCTTATTCAAAAATACCAGATCGATGCAAAAAATAATTCGTTGCTGATCGACTTTAATTCCGATGCGTTGACCAGCTTAAGAAGCGGAAAACCTATTTTGGAACCAGATGCAACTCGATTATAAGTAATGCAATAAAAAAGCACCTTTATGAAGGTGCTTTTTTATTGGCTTTCAAAGGAGGTTGTTTAAAGCGTTTTGCAGGCCATGTCATGATAAAGCGAGCTCCACCTAAGGTAGGACTTTCATCTACTTTAATTTCACCACCGAACCAGTAAGCAATACGGCTTACAATTGACAAGCCTAAACCATAGCCACCCGACGCACGAGTACGGCTATCATCTAAACGAGCAAAGGCTTCAAATACTCTTTGACGATCTTGTTCCGGAATTCCAGCACCATCATCTTCAACACAAACAAAGGCCATACCGTCGCTGTGAACACCACCTGTAATGCGGACTTTGTTATCACAATAACGAACAGCGTTACCTACCAAGTTTTGAACAACCCGATGTAAATAACGACGCTCTGCATCTACTTTCAGATAAACAGGGGGAGCAACAAGTTCAATTTCTTTTTGCGTTTTTAAAGCTTCGGTTTCTACCGCAACCTGATCCAACACATCGAATAGAGCAATTTCAGCAAAATCTAATGAAGGTGTACCCTGCTCTAGTTTTGCATAAGTCATGATTTCATCAATTAAGGTATTGAGCGCTTCAATATCTTTATCAATCATATCAACCTGATGCATACGATGGTTGTAATCGTCTTCTTCTGCCAACATTTCTGTACCAAAGCGTATACGGGCAACCGGCGTTCTAAGCTCATGAGATACTGCTCTCATCAACTCGCGCTGAGCCTCGATTAAACGCTGAATATGATCAGACATGTTGTTATAACTTGATGCCAAGTTTGCCATTTCATCACTTCCTTCAATAGGAACACGCAATGACAAATCACCAGACTTCATACGGTTTAACGCATAACGGACTTGGCGAATTTTACGTTCTAACGGCAAGATAAGACCGTAAACACCTAAACTTAGTAGGAATAGGCTAAATAAGGTAATTCCTGCTGAAAGCTGTAAAGGCATCCAGTTAAACATCGGAACCGGTCCAAGAACCAGAACTTGTGCAGGATGATTTGGTATTGGAGATACGATCGAAATGGTCGTACCACGCATTGTTGCACTATCTTTGTACAACATGACACTTTGGTCTTGGCGTAAACGGCCAATTTGCTCGGAATCCAGATTAACATCTTGAATATTGTAGATATTAATTGGATATGAGAAATGTTTTTGAATCTTGGCAAGGTATTCTTGTTCTTGCCCCGGATAAAACATTAGATAATCAAGTACAAAAATAGGGAGAGCCTTCATTTGGCGCTCACTAATTTTGTCAACTTTTATGGATAAATAGTGCTGAGGATCATCACGTAAGCCAATAATAATATACGCAATACTATTACTGGCATCGTAACGGACAACAGATTTTTGAGCTTCGATCCGTTTTTTCTCGGTACGAGATAACTCAACCTTGCTCGCATCAGTGTAATAAATTGGAAGTTCCAATAAATCCGATGCATCTGAAACCCAGTCTATTTTCTGTTGCTTCCCCGGTTGTCGAGCGACTCCCTCACTAATGACATAAGAAATACCATCAGTTAAAGACTCTCGGTATTCTTGTGCCCGTTGATAATTGATGATTTGTACAAGCAAATAACCAAAAACGGCAACCAAAACAACAAGAATTACCAGTCCCGCATATATTCGCAGGAATATGCTGTGTTTAAACACTCGACCAACCTTATAGGAAGTTTATGCAGATCTTATAACCCATTGGTTTCTTTAACGAACAAGTAACCTTTACTACGTACTGTTTTAATACGCTTTGGATTTTCAGGATCATCGCCAATTTTTGGACGAATACGTGAGATACGGACATCGATTGAACGGTCCTGACCATCGTATTCAATACCGCGTAAACGTTCGAAGATATCTTCACGCGATAAGATACGGCCAGCATTTGATGCAAGCAACCATAATAGGTCATATTCTGCGCTAGTGAAATCAACAAGCTCACCATGCAACGTTACTGAACGGCCGCCATTATCAATTACAAGGTCATCAAACTCGATACGTTGTGCAACTTCGTCTTCTACAGTTTTATCTGTACGACGTAATAACGCACGGATACGTGCTAAAAGTACGCGTGGCTGAACTGGTTTAGCGACATAGTCATCCGCTCCCATTTCAAGGCCAAGTACCTGATCCATATCTTCTGTACGTGCAGTCAACATAAGAATCGGTTGATGATAATGTGGACGAACTTCACGGCAAACGGTTAAGCCATCGGCACCCGGCAACATGACATCCAAGACCACTAGATCTGGTTGTTCACTAATAATACGACGAATTGCACGGTTACCATCAGTTTCTACACCAACTTCCAAGCCGTTGCGGATTAAATACTCTTGAGTTAATCGTGCTAAACGCTCGTCGTCTTCAACGATCAGAATCTTTGGTAACTTTTCTTCTTGGCTCATATCATTGCCCCTATAAATCTCATTACATGCATCTTAAAAATCTTGCAGATACATTCGTTTATCATTTGCAATATACACACGTTTACATTGTAAACAAGTAGGCGTTCACCAAACTGATACATGACAACCATGTTTTGTTGCATTTTATTAACCTTTGAATTTTCTCGTGTTTTTAACATTTAGTTATTGTTATTAAATTTCATATTCTATTCATATTTCCAATGTATGAATATTAAACAAATTATTTCTTTAACTGCTTTAATTGTATTTAAGTGCTTGTTTTTTGAGTTATCCACAAAGTTATCTATAAGTGTTTTTTGATAGCTTTGCTATGCTATCTCCCATCAAATCATACAGATAAAAAATTACTAAAAAGTCAAGATTGATCTGCTATGAAAAATCCCGTATCTTGTGTTCAAAATAAACTTTAACTACTAAGTCTTGTGTTTATCCCTCAAACATCGTGGCATACTTTTTGCTCGGTTCAAACGGTCTATAAACATAACAAAAGTGACAATGGAGCTATGCTGGCATGAGCGTAATTACTTCGACTCCCGGTCAAATTCAGGTGATCAAACGCACTGGAGATGTTGCTGCATTTGATGCAGAGAAAATTTCTGTTGCGATTGGTAAAGCTTTTCTTGCTGTGGAAGGTCAACAGAGTTCGGATTCAAGCCGTATTCACGACCGTATTACCCAACTGACGGAAATGGTATTAAATACTTTCACTCGCCGTTTACCATCGGGCGGTACGATCCATATTGAAGAAATTCAAGATCAGGTTGAGCTTGCTTTAATGCGTACCGGAGAACAGAAAGTTGCCCGCGCTTACGTAATTTACCGCGAACAACGTACGACTGCTCGTCAGCAAACGAACTCAAACCACCATCCTACGTTACAAGTGACCGATGCAAATGGTCAGCTTCAGCCACTTGATTTAAGTGCATTGCAAGCAACTGTAGCTAAAGCAGCCGAAGGTTTGGAAGGTATTGACGTTCAGGCTATTGTCGATGAAACCGTTAAAAACTTATATAACGGCGTAAAAGAGACTGATATTGCCACTACGATGATGATGGCAACACGTACTCGTATTGAACAAGAACCAAACTATACTTACGTGACTGCACGTTTGCTCTCTAGTGAATTAGTGAGCACAGGTTTAGCGTTCTTAGGCTTGCCTACAGATACTCCTGAAAACACTGCACTCGAAGCCTTTTTGAAAAAAGGTGTAGAGCTTGATTTGCTTTCACCAGACTTGCTTGATTTCGATTTAGAGAAACTTGCAGCAGCAATTCAGCCAGAACGCTCTAATCAGTTTACCTATTTAGGTTTACAGACTTTATTTGACCGTTACTTCATTCACTCAAACGGCGTTCGCTTCGAATTACCGCAATTATTCTTTATGCGTGTGTCGATGGGTCTTACGTTAAATGAGCAAAATAAAGAAGAACGTGCAATCGAGTTCTATAACTTATTGTCTAGCTTCGACTACATGGCTTCTACGCCTACCCTGTTTAATTCAGGTACGTTACGTCCACAGCTTTCTAGTTGTTACTTAACAACGATTGGCGACGACCTTTATGACATTTATGGCGCAATGCGTGACAACGCAATGCTTTCTAAATGGGCTGGCGGTTTAGGTAATGACTGGACACCTGTACGTGCCTTGAACTCTTACATTAAGGGTACAAACGGTAAGTCTCAGGGTGTTGTTCCGTTCTTGAAAGTTGCGAACGATACAGCTGTTGCGGTAAACCAAGGTGGTAAGCGTAAAGGTGCAGTATGTGCATACTTAGAAACTTGGCACTTAGACATCGAAGAATTTTTAGAACTTCGTAAAAACACTGGTGATGACCGTCGCCGTACACATGACATGAATACTGCGAACTGGGTTCCAGACTTGTTTATGCAACGTGTATTTGAAGATGGTGAATGGACATTATTTACGCCTTCTGAAACTCCAGACTTGCACGACTTAACTGGTGCTGAATTTGCTGAGCGTTATGCTTACTATGAGTCTGTAGCGAAAGAAACAAACATGCTACACAAGAAAGTACGTGCTAAAGACTTATGGCGCAAAATGCTTTCTATGCTGTTTGAAACTGGTCACCCGTGGATTACATTCAAAGACGTATGTAACTTACGTTCACCACAACAACATGTTGGTGTAGTTCACTCATCTAACTTATGTACTGAAATTACCTTGAACACAAATCAAGACGAAATTGCAGTATGTAACTTGGGCTCGATCAACCTTGTACAACACGTTCAAGGTGGTGTGTTAGACCGTGAGAAGTTAGCTCGCACAATTAAAACAGCAGTACGCATGCTCGATAACGTTATCGACATTAACTACTACGCTGTACCACAAGCGAAAAACTCGAACATGAAACACCGCCCTGTGGGTATGGGTATCATGGGCTTCCAAGATGCTCTATATGAAATGAACATCGCTTACGGTTCAGACGCTGCTATTGATTTTGCTGATGAATCAATGGAAGTGATTAGCTACTACGCAATTGAAACTTCAAGCAACTTGGCTGTTGAACGTGGTGCTTACTCAACATTCAAAGGTTCATTGTGGGATCAAGGTATCCTCCCAATCGACTCTTTAGAAATTGTTGCGAAATCTCGTCCAGAACGTATGTTCGAAGTTGACCGTACTCAACGTTTAGACTGGGATACTTTACGTGCCAAAGTTCAAAAAGACGGTATGCGTAACTCAAATGTGATGGCGATTGCTCCTACTGCAACCATCTCTAACATTTGTGGTGTTTCTCAATCAATTGAGCCAACATTCCAGAACTTATATGTGAAATCTAACTTGTCTGGTGAATTCACTGTCATTAACCCATACCTCGTTCGCGCATTAAAAGAACGTGGTCTTTGGGACACAGTGATGGTTAATGACTTGAAACACTTCGAAGGTTCAGTTCAAAAAATTGCTCGTATTCCTGAAGAATTAAAAGCAATCTTTGCTACTGCGTTTGAAGTAGATACACGCTGGATCGTTGATGCTGCATCACGCCGTCAAAAATGGATCGATCAAGCTCAGTCGCTTAACCTTTACATTGCTGGTGCAAACGGTAAGAAACTTGACATCACTTATAAGATGGCATGGTTACGTGGTCTTAAAACGACTTATTACCTCCGAGCTTTAGGTGCAACTTCTGCTGAAAAATCTACAATCAACACAGGTGCTTTAAACGCAGTTAAACCTGCGACTGTTGAAGCGGCTCCGGTTGCTGCCCCTGTTGTAGAAGCGAAAAAGCCTGAAGCAGTTGAAGAAGATGGTTTTACCCAAGCAGCTCCAGTTCCAATGGCTTGTTCAATCGACAATCCTGATTGCGAAGCTTGCCAATAATATTCAATAAAATTGCTCTTTTTCGCTAAAGAGCAATTTTACAAGAGGTAAAGATTATGCTTTCTCATCTCAGCCATAACTATATGCTTGGTGTTGGAGTTTTAATCTTTGCCTTTCTTTTCTTTTATATACCGCTGATTTACGCATTTTTCACAATACGTAAGCAACAGCGTAAGCAAAATAAGTAGTAGAGACCAAAGGCCCAAAATTTGGTCATACCTCAATAAAACTTAATTTTGTTTACACATTAAAAGCGTATAGTAGGGACATCTTCGTTTAAGAGATGTCAAATATAGATATACACAACGAAGAGAGAACAAAAATGTCTATCCTTAGTTGGGACGATTTTGAAGATGATTCGCAAAAACCGGCTGCACCTGAACTCAAGTCTGCGCCCGTCAAATCGGAAAAAACGACTAATTCGCAGAATGTATCTTCTGCGGAGTCATCATCGCAGAGCTTGGCAACTTCACAATCCGCTGGAACCCATTCCGTGCGACCAACAGTTGCCTCCGATACGGTGGCTAGAGCCTCTGCAGCCTTAGAACATTTAGATGTTGCTCCTGGCCTTGAAGAGCTAGAAATGGGCGCACAACGTGTTCAAGTTGACGACAAAGCCATGATTAACTGTCGTGCGGACTTGAACCAGCTTGTTCCATTTAAATATGAGTGGGCTTGGCAGAAATATCTTGACGGGTGTGCAAACCACTGGATGCCTCAAGAAGTAAACATGAACCTAGACATCGCGCTTTGGAAGTCTGAAAATGGCTTGACTGAAGATGAGCGTACGATTGTTATGCGTTCTTTAGGTTTCTTCTCGACTGCTGACTCTTTGGTTGCAAACAACTTGGTATTGGCAATTTACCGCCACATTACTAACCCTGAATGCCGTCAGTACATCTTGCGTCAAGCATTTGAAGAAGCGATTCACACTCACGCTTACCAATACTGTATCGAATCTTTAGGTATGGACGAAGGCGAAGTCTTCAACATGTACCGTGAAGTTCCATCTGTTGCACGTAAAGCAGCGTGGGGATTGAAATATACTCAATCTTTAACTGACCCTAATTTCCACACAGGTACACCTGAAAACGACCAACGTTTACTTCGTAACTTGATCGCGTTCTACTGTGTTCTTGAAGGGATCTTCTTCTACTGTGGCTTTACTCAAATTTTGAGTATGGGTCGTCGTAACAAGATGAATGGTGTTGCTGAGCAATTCCAATACATCTTGCGTGATGAATCTATGCACTTGAACTTTGGTATTGACATGATTAACCAAATCAAGATTGAGAACCCTCACCTTTGGAGTGCTGAGTTCCAACAAGAAGTGGTTCAAATGATTGTTGAAGGCACAATGCTTGAAATCGAATATGCGCGTGACACTATGCCACGTGGTGTATTGGGTATGAATGCAAGCATGATGGAAGAATATTTGAAATTCATCTGTAACCGCCGTTTATCTCAGTTAGGTTTACCAGAGCAATTTGCTGGTGTAACCAACCCATTTGCATGGATGTCTGAGATGATGGACTTACGTAAAGAGAAGAACTTCTTTGAAACGCGCGTAACTGACTACCAAACTGGTGGTGCGTTAAGCTGGTAAGTTTAAGCATCTGCCAAACAATAAAAACCGCTATTGATAGCGGTTTTTTTTATTTAAAGTATAATTCACTAGCTCAAACAGATCCGACATACAATACAGCTAAAATAAACTTTAAAAATCAATAATATAAATTACAACAATAAAAACCCAGAGTAGTTTTAACTAAACAAAAAATAAGCGTTTTTTTAATATTCAAAAACTAACAACCACAAATCCAAAACATATTATAGACAATAAGAGCTGGAGCATTTACAGGATAAATATCACTATCGAGAGATTTATATAGCCTATCCTTATACTCAATAGTTAGTAACTTTTCTTTTCGATCAACGACCAAACCAACTCTATAAATAAAGTAGAAGGAATCATTATTATTTATTCGTCTAAATACAAATTGTACTGCATCTTCTTTTTGAATTTTTGAATGATCAACCGCTATAAAACCATTACATACAGGACACTTCCATTTATCTAAATCAATACTCATATCTATACTTCAAGTTAACGCATCGTATAAATTAATCGCATAGTCAAGTAATATAACTTTCAATGAATTAAAGTTGGGCTACAAAATACACATAACAATATCAATAGAAAAATAAAAACATCAATATGAATTTAATTTTAAAATAAAAATATTATTTAATAACTATTAAATTAAAAATTAAAACACAATTTAATACATAAAAAATCACTAAAATAATCAAAAAATATTTTAATCAATTATTAATCACAATATAAAAACCCCATATTAACCTTTATAGTTATTTACTGGATTTTTCAAGTATTCTTTGTATTACAGTCCTTGATACAGCAAGATCTTTAGCTAAAGAATATACGCTAAATCCTTTTTTAAATTTATTAATAACTTCCTGTTTTTGTTCGTTTGTTAGTTTTTCGGGTCTACCTACTTTTTTAGATAATCTATGATTCTTTTGTGTAGATTGATCGAGCAAGAAAAGTTTTTCAAAACTAATGCAAATTTCTATAAAATGAATAAAATCATTTCTAATACTTTCTTTCAACTCACAATTAAAATATTCCAAAATAATCAATTTGATTTGTTTTTTTTCAATCAATATAATTGTAGATAATATTTCTTTAAAACTATTCCCTAAACAGTCAATTCCTTTAACAATTAAAAAATCATCCTCTTCTAAAGAATAATTAATCAAATTAAAAAATATAGTCCGTAAAGATATAGACTTATCAACTGAAGCCAATTCCAGTACTACTCTACTATATGGAACTTTATGATTAAAAGTATTTAACAATGAAATAAAAGATTCTTTTTCTTTGTCTAATTCATCAATATTAGAATTAACCCGCATATAAGCATAAATACGCATGCTCCCCCCCTATCCCTTAGAGTCATGTGAAGTGTATTTCCAAAGTATGTTCAAATCGAAGAGTTTCTTTTAGATACTTTTAGAGCTTCACTTATTGTTTGTTATATAATTAATGTCTTAAATTTATAATTTTATACTAGTATAAATTTTCTTATATTACCACCATCCAAAACAATTAAAATATAATATAAAAAAATATTATATAAACACAAAAAACATTTGCCCGTTAAATCAATCATCAATTTCGGTCTTAAATATCAGTATTATAATCATCAACAAGAACTTAAATATCACTAGACATTAAATCAAATATCCACTTTAAATAAAACATTCAAAATATCATAAACACAGTGACAAAATATTTATAATAATAAACTCATTAATTTCTATAATATATTACCTAAAATTGTTTTAAAACTATGTTTTAAATTTACAATAAATTTAAACACACAATCAAAAATAAAATAAAATAAACATACAAATCATTAAAAATCAAATACCTACATCAAACATCTATAATCTTACAACTAACAAGTTATTACTTTGTTATATTTTGTGCATTCAAATTAGTTCAAATAAAAAATAAAACTAGATTTTAATATCAAATTTATATTAAATTCAGGAGTAGCTTAAGTAATTAGTTAATTTAATATACAATATACTAAACCCAAAAAGCCAATAAAATTATTAGGTAACATGATTATGGAAGTTAATAAAAATTTGAAAAAGTAATTATTTAACTATGTACTTAATTATTATGTTTTAAACACTGTATAGTACACTTTTGTGATTTAGTTCATGTTTTTTTTAAAAAAATAAGATGCTAATATTTGTTTTGTTTTTGTTTAATTTTGGTGTTTTAATATGCGTACATATGCCTATGTTAGAATAGAGCCTAATTTGCAATTTGAATTTTCTAGGTATATCTCTTTTTTTAGTGAGTATGGCTATAAAATCCAAAAGAATAGATTAGTAGTAGAAGAAGTATCTGTTGATAAATCTATTGCTTATAGAGATAAATTTCTTAATTTAATAAGTTACTCTTTAGAAGAAGGTGATATTTTAGTGATAAAAAGCATGGATTGCTTAGGAAATAGCTTTGAAGAAATTTTAGGAATAGTTGATAAAATTGATCAAAAAAAAATCCGGCTGATATGCTTGGATTACTCTAAAAATGAAATTAATGGTGACTTAAAAATTTTCTTTCTTCATTTTTTAAAGTTATCAGCTGAATTTGAGAAATTATTTAAGGCTGACAATAAAAAATTCAAGGATCACAAACCAACAAGAAAAGTTGGTCGTCCAGAAATATTAAATAATGAACAAAAAAATAGAGTAATTGAATTGTTTAAGAAAGGCTACAGCGTATATTCACTCGCTAAAGAATTTGCAGTTACAAGAACAGTAATTCAGAGAATTTTAAACAATGCATCGAAAAGTAATGCATTGTAATTATTAAATATTTTGGATTAAATGATCTATGACATACATATGGAATAATATAAAAAGGAAGAGTTATGAATTATATAGTATTAGTCCTCTAAATGAGCTTAATTAAATTTCAAGCAAAAAATTAGATAAGCTGTTGAAATACAATTGTATATTATTTATTTTTATGCTTGAAATTTAGATACGATTATCAAGAATGGATATAATTAATTCTATATTAAGTTAGTTTTTCTTATACTTCTTTAAAATTAGTTTTATGTCTTTCATCATGATTACGCTACCTATAAAAACATAATTAGTTAACTCTCAAACAATTCAATAAAAATAATATTTATTTTCAATAATTTAAAACAAAACACTTTATGTAAAAATATAATTTATATAGATTTACTATTGATTATATTATATTTACATCGTAGAGTTGTTTCCCATGAAATAAAACGATTTAACTTTTAAGAAAATGTTAATAGTGTAATTTTATTTCAAATAATTTCTTAACAAACTAACCATTTGAAATTTATAAATTTCAGCTTTTAACAAAAGCAAATTTATGTTTTTAAAGCATTTATTATGAAAATTTATTTATTTTAAAATATGATAATATTTAATATGAATGATATTTTTTGGAAGTCCTCAATAGGCTTAGCAACAGGTGATATTTATATTCCGAAAGGAATTGGACCCTTCCCAACTATTATTATTTTTGATACAGGGTTAATAAAAAGCACCAGAACTTATGCCACCTTCTATGCAGAGAAAATGAAAGAAATAGGTTTTTTTACTTTTCTAGTGACATTAAACTTAAACAAAATAAACAAGTATGAAAAAAATGAAATTGGCTTAGCTATAGAATATATTTCAAAACGAAAAGAAGTAAATGGTAATAAGATCTACTTAATAAAAATTGAAAAAAACAAAATAATAGATTCCAATATAAAGTTATACAAAAATTATTTTCAGGCTATCGCTTCAATTAATTATTTTACTTTAAACAGCTAAATCTTTAAATAAAAATTATTTGAATGAATTATAATGAGACCAAGCTAGTCAGGCTTAGTCTCCTTTTATTGTTTAATTATCAAAAACCATGACTAACAGATGATTTAGAAACATAAATTGAATTTTTGGGGTTTGCATCTTCTACCCAGCATGACTTAGAAACATTAATCTCTTCACCACTTACTAAAATAATTTTTGTCTGTTTCAGATCACTAATAACATTACTGGCAGCATAATAATGATGTTTATCACAAATTACTGTCTTCTTATGATTACTTGCATATTGAGAGGCTTTATCTTCTGTAA
Organism: Acinetobacter sp. yr461; assembly: GCF_900110445.1. Classification (NCBI taxonomy): domain Bacteria; kingdom Pseudomonadati; phylum Pseudomonadota; class Gammaproteobacteria; order Moraxellales; family Moraxellaceae; genus Acinetobacter; species Acinetobacter sp. yr461. The sequence continues at coordinate 96,515 of NZ_FODU01000011.1, forward strand.
CCTCTCCTGTACCAAAGCTAGGGTGGTTTGATTTTTCTGATATTAAATACAATTTATGACTAGCAATGGTATTAATAGAAGGTGGTGAATAAACTGATTGATGACCATATGGCTGATTCACACAACCCGTCAAGATTAGTGTTAATGAAAATACGATTTTAAATAGAAGTAAATTCTTCATTAATTTTAATCCTCATGTTAAATATATAATCATCCATTTTTATAAAATCCATCTTAAATTAAAATTTATAGAATCAGGATTATTAATAATAGATATATTACTATAATAGGTTTATGTTAAATTCAACTATACACTCTTAAATTATAATAAAAGAAATCAATATAATTTTAAATTCTTTATTAATTAAGAAGAGTCCACATCCTATAAGGTGTGGACTTAGTGAATATCACTCAAACCTGAAATACGAGGAAAGTTATATAACAACATCCTCAAGATTATATTCACATGAGAACTAGGCCTTATCAATTACAAATTAATTAAGTTCAAAATAAATTCCCATAGTACAAAAAATATCCTTATTTTACATACATTAAACTCACGCATAACTTAAAAAATGTTTTAAAATTATGTTTTAAATACTTAAATTTCAAACATTATAAAAAATTTGAAAGATAGAATGCGCTCACAATTTATTTTCCATAATTTATAGTTTTTATAACTATATTCCTCCTCATCCCAACTTTTATTTCATTTATAAATGATCTATTTAACTAATAATCAACTCAATAGATCAACTTATGGATTCAATGTAAGTTCATCTTTTAATATTTGCGTAAAACTATTTCTCATTAACCAGATAAATCTAATATTACTTTTAGTTCTACGCAAACAATATAGTAAGCTTATAAATTTGCTGCTTGGTCAAGAATATTTAAGGTTGGTAGCCCCCTTGCACACATCCCTGCGATCTTTGTAGCTTTCTCAGCCAGATTATGATGAGATCCGTCAATTGCTTGTAAATTTATGATATTTGACGTCCAAGATAATTGAATCAACTTGTCATGCAGTACCTTCTGGGAAACCCAGGGTACAATACTGTCATTTAAATCCCCTACTACAAATACTCTATTCGCTGGGTGCTTAGGTGTAAGTGCAGTTATTGCATCTACAGCTTCAAATAGTCTTGGATCAGGTGTCTTCCCCAATGCTTCAGCCTGTATTTTTGGTGATGAAGGAGCTGAACTTGGAACAGCGCATAATATGTCAGTCCTTTTTGACAATAAGGCAGATACAATATGTCCACCGCCACTATGTCCAACTAACACATAATTAAGGATTTGATGTCTTTGTTTAATTTTATTTAATGCTTCAGACATTAATAAAGATTCTAATGGCTTTCTAGCACCATTATGTACACCAGACGATCCATAAATTCCTGGGCGAGCTACAAAAACATATGGGAAATTATATAACTCTGTGGACGCAGTGACTGCTTTATTAACCATGTCCTGTGGTTTTAGATTAGTATATGATGGAGGTGCCCCCCCTACAATTCCTACATCACCAGAAAAATAGGCAATTGCTCTATTATTACTTTGATTTTCGAGTAATCCGGCAGAATAATATCGTATGCATTCTTTATATGAGTAACCATTTAAATTTACCTCAACCCATACAGTTCTTCCGATCCCAGAATTATCTAATTGTGTACATTGTGCTTGAGTCGAAGTAACAACTTTATACGCATCATCTCCGATAAAATTTCCATTTGTTAAATCAATACTAACTGTTTCAGCAAAACTATGATTAGCAGCTAACAACATCAATAAAGAAATTATTTTTTTCATAATTAACCTTTTTAATTCAGATAAACTTTAGATAATTAAACTAACAACCAAGATTAGTTGACACAACAACAAAAAAAATAGAAATATTAAAAACTATATAATCCATTTATTTTTATCAAAAAAATTAAGCTAGACTACATTAAAAATATAAATTATGTTTTAAATTACACTAAAATTAAAACATATGAATTAAATTTCGAATAATTTTAAACACAACTCAAGCCTTAAAATCACTTCTAGTACCACAAAAAAACAAATACAATAACAAACAGAATTAAATATCACTCTATTATTTTTTAAAAAAGGGATTAAAACAATTTAATTGTTTTATAGCCAAGATTAACTTAATTAGGTCGTAATATGCTACATCAATTGAAATATTTAGATTTAAGTAATTTAAAGAATCAGATCAGTGAATGGATATCACTATATGATCAGACTGACTCTGATAAAAAAATAGTCTTTATCTCATATGGTTGCCTAGATCAACGTTGTAAAGTTTTTTCAATCGCTAGTGCTGACATACAAAAATTGCAAAAAAAAATAAATAACTTTTTAGAAAAAATTTTTCTTAAAGATAAACGTTATCTAGCCTATATAAAACTTGATATTGCAACTCAAATAGAAAAAAAAAGTTGGACTGATGTTACCAATGATATATCTAATCAAAAGCATAATAATCATTTTAGGAAAGGTATTAGTTTTGATAAAGATTTCAATATATGTTTTTTAGAGCAAGAAATTTATGGGAATGCAATCATACGAGGAGTTTCATACGATCAAAAAAACTTTATTGACCAGAATAATTTAAATAATGCAATCAAGAAAAAATATCCTTCTATTCAAAAAGAATTAGAAATTAGTAAAATTAATGATGTATGGCTTTTTGAAACTGAAAGTGTATTTTACGAAAATGGTAAATTCATTAAACTTCAAAGTGGTGGTTGTGAAAATGGGGTTAGATTCATTGATAAAAATGATAAATCTCATATTAAAGAAATAATTAATAAAAATGCTAATTTTCTATCCAATCAACTTTTAGAAGATGGGAAATTTATCTATGGCTATTTTCCAGCATTTGATAATGAAATTAAAAGCTACAATACAATACGGCATTGCACTTCAATTTATTCTCTTTTAGAAACTTTTGAGATTGAAGAGAATAATCAATATTGGCCTAAAATTCACTTGGCTATTGAGTATAGCATCAAAAATTTTTATAAGTTAATCGATGAAGATACTGCTCATATGATTGATGGAAATGACAATAATTATGAGATCAAGCTTGGTGCGAATGCAGCTGCTATTTTAATGTTAACAAAATATCAGGAAATTACTAAAAATAAAAAATATCTAGAATATGCAGAAAAAATAGCAAATGGAATTATTCAAATGATTGATAAATCAGGACAAACAGTGCATATCTTAGAGTACCCATCTTTATCTATTAAAGAAAAATTTAGAATTGTTTATTATGATGGTGAAGCTGCACTAGCGCTACTAAGACTATATCAATTAAATAATAATAAGCTTCTTTTAGATACTGTTAAATTAATGTTTGATAACTTTATATCTAATTCATATGAAAAATATCATGATCATTGGCTAAGTTATTGTACCAATGAATTAACAATGTTATGCCCAGAATTTAAATACTATCAATTTGGTATAAATAACTACTTAAAACATATGGATTTTATTAAAAATCGAAAAACAGCATACGCAACTTTTCTTGAAATGATGATGTCTGCTTATAAAATGGTGAGTCGCCTAAGTGAGCAAGGGCATGAAAAATTATTTAACTCTTCTAGATTTGAAGATTTAAAATCTCTTATAAAATTACGTGCCGAATTTCAACGTACAGGTTTTTTCTATCCAGAAGTAGCTATGTATATGAAAAATCCCAAGTCTATATTAAATTCTTTCTATGTAAGGCATGACCGTTTTCGTACTCGTATTGATGATCAAGAACATAACTTATCAGGCTATATTGCATACTATTTGTATTTCAAAGATTAGCTTGGAGTTTCTAATTCTAGAATCAAAAATATCAAAAACTTTTTAATAGAGTAATTAAAGGTATCTTTATGAATGAAGAAATATTTACTTTATCAAATGAAACAATAAGTGTTGAATTTTTTAAAATTGAAGAAAATCTTAAAAAGCTCAATATAAATATGTTTTTCCTAAAAAAAAATCCACATCGGCTTATTACATTAAATAATGATTTGAAACTTGAAGGACATAATAATTTTTATAATAGTGTTTTAAGCCTTTGTACAATTGGTGCTTTCTCATACTCATCCTCAAGTCTTGGTTATGGTGTTTCTATTGGCCGCTATTGTAGCTTAGCTAGTAATATTAAAATTATGGGTGCTCATCACTTCACCGATTGGGTTTCTACTTCTCCTCACTTTTATACTGAAGATTATCATGATACTGACCCAGCATCAGTTACACATACTTTTAGAAGCCGACGTAATGTCACCATTGGAAATGATGTGTGGATTGGATCAGATGTTATTTTAAAAAATAATATTACTATTGGTGATGGTGCAATAATCGCTTCTAACAGTGTGATTACAAAGAATGTTGAACCATATACTATCGTTGGTGGTAACCCTGCCAGACTCATTCGTAAAAGATTTGACAATACAGTTATTAATGAATTAATAAATTTGAAATGGTGGAAATTTCACAAAAATGATTTAAAAGGCCTAAACTTCATGGAACCACTTGATTTTATTGATCAATTTAAAAATAAAATTTATACAGGAGGTTTAAATGAATATCATCCACCAATTCTTACAAAAAGTGATCTGCTTAAATCACCATCAAACAAATAAATCTTATTATATTTTATAAATGGTTATTTATTATGAAAACTCAATATTTTTTTCTATTTCCAAAAATTGACCAAAAGAAAAATGGATTGGTTTTTGCTCTTTTAAAACGTGCAAAAATATTAAATGAACAATTAGGTATTAGTCCCACCATTATTACTACTGATTATGATCGCTCTCTTGCAGAAAATTATTGGAGCCTTATTACTACAAATTTAGCTCCTACTTCTATTGGCTATCTCAATCTATATGGTGATTTTCAAGGAACTCATCTAAAACTGGCTAATAAAAAAATTCATAATACTATGGTAGAAATGTTTAACAGTAACATTTTAAAAACTATAATTCCTTTCACCTACAATCAGCGGTTTCATGATAAAAATAATAAAAACTATTTGTACGAAATACGGCAAAATGACTCTCCTACTTTAAGTTATGTAAATACTTTCAAAAAAGGAGTAAAAACAGGACGGATTATTTATGACTCTTATGGTTATCTTAGTTGTATTCAAGTCATCAACCCAGAAAATCAAATGATAATAACTGAAACTTATTATCATACAGAAGGTTATCCAGTTATTATAAAAAACTATCAACTCAACGAAAAGAATAAAAACATTGTTTCAAATATTTTTTTATTTAATAAACAAGGTGTTATTGACGAGGTTTTTGATACTGAGTCTCAACTCATTCAATACTGGTTCCTAAAAATCTCTCAACTTTATAAAAATGATCTAATGTATATTCTTATCGACCGTGCAATTCATTTCTATGAACCACTTAGAGAGATAAAACAAGAAAATATGCGTTTTATTGGTACAATTCATGCCACCCATTTAAATGGTCCTGATATTCAAAACTCTACAATTAATCGTCATTATCGTAGTTACTTTAAATATAGTAATGAATTAGATGCATTAGTAATCTTAACTGAACGCCAAAAACAACATATTCAACAGCGCTTTGGAATGGAAGGTAAACTATTTGTTATTCCGCATATATATGAAAAAATTGTCGATCATGTCAATTTTTCAAACAGAGATCCAATGTTTTGCTTAACTATTGCCAGATATGATAAAGCGAAAAATTTAGATAGCTTAATTAGGATCTTCAAAAAAGTTGTAGAAGTAATCCCCAATGCTTATTTAAACATTTATGGTTTTGGAAGTGAGTATAACTTCTTACAAAGTCAAATTGATGAACATCAATTAAATAACCATATTAAATTGATGGGCTATAATGAGGATACTGATGCTTTATATAATAAAGCAAGCTTATTCCTTTTTTCTAGCCGATCTGAAGGTTTCGGTATGGCAGTTTTAGAAGCCCTATGCCATGGTTGCCCTGTAGTGAGTTATGACATCGATTACGGACCATCAGACATGATTAATCATGATGAAAATGGCTATTTAATTACTTTTCAAGATGAAGAGTTATTTGCACAGAAAGTAATTTCTTTATTAAAAGATGAACAAAAAAGGCTTAAACTTAGTGAAAATGCATATGCATGTACTCAACTCACTGATCAAAAACAATTTGCACAAAAATGGCAATCACTTTTTCAGGCCATTCTGTAATGTTTTTTATGCATAAGAAGGGTTTGGTTTTATTATTTTCTACATTTTGCTTATCTACTTATATTCATGCAAAAACTGATTGTTATTCAAGTAACCCTCCAGTAGTTACACAACTTGATAAAGTCTATTATGGCATGGATAATCTGCGTATTTTTTATACTACATCTGGCGATAATGCTTTAAAATTTCAATTAGATAAAAATCTAAATCATGTTCCAGACTATGTAGAAAATATTGCTATTCAAGCAAATACCATACGCAAAGCTTGGTCCGTTTTAGGCTACCAAGATCCTTTGAATAGTCCACGCTATAAAAATAACGTCCAATATATTGATATACAAATACAGAAGCTTAATGGACTCGGACTAGCTTATGATAAACCCCATCGACATACCAATAATCCATTAAAAAAAAATGCGTGTGCTCTAATTATTCTTATTAGCAATAATATTCCAAATTTAACTACTGACTCTTCATTAGTTGAACATGAATTATTTCATCTTTACACCTACGGTTATACGATGTTTAAGCAACCTTGGCTCACGGAAAGCTTGGCAGCCTGGTCAGAAGGGATCATCAGAAAAGATAAGCTTGGTACATATGGACAGAGAAATTTGCCGAAAAATGAAGAAGATTTTGACAAATATATCTTGCAAAGAACTTATAGGACATCTCAATTATGGAACCGTCTTACCACACTTATAGATACATCTAATGGAAAACTACTTTTGCCCTCTTCTCTCATACAACAGAGATACACTGATGGACAACCTGTTTTTCAAGATCAATATTTAAAAGGAACCGTCTTTATGAAAAAGTTTCTTGGAAATCTTGGAAAACAAGATCAACAAATTTCTATTTTAAATAATTGGAATTTATATCACTGGAAAGAAATTGATCAAAATTCAGCTCATTTCAACCAACAAATTTTAGATACTTTATTGATAACTCTAGAAAAAACGAACGAAAGCAATATAGAGAAAAATAAATTTCAAAGTCTCTTAAAAAAAGTTATTAAAAATAAAAAAATCTAGTTAATTTTACTTTCAAAAATATTAAATAAGCCATTTACTGTAACTAATGCTTTTAAAAACTGTTTTTAAATAAAAAAAGAGAAGGCACTTATGCCTTCTCTTCTATTTACAGATTTCTATCAGCAATAATCAATTAAAATAACAACTGATTATTATTCAATAACTCATCCAGTGTTGTATCTGTATTTTTCAATACAATGAGATCGGTTGAGTTATAGGTATTACCAGTACCATCACGATCAATACTAATTAAAGTATTACCCGCACCATCAGAAGTAACAGACACATAATTAGAGATATTGCCTGCATTAGCACCATTTAACAATGAACTAATATCAACTTTATCACCTTGAGCCAAATTGAAGTCAGTCCACTCATCTGTACCATTACCACCCGTTGCATCAGCAGCGTTCAGCAAGTTATAGACAACTGTATCTGCACCAGCTCCTGTACTAATAATGTCATGGCTAGCAGTACTGATGGTCTCACTACCAATATTCACGGTCAATGTTGCAGGTGTACTTTCATCGCCTGTTGCAGCAACCAGTTTATAGTTCAATGTAGCGACATCACCAGAAGTCGCAGAACTATTTGCTGTGAACGTATATGTTCCATTTGCCGAAACAACGAAGGTACCATCTTCAACCGTGATTGTTTGACCATTCGCTTGTACATAAGTACCAGGTGAAGTTTCTACAAATACTTTTGTACTTGCCCCACCTGTTACATCTACACCATTACCAGAATCATCTGTTAACAAGTTACCTGTAGCCGTTACTGTCGCACCATTACCAACGAATTGATCATAATGTGTGAAAGTAGCATTTACTGTAGTGTTGACAGTGGTTGTATTCGTTCCAGCAATCAGAGGAATATTAGATTCTGTGCTACCAAACACGACACGCCATTGGCTAGTAGTGTCTGATGCAGAAACCTGATAAGAGCCGCTGATCAACACAGTACCGCCAGCATCACCTAAGATTGGTGATGAATGTACAACAGAAGCTGATGCTCCAGGTTGAGTTGTCCAAACACCATTCACAAGTTTTTGTACTTGATAACTGAAAGTATCACCATTAGCAGAGCTATTTAAGATACCACCTTGTGTAGTTACAGAGAAATTAATCGATGCAGCAGTATGTGCAGCGACATTAATCACATCACTCGTATCACTACCAGCAACCGAAGTAGCAGCACCAAATAACGGTTTCGTACTACTTGCAGCCATGCTACCCGTATCAACAGTTGTATTGGTTGATGGAACTAAAGTAATCGCAGCTATTGCTGAATTATCAGTTGCCGTCAATTCTACTACACCATCTTGAGTTGGATCTTCTGGCCATGTGATATCAAGATCATTTGTATCAATGCGAATATTTAAAGTCGCTGTATCTTGATGTCCATCACTATCCTGAATCGTATAAGTGAAGCTATCTACTTTACCTAGACTATTTGGAACAGTGAAATCACGGATGTATTCATAATTACCATTTTTATCAATGAACAACTCACCATATTCACCTTGAATACGAGTAAATGCTTCAGTGTCTTGTGGTAACGCAGTTGTTACACCATCTTCATTAGCAACACTAATAACTGTTGCTGTTTCACCAGCATGAATAACGTCTGCTACATCTGTAGGATTTTCAGGATTATTTGCAGTAATCACATTACCTTTGGCTACAACATCACCATAATCACTCAATACCTCGTTGGTAACAGAAATTGAAGCAATACCAATTCCTGTCACTTGTACGCCCTCACCAGGAGTTAATACAAGCGCATATTGTCCTTCAGGTAGATTACTGATAGATGCTCCACCACCCATGACTCCTAAACCAATTCCAAGCATGGATCCAGCATTATCTATTTTGCTGTACGGTTCATATCCACCCGTATTCTCGTTATAACGAAGAATATTAAGGTCATAAGAACCAATACCACCACCTATTAACACTCCACCAAAAGATACATCAAACGATGCAATTCCACCTTCAGGTACGGTAACTGTAATTGGTGTTTGACCTTTCAAGTCAATAATTGGACCAATCAATGATAATGATGGGAAGGTTACTAATGCACCGCCCGGAATATCAGGATGAGTTACTACAGGAGTAATCTCACTTAATACCGTAGCAATATCATCGATAGCATCAATGAAAACTGGAACTATAGATGTGACTGGTAATGAAGTATTACCTGCTGCATCTGTCGCTGTTGCTGTTACAACATCGCCAGTTACTAATGTACCAGGATTAGCTACAGACCAAGTACCATCACCTTCTGTAGTAGTAGTAATGGTACTACCATCTGGGAAGGTTACAGTTACTGTTGAACCTGGTTCTGCCGTACCTGTGATCGGATCAACATCATCCAATTCATCAATAGCAATTACTGGAGGTACAGTATCTACAACTTCTGTTGCTGGTGTCGATTCGTTACCTGCTGTATCTGTCGCTGTTGCTGTTACAACATCACCATTATTCAAGCCTGGGTTCGGCACTGTCCAGCTTCCATCTGTACCCGCAACTACTGTTGCTGTGGTGCCATCTGGATAAGTCACTGTCACTGTTGAACCTGGTTCTGCTGTACCTGT
>NZ_FODU01000015.1:0-72295 GCF_900110445.1 Acinetobacter sp. yr461
AAACTGCTTATATATGCGGGAATAGCTCAGTTGGTAGAGCATAACCTTGCCAAGGTTGGGGTCGCGAGTTCGAGTCTCGTTTCCCGCTCCAAATTTAAAAAGCCCTAGTCGAAAGACTGGGGCTTTTTTCTTTTATTGATTCATAATTTAAGGTCTATCTATTCACAGCATATTTTATTGAGAATAGCCCAGCTCAAGGCCAAGTATTTCATTGCTAGATTCACATTTTTAAATCATCAGTTATAACGATTCAATCTAGTTATATTTGCAAGGTATTGGGGTTATTCGATTCATAGATATAAATGGTAATAATTGAAAAAAATCCAGATTAAAGCATTCTATATTGTGGCTCTGCTGTAAGCATATGGAAAAGATGAAGTTAGAATCATAGATATAGCTTTCAAAATAATACTCTTCTGTTTTTTGAGCATTATTGGTTGAGTCGAGAAACTGTATATGTTCAGGCAATACATGAAAGTTGAGCATTTTTAAATGACGGCTCATTCCTTCGCCAGTACATTTGATATAGGCTTCTTTTAAGGTCCATATTTGAAAAAACCGCTGATATACACTGAATGGATCAATCAGTTCTTTCTCTTTAATCCATTCAATTTCACTTGGTGCTAACACACTATCAACACGCGTCCAATCGAACTCACGATCCACTCGTTCAATATCAACTCCTATTTCCCCCTGTTCAGTCACAGCAAGGATAATAACGTCTGCTGAGTGAGTAAGATTAAAATACACAGCGTTGCTGCCTTGTACAAAAGGCTTGCCGTTGGGATGTAATTGGAGGTTGACCTTATAGGGTGCGATACCTAGTTTATCTGCCAACACAGACTTCACTAACACACGAGAGATCAAGAAAAGACGAGCCGCTTTAGGGTGATATTGATCATATCTCAGCTTTTCTGCCTCGTTGAGAAAGCCGAGATAATGACTCAATACCAAATGGTCTTGTGGTACCCGTGAAACTGGGCAGACATAAACCTGTACTTGCGCACGATCAGACATTAGGAAGCTGTAGTGCTAATGTATTTCGTCAGAACCGGCGCGAGGTAGTCATATACCGCGTCTACATGTGTGACGTGTGGATTATGGCCTGCACCAGCTATGATATGTACAGGGATATCAGGATTTATTGTAGTAACCATTGGGTCCTTATCTCCCACAATAATTTCAACTTTAGATCGAAGCTCATCAAGCAAAGCTGTTTGAGTTGCTCGCTGTTCTGGCAAATTAATGCGGTGCATATATTCACTAATATGCTTGGCTACCGACACTCTACGCAATGAATCCATCGCATAACCAACCGCCGGATTCTGTTGCCCATCTGGATGCAAGTCTTTAGCAATCACATCTTTTGGCACAAAACGGAAAATAAGGTTAGAGAGGGTTTGTATCCGAAACATTTTAGCGGCCTGCGCCTGAACAAAATAAGGCGATATCAGGATAAGGCGTGCAACTTTATCTGGATATTTCTTTGCAAGATTCAATGCAAAGAGACACCCTAGTGAGTGTGCAATAACAACACTATTTGGCGCTAAGAGCTTTGCAGCAGTGTCAATAAACTGACGGTTGTTATCTTCCACCACCTCATAACTGCCTGAACGCCCAAGTCCCGGCAAGTCCATCATAGCCACCTGATCATGTGTGATTTTATTGATGATTGGAGACCAGCATGCACTATCAAATGGAATCCCATGTAAAAATAATGCAGATGATTTTTCTGATTTAACTGGCTGTTTAGTATAAATTTCTGTCCAATATCGATTCTGATAGCCAAAACCACTAGGTGTAGGTACTTGCATGCGACCAAAACGTGTAAGAACCAAGCGATCAATCCAACGAGAGTAATAGGGACTGATATTGATTAGGTCCGCGATGCCCATTTTCGCGGCCTGCGCCTCTGCCCCAGCGACATGATAGTGCTCGCTAGAAATGAAAGCGAGTTGCTCTTTAGAACCACCAAGCAATACCTCAGGTAATTTCTCAAGCAGAACTTTGGGTAACTGTAAATGTGGTGCGCTGACGCCTAAGTGCTCGGCAGCTAGGTGAACCAAGCTATGAAACTTTGGTGTCGCTGGATCAAGCAACATATACTCCTGAGCAATGGTCTCAGGGTAAGACATCGTTCGGATGAGAAAGCTCACGATATACTGCATATTGCACAATGGCAGGAATGTATCACGCCCACCTGGCAATGCCATCAGACGTCCCTGATACAGCTTATCAATCATGTCAGCAATGCCAATATATTGCATATCACCATGCGTATAGAAACCATCAATGACTGTCGCTGGATTTATTGCAGTCCATGGCACATTTAAACGCTTACAGGTCTCAATGAAAGCTTGATGCCCTAAAATTTTCGAAGCCTCGTAACCACCGTATTTGCAATACAAATCATCAGCCGACTCTTGCGGTGGAGCAGCCACACGATATCCGCCAATCCAGATGAATCGCTCAAGCTGCTTCAATGTTGCAGCCCATTCAATCAAAGCGACTCCTGATTTAATGTTCGTACGCTCTGCTTCAGCTTTGCTAATGCCCCAATTAAATGATGCAGCAAGATGATAGACAACATGGATCTTTGCCTGAGCATCCGCTAGCAGAGAGTCCAGCTTAAAATCACGGCTTAAATCATATTCAACAAACGAAATAGAGGGATCAACTAACCCTTGCGTTGCAATGAAACCTAACAGCTTATCTTTCTTGGTTGCGGCATTACGCAGCGCAGCAATCACCTGATGACCTTCGCGCAGAAGTTCAACGATCAGTCTGCTGCCAATAAAACCTGCTGCACCTGTTACTAATATGGTCTTCCGTGAAAAATTATCTTTTTTTGCGTTATTTAAATTATCCATAAATCACCTTATTAGGGACTGGGCACTCCAGCATTGTTTTGGAGCGAATTATCTTAAAAATTATATCGAATCTGGGCATACACCAGACTGTTATCTCTAAATTGTCCTAACACCGTATCATTTTTGCCCCAGAAGCGATCTCCACCTGCATTCAACTGCCAGTGATCATTGAGACTGTAATTAATACGTACTCTCAACAATTCATTAGGCTCTGGTGCAAAATAGAATCCCGTTACTTCCAGCTTTAGATTATCGTTCAGCAAGTTAAGTGCATAGCGCAGCATAGCTCCATACTGATCCTGCTCATATTGGTCACTGATTGTTTGCTGATAACGGTAAACTTCTCTCAATGATGGATTTGTTAGACTGTCGGCAGATCTAAAGTCCTCCGTATGTTTGTACACGCCTACTAAACTCAGCGTGGAGTTCTTTAATGACAATTCCGGTCCCATGACCACAGTTAAATTATTTTTCTTATGTGAAAGATCTTCGCTGCCATCCGAGTCTGTCTTTGTATACGCAGCTTCACCTCGCCACACGAGATCGTTATGGTTATAACTAAAATCAAATCCATAGACAGACATAGGATTATTTTTCAGTTGCAATGTTGCCTCCCCTGTTGGAGATGCTGAAAGAACTGACAGATCGGGCATATGGTCCAAACCGGAGAAATACGATGCCCCAACATCCAGACCATCTACGGAATAATCCCAACGCATTGCAAACGCAGGACGACTCTTACGGTCTATGTCATACTGAACACCAGCAATTTGACGCAATGGAATCACATCTGAACGACTACGCGGATACCATAATGCCGTCCATTTATTGGTTCCAGATTCAGGAATATACGTTAATTTGAGAGCATCATTTCCAAGACGTTGATCTGTCTCATCTGGCACTAGACGCGTATAGTCACGGGGCGATAGATTATCCGTTGGATTAATCCCGTCAGCTCTCCCCCAGACTACAATCTGACGACCAAAGTCGAGATAAAACGTCTGATCCCAGTTATAAGAGGCATATAACTCACGTAAGTTGCGATTCACCTTACTTACCTGATCTGGGTTTACAGTATGGTCCGTTTCGTCTCCAATATTTATGTCGTAATGGATCTTAAACTCAGGGTTAAACTTAAGCGTACCATTGGACCAGAAACTTGCTTGCCCAATGTTTTTTAACGAGCTTAGATCACGATCCGATGACCACACATCGAATCTGGCTGAGTTCTGGCTCACAAAACTAATTTCGCTGTCATCTGCATAAGCATGCTGCAGTAGCATAAAGCTACTGCAACATGCCAATACCCAATAGGTACCTTGCGTCATTTTTCAAGACTCTGCGGTGAGAAAATCTTATCGGATAAGGTTTTTTCTGCGACAAAATCACTGACGATAACTTGTGTCATATGCTGAGTTTGTAGATTCTTTGCCATAGATTTCATGGCCTGCCATCTTGGTTTCACTTTGCCGTAAGGACGGATATCCGTGAACTCAATATGTTTTAACGGCTTACCTGCAGTATCCCAAATGTCGATGGTTGCTGTAACAAAGTTGTCTTTGAGGATGCACATGCGACGTTTGCTATAACCAAAGTCACTCTTCACAGTATTATTGATTGGCGTTGCTTCAATCGTGTAGCAATCTTTGCCATTAAATTTACCATCTGCCAGTTTCGTATACTTCCAATCACTTAACTTATAGCCAAGTACATCACCATAACTAAAGTCTGTACCGATAAAAGCATCGCCTTTATTCGCCGATGCCAGACGGCGTACTTTTTTCAATGCAGGCAGATAAACAAACATACTATCACTGCCTTTTGAGTTCTCAATCAATAGCGTCGTGGTTCCCTGTACATCTGCTGGTGAGATGAATTCAGTCAAACGCATATTGTTCTGAGTATTCCCAGCCAGCTTAGTCATATTTTTGGTCAAACGTACGCGTTGCTCGCCACTTTTAGACGTCAGCACAAATTTAGCACTAGCACTTGAAGACAAGAACTTAGAGGCATCATCACTACGGTTAACAATGTCTTGAACTTCATCTGCATGAGATGTTTTAGGCATTGACATGGTGAGTGCAGTACCCAACAAAAGACTTGTCACAACAGTTTGTGCAACGGTAATGTTCTTCTTATTTGAGGGAAAGATAAAACGAGGTTTCAAGATTAGAATCATTGTAGGTACCATAATTAAGGTTGCAAATACACTAAAAAGCATCGCAATCACAATAAACATCGCTAGCCATTGATGCACATGGAAGCCTTGCGATAAGGACAATACGCCATACCCACCAGCAACAGCAGTCGCAACAAAAAGCGAAGCCTTACCAGCAGTACTTAAAGTTTTACGAATAGCATCTTTGATATCGCCCCCTTCTTCGCGCAAGATTTCACGCAAGCGATAGAGGAAGTAGATGGCATAATCCGCACCAATACCAACAGCCATGGCCGAGATGAGGGAGTTCGGAATATTGAGCGGAATGTCGAGCCAGCCCATCACACCAAAGATTGCAAGAATCGAGAACAGAAGTGGCGTCAGGACAATTAGTCCCGCAGAGAGCGAACGGAAAACTAGCGCTGAGATAAAGAATACGGCAAATGAAATCTGTAGAATGTTCATGAGCTTGCCGTGAACCATCGTTTCAGTCAAAGCAATGGTCTGAGTCACATCACCACCAAAACTCACGACAGCTTTATCACCCAATTGACCCGCCATATACGTTTTTAGCGACTCAAGAATTTCTTTAATACGATGATTACTACCCGTTTTTAACAGAATCGTGATCTTGGCATAGCGCTGAGTCGTATCAATGTAAGATTCAAAATCAGTCGGCTCACCAGACATGGAATACAACAGCAGATACTGAGCAACAACATCTTTGGTTGCTGGAACCTGAAATGCCTGTGGCTGATCGGCATTCATTGCCTGATTCATTCTCTTGATATAGTCCACGATAGAGATGGTTTTACCGACCTCTGGAATTGAATTCGCGAACTTCTCTGTATTATCAATCGCTTTTAGAATTTCTGGATTTTCAATACCATCACGAACCTTTGTATCGACCATGATGTAGAGACTGTTTGTGCCACCAAGAGACTGATTCAGAAACCTGTCATCTTGCTGCATCGGTAAGTCGCGCGAGAAGAAGTTTCGGCTATCGTTATCCACCACAATACGGCTTGTGCCAATAGCAAGAAAAACACCCAGTACTGCAATCACAGTCATTAGCATCATGCGCGGACGAACTGACAAAATGACATCACCAATACGTTTTGGAATCCAGTCCCAGATCGGTAAACCTTTGCGTGCGACCTTGGTAACCGAAGGCGGTGGTAGCATCGAGCGAAGTACAGGAATAAAAGTCATCTCAATGATCAGCGTACTGATGATCCCGATTCCTGTAAAAATACCGAATGAACGGATGGTCGGAATATTAAAGGTCAACAGCGAGAAGAATCCAGCCGCTGCAATTCCGCCAGCCAATATCATAACCGGACCAACACGAACCATAGATTGCACCACGGCTTCGCTATTCGCAGCTTTAGGTTCCATACCTTGGGCAGTCAGTCGATCAAAGTCTTCATAGTATCGCTTGAGCAACTGCACGGCGTGCCCTGCCGCAATGGCCAGAATCAGAATAGGTGTAGGAGAGTTAAAAATATCCATTGGCTGTTTGAACAACCCCATCATACCCATACCCCATGCCACAGCCAGTAAAGCTGTAACTAGAGGAAGGATCAAACCCTGCTTACTGCGGAATGCTTCGAAGTGCAATAACCCAATGACCAGTATGGCAATCGGGAACAAGATATTGATCCGTTTAGAGTAATCTTCGGCTTTATCCAAATAAACAGGATTACCGCCCACACTAATGGTCATATCCTTAGACTGTTCAGCCGCTACGATCTTGTTGATCGGACCCATCATCTTTTGGAAGCCCTCTGGACTTTCCTCAAGCTCAAGCAAAATAGCAGCAGTTTTCTGATCTTTAGATACGACTGAATTCATGTAGATTGGATTCAGTGCTAGCAGTTTTTTCAGCTGATCGACATCACTTTCAGTTACAGAACTGTTCGGCAGTAGTTTCTTGGCATCAAATCCATCCGAATTGGCGGTGATCCCTTTGGCCTGACGTGCAGCCAGACTCATCAGAGTAGATCGAACCACACCCGGAGCATTATCAACTTCTTCGGTAATACGTTTAACTTTTTCTAACACTTGTGGCTGATAAATATCACCCTGCTTCGGTGTAATACCAATCACGACCATGTACTTGGAGCCGAATTTCTTTTCTATCAGCTTGGTCGAGGTGATATAAGGATGTCCTTTGGGCGCAAGCGCATCTGGATCAATAATAATTTTTACACCAGATGCGAGATACGCCAGTGCAAGCGTCAAGAGCATCACCACCGTCAGCACAATACGGCGATGTTTGAGAATCCAACGCGCATATTGTTCCATCACCTGATGAGTCTTGCGGCGTGGTTTATTGGTCTCGTGCGTCTGCTTACCAACCGACTCATAGGCTTCGCCCTTCTGAGCCAATGCTTCAAGATTAGCAACGTCTTTCTTGAACTGGGCGAGGACCATTTTTTTTAGCAGCGCTGGGGGCAATACACCAAAAAAGCTACCTGGCTCAGCCTCAAACACCCATTCAATCCATGTACCTTCTGGATGTGGTTTGAAGCGATAAGTACCTGTGTAGTGGAAAGGTCCTTCCACTACTTTGAACGCATACAATTCATTCGGTACTAGATGGGTGATTTCACCTTTAAAGGACATCTCACGACCAATAAAGCTAAAACCGATTTCATACTTGCTGCCCGCACGCGGAGTATTGTCTAGCAGTTCAGAATGCTTACACGACAATTGCCAGCCTGCATCGTTGGCCGGGTTTGCAAGATAGTTGAAAACCTTGTCAATCTCGGCCGGTATGAGGAAAGCATGTTCTATGGTCACCATTGTGGTTCTACCTTCTTGTATTTCTTATGCGGGAATTGGATACATCTGATCAATTGTCTGGGCAACAGCCACGACATTCTCAGCGTACATAATTGATGAATGGTCACCAGGCAGATCCACCTGTGTAAATGTGTCTTTAACCAGTTGGTCCCAGCCTAGACTTTCGCCAAAATCTTCCAGCTCATCTTTGGCCTTAACCAAGAGGATCGGAAAATCTTCAGGCTCTGGGAAATAGGTCTGGAGTGCGATGCCATTCGCCAAATAGGTATCAAAGTAAAGTCGGAAATCTGATGGGTCTGCATCTAGAGGTATAACATTGATGGCCTTGGCTTCTTTAAGCACATGATCAAACATGTGATCTGGACTCAATTCACGCAAGTATTGTGCTGGTATCATCAACTTCTTGCCATAAGGCGCAGCCAGATCACGAGCAAACCAGGATAAGAGCATCGCATCATCAGCATCTTCAGGCACATTCTCTGTAATTGGAGCTCGGGTATCGATCATGACAATCCCTGTGACCTGCTGCCCCATTTGACGCAACTGATGACTGATCTCGTATGCAATCGCACCGCCAAAGCACCAGCCACCAAGGAAATAAGGTCCCTCAGGCTGCGTCTTTTGCATTTCAGCAATATAGAGCGTCGCCATATCTTCGATTGCCACTTCTGCTGCATCTGCTTCAATTAGTCCAGGAGACTGAATAGCGCGCAAGGTACGTTTCGGATTAAGATGACGCGAAAGTTCCATATAACAGAAGGTACTGCCACCAATTGGATGGAAGAGCCACAAAGGTTGCTCGTAAGTTCCACGGCGCAGCTCAATTACGATGGAAGGCTTAATTTCTTTATTTTCACGAATGATCTCGCCCAGACTCGCCACAGTGGAATATTGGGCCAGCAAAGCAACTGATAGTTCAGTACCAAAAGCTTTTTTGAGGTGATTAACAAGCTTCACAGCCAGTAATGAATGTCCACCCAAGTCAAAGAAGTCATCATGTATACCAACCCGTTTAACCGACAAAATCTGCTCAAAGGTAGTACAGAGTTCAATTTCAATCGGATCACGTGGCGCAACATAATCGTTACTTTGCTCAAACACAGGCTCAGGAAACGCTTTACGATCTAGCTTATTGTTAGCCGTCATTGGAAACTGGTCCAATGTAATAAACGTATTTGGCACCATGTAAGCTGGTAGATGGATTTGCATCGTCTTTTTCAAACTAGCAATGTCAATCTCATGTCCGATTAAATAGGCTACTAGTTTCTGATCGTTGCTGGTAGTCATCTTAACCAACACGACTGCGTCTGTGATACCGTCGATCTGTTTGAGAACATTCTCGATTTCGCCTAGTTCAATACGGAATCCACGAATCTTGACCTGGAAATCTAGACGTCCATGATGAGTCAAATGTCCATCCGTACGCAGACAGACTTTATCTCCGGTGCGATAGAGTCGACCGGCATTTGGTAGAGATGGCAAAGTTCTAAATTGCGCATCTGTCAGCTCAGGTCGATGCCAGTAATCAACTGCCAGACCATCACCTCCAATCCAAAGCTCTCCCATAACGCCTGGCGGGACTAAACGCTGCTGTTCATCAAGGACATAAAGCTGGGTGTTCGCCAGTGGTTCGCCTAAATCAATAAATTTTGCATCAGTGATACGAGCCGCACTTGACCATACCGTAGTTTCGGTCGGACCATAGACATTCCAGAGACAGCCAACTTTACCCAGCAGTTTTTCTGCCAAAATAGTATCTAGCGCTTCGCCTCCACAGAGTGCAGTCAACCCCGCATTGCCAATCCACTCACTATCTAAAAGCATTTTCCAAGAGGCCGGTGTTGCCTGCAAGACATTGATAGACTTAGCATTTAAATAATCCACCAATTGATTGCCATCTTGTGATACCTCTCGTGGGCAAACATGCACCACACCGCCGTAAATCAGCGGAATGAGTAACTCAAGAATTGAAATATCAAACGCATAAGTGGTGATTGCTAACAACTGAGTTTCAGTCGTTACTTGCAATCTATCATTCATGGATAGCAAGAAATTGATGATTGAAGGATGCCCAATACGCACGCCTTTAGGCTTACCTGTCGAGCCTGAGGTGTACATCACATAAGCGGTCTCACCAAAGGCAAGCGTTTCGCGTACTTGCTCAAGGGGCACAACACCAGCTTGATTGATATCCAAACGCGGTACAGAAACTGTGAGAGCATCCATCAACTCGGTTTGAGTCAAGATGACTTTAGGTTCAGCATCTTCGATGATGTTATGTAGACGTTCACTTGGGAAATTCGGATCTAGTGGTACATAGGCTGCCCCTGTCGCCCAGATCCCGAGAATTGCTGCTGGTAATAATGCCGTGCGGTCTAACATCAGACCTACACGATCGCCACGAGTAACGCCATGTACACGCAAATATTCAGCGATACCAGCGATATGCTGACCTAACTCACGATAGCTAACCGCATGATCCTTCGAGGTCAGAGCATGATGATCACCACGTTCATCGATCTGCTTTAGAATCATTCCTAATAGATCATGTTGAGGATAATCAGTAGCCTGTCCACGTAGGGCATCGAACTGGATACCATCCTTATAATCAGGTGCGATATCTAACTCAACGATCTTACGTTCAGGATGAGCCACCATTTCTGATAATACAGCTTGCAGCAGTTGCACCATATTATCGGCAGATTTTGCAGAAAATAGCTCGGAGTTGTATTTCAGCACGCCAACGAGTTCGCCTTGATATTCACCGCCCATTTCCAGCGTAAGATCCAATTGACCTTCTTGCTGGCGAACCGGAAAACTTCCTAACGTCAGGTCTTGACCAACCAAAGTCGCTGGGGTCTGGATTGGCAAGAGTAGTTCTTTAAACTCATCCATGCCACCTAGACGTTCCCAGAACATTCCCACCTGCGCCAATGGATTAATACTGCCATCACGCTTTGGTGAAACAGCCTCAACCACTCTGGAAAAGGCAACTTTTTGATGCTTGAGACTTTGTCTTAATTGTTCCTGCACTTGCTGTGTAAACTGACGTAAAGTCTGATCAGCATCGATGTCCATGTGAATAGCAATCGTATTGACAAACTGCCCTAGTGCATTGCGCAGCGAGCGTTCAAGTCGACCAGCTACTGGTGTGGCAATAACGAGATCATTTTCATTCGATAGTTTGTGGAGCAGGATATAAAAGCCAGATAGTACGAGTCCAAACAGCGTGATCTCATAATATTTCGCCAAGTTCACAAGACCAGACGACACTGACTCAGGCACACGGAAAACCAGTGAGCTGCCTTTATGTTGCTGCACAGCAGGACGTGGATAATCAAGCGGAATGCTATGCACGTGTGGTGCATGTTGCAACGCATTTTTCCAGAAGAGTAGACTCTCATCAGCATCATCGGTCACAGTGCTCTGTTGCTTATCTGCATACTGTGCGAACTCGATTCCGTTCACTGTATCCGAATCTGTAACTAGTCCAAAACGTTTGCAGACATCACGCAACAAGAGACCAATCGACCAGAAGTCCATTAAGGCATGATGAATCACAACCGCAATCACATAGTGATTTTGACTGCGCTCATAGCAATGAATACGCCACAGCGGTGGCTGGGTTAGATCAAAGGGCTGCTTCGTATCCTGCTCGACTAATTGCGTCAAATCAGATGCATCGACATGGCGGGCATCCGACACGATAATATTAGGATAGATACGATCCCAGATAAGTTGCTCAATACCCTGATCATTGGCAGGCATGCTTACACGCAGCAGCGGATAATCATGCATTACCGCCTCTAGAATCTCCATCGGCTTGTTGCCTAATGGTTGGTTAACCTTCACATCAAAGGCCACCACCATATTGTAGGCATTGCAAGTCGACTCAAGCCGCTGGATATACCAGATGCCGAGCTGTTCTGCAGAAATCGCATGGCGCGATAGAATTGCAGGTTCCAGTCGTACAAGGTTGTTCACGAAGCAACTCCCTGCTCCAACTGAGAAACGATATATTCAGCCAACGCATTAATTGTTGGGTAATCCCATAGTAGTGTCGGCTCAAGTTCCAGTTGTGTTAGATCCTCTAGATCCCCAGACACCGACAAAGCGACGATAGAATCAAGACCGTAACTGGTAAATTTTTTCTGTGGATCAAGAGTCTGGGGCTCTACGCGCATTTCTTTGGCTACTAGCGTGCGAATGATTTCGCTCCAGTAAGCTTTATCTTTATTCATGGGGTAATATCCTCTTTAACCGGTTTGGCATCACGCGGTGCCAGTGCAAAATCGATGACAGATAACATATGGTTGTTTGAAATTCGGTCTAGCAGATCTGCCAATGTGCTTTCACGCAGTGATTTCATTGGAGGGGACGTCTGCCCTTCAGCAGCATTTAGAAAAATGATCAGCCATGCACCATCCTGCAAAGCAGGTCTTAGGCCACGACGGTTAAAGACCCAGAAACCCAGCACAGCAATGCGAGCAAACAGCTCGGCATAGTCGCGGGCTAAGCTGAAACGTAATGTTTCGAACTCTTTAGCCGCATCTGAACTTGAGAAATAATCTTGAATTTTTTGATCTAGCGTACGCTGCTCGATAAGAAGCTGATCAGCGCGCTCACGTAGCGTGGACAGCGTCTCAGCAGCCAGCCCCCCTACTGTAACGTCAGCATCGTTGAGCATCTCGATGATCGTTTCCAGTGACTCCATCACCAAGTCACCATCTCGGTTGAAAATCTCAAGCTCGCGGAAATCAATAGCGTCGGTTTCCACCTGCAAGTCATACAACTGACGATAGCGTGCTTTAGCTTCGGCTTGATTGAGATGGTCGGCTTTTTTGCTACGTCCTTTATTGGCAGATTTGAGCTGAAAACTTAGACTGTCTAAACAGACGGTGCTACTGCCGTCAAATACACTCACGATCAGATGATCTCTGAAAGCTTTCTGGTACATTCCATCAGCATATGCATTTCTTAAGAAAAAACGCGACCCAAGCACTGAGGAAGTAATTTTAGCCAGTGACTCTACATACTCAGGTACCAGTACCTTGATGATCGGTGACCATGTGCTGAACTGATTAATACAGACGTGTAGCCCACGCGCGCCAACGAGTGATAACACTTCAGCTGCTAACAGATAGGCATAGGCTGTAGCAAGTTGCTCACGTACTAGCGGAATGTTAATGACTTTTTTGTTATACAACTCGCGTTCGATAGCAAACTCGGTCGCGATGCGTAGCATCGTATCGCCCGCACCCAGAGAAAAGCTGCTGCAATATGCACGCGTCACCTGTAGCGTCTTGAGTCCAAGCTCCAATCCCTGACCTTCTTCACCGATCAGGGCATCTTTGTGAATTTCAGCATTATTAAAGCCAATACCGCTAATATCTAACCCACGCATACCCACCGTCGGCAAGCGGTTTAGGCTATAGGTTCCTTTAGAAGCCATGTGACGCTTATCAAGCCAAAACGCACTCAGACTACGCGGTCCACGATCATCTGATGTTTTAGCAATCAGACTTAAAGAGTCACCTAGAGTCGCACGATTGATTGACCATTTTTCGCCATTTAAGACGTACTTGCTCTCGGCAGCTTGTGCAGTTACTTCACTGGATAATAGGTCAGCCCCATGCGCTTTCTCGCTATAAGCAAGCGCTGGTGCAGCACCACTCAAAATCCGACTAGCGATGTTTTCGCATTGATTAAGATTACCGCCGATCCATACGATCACAGACCAAGCATTAGTACTATAGGTCGAATTAATTGTTAGATCACGTCGTGCCAGCACGCGATGCAGATATAGCAACTCTTCACCAATTTCCATGCGACCTCCAAGCTCTGAAGGTACATAAAAACGGTTCATGCCTACGGCATTCAGAAAATCAACGGCACGCTGAGGGTATTGCTCCTTCTCATCACGCTCGATGGCCG
This sequence comes from Acinetobacter sp. yr461, assembly GCF_900110445.1. Classification (NCBI taxonomy): domain Bacteria; kingdom Pseudomonadati; phylum Pseudomonadota; class Gammaproteobacteria; order Moraxellales; family Moraxellaceae; genus Acinetobacter; species Acinetobacter sp. yr461. The sequence goes on from NZ_FODU01000015.1 coordinate 13,771, forward strand.
CGGACCAAGAAAAATCATTATTAGTATCATGTACGGAGCCTAAAATTTGCTCCAGACGAGCAGCAGATTGAAACTGCCGCAAATTGGACGTAAGTGACATGAGTTTTTGCTCAAATGATTAAAGGGTAAGGATTAAAACAAAGCACTTTTCAGTCGATTAAAAATGAGCGCGCGCACTTCTCGTTCCTTGATCATTGAATTGAGTAGATTGGAGCTATAACGAATCAGTTGCCCCCGCTGCTCACGATCACGGATGACTTCTAAGCCATTCTTGACATAGTTTCGGGCCATCACCGTTCTACGGTTTGGATGGGTTAAACAGATCAGTTGACCGCGCTCGATCTGCTCTTTAATTTTTCTTCTTCTAATTTTGCCGCTGGTGGTCTTGTTTATCCGACCTTGATGCAGTAAATAGACACCTTCTACAGGCAAGCCGATATCAGCCGCCACTTGCTCTTTAACCTGAGTTCTGATGGTTTCAAAATTAAGAGTCTTGTCTATCGACTTCTTTTTGATCTCAAGCACAACCGTGACACCGTCAGAATTACCGAAATTCACTGCTGCAACACAACCTTTACGGACAGCAGGATGCGCCACTTCGACGGAGCACTCGATATCTTGCGGGTAATAGTTTTTACCACGGATGATGATCACATCCTTAAGGCGACCGGTCACATATAGGTCTCCATCTTTGACAAAACCCATATCACCAGTTCTTAAGTAATGCACTTGACTAGGCTTACCTGCTTTATCGAGGATGGTTGCAGCAAAGGTTTCCTGATTGACCTCCGGCTTCTGCCAGTAACCCGCAGTGACACTCTCGCCTGCTAGCCAGATTTCACCGACTTCATCAGCCCCCACCTCTTTGCGGGTATGCGGATTGACAATACGGCAATCAATGTGTGCTGAGATCTTGCCACAGCTCACCACTTGCACAGCTGTCTGATCTTGGCTGGTCTGCACCAAGTTGGCATTCAACTTTTCACGGTCTATCGAGATAGCATTGAGAGGACCAGTTACACCACTGACTAAGAGCGTAACTTCTGCCAAGCCATAGCACGGCAAGAAAGTATCTAGTCTCAATTGCGACTGAGTATTGAACTTCTCCATGAAACGCTGCATGACGTTGGCCTTGATCGGCTCGGCACCGTTAAACAGCACACGCACACGGCTCAGATCAAGCGATGCAGCCTCATCATCCGAGATGCGGTGTAGGCACAATTCATAGGCAAAGTTTGGCCCACCACTAATCGTGACCCCTTTTTCGCTGATGAATTGCAGCCATTTAAGAGGTTTACGGATAAAATCCAGCGGTGACATCACATAGCAAGTCAGACCTACATACACGGTCTGTAAAACCGAGCCAATCAATCCCATATCGTGATAGACAGGTAGCCATGTAAGACCGATATCATCGGCTTGTGTGCCAAAAGCTTCAGCAATCATGACTTCATTAGCCATGATATTTTTATGGGTGACAATCACACCTTTAGGCCAACCTGTTGATCCTGAGGTGTATTGTAGGAAGCAGATATCTTCTTCAGAAATCAGAGGAAAATCCTTTTCCACCAAGTCACGTTGCAATTGGGCATCAACGGCATGCAATATTAAATTTTCATTTTGAGCTTTTAATGTGATCAGTCCTGATAGCTCAAGAATCTTCTGAGTTGTGAGTACGATCTTTGGCTCACAGTCATTCATAATATTCAAAATATTAGAAAAACCGTTGCGATTAAAAGGCAAGCTGACAGGTACTGCGATAATTTTAGCTTTCAGACAAGCAAAGAACGATACGATAAAGTCCAGTCCAGGCTCGAACAACAATACGGCACGATCGCCACTGTCTACAAGATTCATTAATATTTGAGCTTGATATTGAACCCGCTCGTTCAGATCTGCATACGTCAGAGATTGAATACCACCAGATTGGCGTCCCAAATATTCAAAAGCAATTTTGCCTCCATTTAAATTTGCGTGGGATTCCAAAGTTGCAATGATATTATCCGTACCCATTACAGCCATAACTTAACTCCAATTATTTATAATTCACCCTTAAAACTCGCTAATTCAAAAATTACATGTCTAGCTGGGGCTTTTAATAAAAAATGAATATACTTTTTTTGTTTAAAATATAAATTCACATTATATTTTATGTGCGGGTGTTTTTTATTACACCTGTAAGGGTTTACAGGTTGGCCTGTATTTATTGAAAATTAAGACACTAGATCTCTTTCATAAATTATTTTTATTCAGTCAATTTTGTGAAATCTGGAAATTAAATTAAAACTCAAATTCAATTTTTTGCATCTATTCCAATAATATTTAACAAGGTTTCTAAAGGTTTTTAACCTACCAACTTACACCCAGTCCGTATTTTTATTTTGTTGCTCTCTTGATTGTAGATCTTGTATTCAAGATCTAATTTACTGTGTGCTTTCTCTTTTTCAGAGCAATAAAAGATTCAGGTAAAATCCTCTAATAGCCTTTATTTACAAGGATAAAACTCATAAAGGAATCTGCTTTAAATTGTATTTAAATAGCTCGAAATCATGTACAGCACCGTGACTAATATATAAACTTAGAATCGATATATTTCATCCATAGATAATACAAAAAATACGAATATTTATTTTTTAGCAAGGATATTAATCAAGAAAATATTTAATATTAAAATAATAGAAAAATTAAAAAGACATTATTAGTTAAAGTTTAAAAAATACAGACTCCACAGCAAATAATTTTTATACAATAATTCCATTTTAATTAAAATTTCATTAAATTAAAAAATACTTTTCAAATAATTAATTTTACTTTAAAAACACATCTAATAATATTTTATTTTCTTAAAATCCAATATTAAAATTCTCTATCTTTTATATATCCACCTTTATAAAATCCCCAACATCACAGCCCGAATAGCTGCTGAAATTTTATTATTCACATTTAGCTTCTGCATTGAGTTACAGAGATGAAAATTTACTGTTCTTTCAGTTACCCCGAGAATCTGGGCAATCTCTGCTGACGTTTTTCCTTCCGCAGTCCAACGTAGAACCTCTTTTTCCCGGTTCGTTAAATAAAGATTAAACTGAGCAAATTCCGCATCATTCACAATTTTAGCAATGCTGGAATGCACTGTCTGAGACAACCAATACATATTTGTATATTGAGCTTTCTGCTCTTTTTCTGATAATTGGTCAGCGGATCTTGCTAGTGTTAACATCCCCCTTGTACCAATAAAGTCACGGCTTGACTGGGCCCAACCAACATTTAAACCATAAGAACGCGCCTCCTCCCAAAAATCTTTTTGAGCTTGTGTGTTCGCAGATTGGCTCGACCAGACAAGAGGTTGAAGTGACAGCATACAATGCTGTACGGTTGGATCTACCACCACATATTGCTGTTTAACATAACGCTTCTGCCATGCTTCTGGATAATTATTCAACATAATCGTTTTTGGTTCAGCAATAGATAATGGTGCCTGCATTCCATAAGCACAATAATCAAATCCGAGCTTGAAAGCTGTAGATTTGACGACCTCAAATAGCTGATATTCATTTTTTACCATCAGAGATGCTGATAGTAAATCCTCTTGCCAATTTTCCATTTACTCTCATTAGACCTTATTCATAAAGCATGTTTTGTTTAGTTGCATATAGTGAATTCATAATCCAATTAACAACATTTTTGAGCCTGAGAGGGTGGTAAATTCTTCGGATAAACTAGTTTCAGAAAGCTTTTTAAGGTTGTTATATTGCATATGTGAATTATGCTTGAAACTCTCAAATATAAAGAACGCATTTTATTCCAAAAATGAGTATTTTTTACTTTCAAAAGAAGTCTATTATTTATCCTTATTTGCATATTTCTATTAATTTAACTAAATAATAACTTCCACGAACAATACACTCCCTATAAGTTTTCTATTTATTATCTGGTGAAGCGTAGAATAATTATAATGATCTCGAAAATATTGTTTTAATAATGAGGATAGATATTATCTACAATACATATAAAAAACTCAAACTATTGATAATCTTGCAACAAGCAACTCTCATATCGAAGCTATAGATGGCTCAATTTCTGCATAAGTAAAACTCCCTGCCTGAAGTACTTTCTAAAGAACAGCTTAACGTTGTGTACTACCAGATTACGACTGACCTGTAAAACATAACAGTATTTTGTTGGCAATAATTTATGTTATTTATCTATAGAACTGTAATTCAAGTCACTTGAACAGGTAGCATGGTCACAATCCCCCCTGATTTCTCAATCTCAACTGATGGTTTTATTCGGATGAATGAAAACCAGCTTATGAATTACCCCCTCCAACACCTCATATCTACTGTTGAATCAACACAAATTGAAGATTCTCAAATTCTATATTATGGGTTTACTGAATGGGCAACATCCCTGACCCCAGCTTTAAGTACCGGATGGGACTGGGAGTTTGTTGAGCAAAATGGCATCGCTAGCTTAAAACGGATTGGGCTACCTCGAAGCAATATCATGATTGTTGATGTATCTGGTGCAGATATTGGATTTGATGTTACTGAAACATTAATCAAAAAAAAAATAGATACTTTGTTTTGGGAACAGTTCATTTATGCTCAAATCAATACAACGCAAACAAAGACTAAATTAAGTCCAAACTTCTCTTAGAAACCTGTTAATTCTTACAGTTACCACCTTTCCAGCTGTCGAGTAAAGTCGCCTGAAAAATAAGTGGAAGCACTTGTAATGAATATTATTGTTGGATTCCAAAACAATTTTTCAGAAGGTCTATATACCAAATTTAAAAGTTACCGTTACAGGGTATTTGTTGAACATTTAGGTTGGGAATTAAACTGTCCAAATAATGAAGAACTAGACCAATTTGATAAGGTCGATACAGCTTATGTCGTCGCTCAAGATAGAGAATCCAATATTATTGGCTGTGCCAGACTTCTCCCCACTACTCAACCCTATTTACTCGGTGAAGTATTTCCTCAATTAATGAATGGAATGCCTATTCCTTGCTCGCCAGAAATTTGGGAGTTATCAAGATTTTCAGCCGTAGATTTCTCGAATCCACCTTCCTCTGCTAGTCAAGCAGTGTCATCTCCTGTATCTATTGCCATTTTGCAAGAAGCAATTAACTTTGCGAGAGAACAAGGCGCAAAACAACTCATTACGACTTCACCTCTTGGTGTAGAGCGGTTATTACGTGCCGCGGGTTTTCGCGCCCATCGTGCAGGACCGCCAATGGTTATCGAAGGATATGCTATGTTTGCATGCTTAATTGAAGTGTAGTTTGTTAAATCAAAGTCTAAAAATATTGATGACATTATAAAATTATAAAGATTAGGGTCATGAGTTCGAGTCTCGTTTCCCTCGCTAAAATTTAAAAGCCCTAATCCAACGATTAGGGCTTTTTTCTATTTAAAGCATCAAACTTAATATTAAGACTGCTCAGTAATCTTGGTTTTCAAATTTAATTCTGATTTCTTATGATAAGCCTCGTCAGTTTTAGTATTCCAATCGCGCGGCATAAATGAAGTCGATATAATCGCAACGATAGCCATAGAACCAATATAAATCATAATTAAGTAAGGATTACCCTGCCCGATACTTAAAAGTTTCGTCGCAATTAGCGGTGCTAAACCACCACCGAGCACTCCAGCTAGCTGTACCGAAATTGAGATTCCGCTATAACGAATTTCTGCCGGAAATTGACGTGCAAAAAGCTGAGCCTGTGGTGCATACATAATCGGGAAAACCACACCAATCGCTAAAACAATTGCCGTCCATACCAATACCGGATCTTTAGTGTTGAGCATGGTAAAGAATGGATAGCAATAAAGTGCCAATACGCATAACCCAAACATAAACATATTGCGTTGGCCGACTTTATCTGACAAATGTCCACATAACGGCGTCATAAAGAGAATGACCACAGCACCGCAAATGGTGGCAAATAAAATGTCCTGACGTGGAATCCCAAGTTGGGCAGTGGTGTAAGCCAACGTAAAGGTTGAAGCAATATAGAACCATGCATTCTCAGCAGCACGCGCCAAAATAATGGTGATGAGCTGCTTCGGATGATTTTTAAAAACTTGTAAGGCAGGAACTTTAACTTCTTCGGACTGCTGTTTTACTTTTTCAAAGTCTGGTGACTCTGGTACTTTCACTCGAATGTACCAGCCTACTGCCAGTAAAATAATGCTGGCAAGAAATGGGAAACGCCAACCCCAGCTAAACAGTGCTTCTTCAGGTAATAATGACACCAGTCCTAGAGCAATTGAGGCTAGCATTAAGCCACCACCCGTACTGGCTTGAGGCAAGCTTCCCCAAAACCCTTTACCACCTTCGGGTGCATGTTCAACGGCCATAAGCACTGCACCACCCCATTCACCGCCCATTGCCATACCTTGAATAAATCGCAAGATGACTAAACCGATTGCAGCCCAGTAACCAATTGACTCGTAAGTTGGTAATAAGCCAATGAGTACCGTCGGAATCCCCATTAACATTAACGTCAGCAGCAACATCGATTTACGACCAATCTTGTCACCAAAATGACCAAAGACTAAACCACCTAATGGCCTCCCAATAAAGCCAACGGCATAGGTTGCAAATGCAGCAAGTACGCCTGTAAGTGCGTCCAGATTTGGGAAAAATAATTTATTAAAGATGAGAGCTGCTGCCGCGCCATAAATAAAGAAGTCATACCACTCAATGGTGGTGCCGACCATGCTAGAGATGCCTGCTAATCGATGTGACGACTTTTTAGAATGTGAACCGTTTCCTTGTATTGTTTGCATCGCAATTTCCTTTCTTGGATTTTCTTGTTTTGTCTTTTTTATGCTTATGACCAGCCCTGACCATAAGCATTTTCAGGTCTCGCTTTATCTCCTTAAGCTTTTTTGTTTTTATAATGCGGGCTTAGCTTAGCTTTTCTAAAATTTGCTCTAGCTCCACATTACGTTCTTGCCACTGTGGTTGTTTATCTTTATCGACAATGAGTGCACGAACACCTTCAATAAAGTCACCATGCTCAAACCAGATATCCTGTAAATCACGCTCAAGTTGCATACATTGCGGCAAAGAAAGCCCACGGCCTAAATGTTGCAGCTTCAAACTCGTTTGTTTGGCAATAAATGAACGTTGCTGCAAAATGCTGAGCATCTTGCTAGTCCAAGTTTTTAAGCTTTCATCTTGTTCATTTTCAAGACTTTGTTCAATTTCATCTAAATGCTGAAAACCGAAATGTTTACGAATACCTTCCGCCAATTGTTTTAATTCACTTTCGGCAGGACGAGTAATAAATCGGGTAATGATTTGCTCAATTCCTTCTTTACTTAAACTTGGAGTATCAACAAGTGCTTCTTGTAAAGCTTGTAACTGCTCGCTTGGCACATGGTAGTCAATTAAATCGAGATAGAGTGCATCGCTACTGCTGATCTGCTCACCCGTAATTGCCATATAAACGCCGATATCATCAAGTCGAGACAGGAAGTGTGTTGCTCCAACGTCTGGGAAAAAACCAATGGCAGTTTCAGGCATGGCAAATCTGGACTTTTCACTGCTTACGACAATGTGACAAGCCTGAGCTAAACCAAAACCACCACCTAAGACATAACCATCAAGTACAACGATGACTGGCTTTTCATATTCACGCAGTGTATTCAGCATTTTATATTCGGCACTAAAGTAGCCTTTATAGTCAGCCGTGCCATTTTTATAACTGTCGTAGAGATAGCGGATATCTCCACCTGCACAGAAGGCTTTCGGGCTATTTGACTTAATTAACACTGCCTGAACAGCAACATCATTTCGCCACAGTTCCAATTGGGCACCAATGCCTTCAATCATATCTAACGACAATGCATTGAGGTGAGTCACACGGTCTAAGGTAATAACGCCCAACTTACCTTGTTGCTCAATCATTAAGTGATTTTCTGTATTCATTTTATTGATCTCTTATTGATTTTTAAAATTTGGCTGACGTTTTTCAACGAAAGCCTGCATTCCTTCTTTTTGGTCAGATGTCGCAAAAATTGAATGGAACATACGTCGCTCAAAGCGTAAACCTTCGGTGAGATTCACTTCATAAGCTCGGTTAATAGTTTCTTTGAGCATCATATTTGCAGTTAAAGATCGTGCTGCAATTTTTTCTGCGGCTTGCAGGGTTTGTTCAAGTAATTCTTCTTTACTAAAAACACGTGCAACCAGCCCACTTTGCTCTGCCTCTACTGCGCCCATTTGTCGCGCGGTAAAGCACATTTCCATTGCTTTGGCTTTACCAATCGCATGAGTTAAGCGCTGTGTACCACCAATACCCGGAATTACGCCTAAAGTAACTTCGGGTAAGCCAAACTTGGCGTTATCGGCACAATAGATAAAATCACACATGAGTGCCAATTCACAGCCGCCGCCCAACGCATAACCACTGACTGCTGCAATTAAAGGTTTACGGCGCTGTGCGATACGGTCTGCAAGATGAAAAAAGTCATCAAAATAAATATCTGGAAATGCCAAATCAGCCATTTCTTTAATGTCTGCACCAGCGGCAAAAGCTTTTTCTGAGCCTGCTAATACCATGCAGCCAATTTCACGATCTTTTTCGAGCTGATCTAATGCCTGATTAATCTCACTAATTAATTCACTATTTAAGGCATTGAGCGCTTGAGGGCGATTTAATGTAATCAGTCCAACCCCATTACGCTTTTCTAATAAAATACTTTGCCACTGCATGATTTATTCCTTGTGCTGGTTTTATAGACTACGTGCGATGACTAAACGTTGAATATCGCTCGTGCCTTCATAAATTTGACAAATTCTGGCATCGCGGTAGATACGCTCAATCGGGAAGTCTTTGAGATAGCCATAGCCACCAAACACTTGTAAGGCGCTCGAACACACTCGCTCCGTCATTTCCGAAGCAAATAGTTTGGCCATTGAAGCTTCATTTAGACACGGTTGGCCTGCTTCTTTTAAACGTGCAGCGTAGTGAACAAGTTGTCTGGCAGCTTCAATTTCGGTTGCCATGCTAGCAAGACGAAACGCGATGGCTTGGTGCTCAAAAATCGGTTTGCCAAAAGTAATACGTTCTTTAGCATAGCGAGTTGCTTCTTCGAGCGCCGCACGTGCCAAACCTACTGCCTGTGCGGCAATACCGATACGACCACCTTCTAAATTGGCAAGTGCAATTTTTAAACCTTCGCCTTCTTTACCCAGCATAAGGCTCTTGTGAATGCGTACATCTGTCAGAGCAATCTGGCACGTATCGGATGCATGCAAGCCTAGTTTTTCTTCAACACGAATCACTTCATAGCCTGGTGTATCGCGTGGGACTAAAAAGGCACTAATCCCTTTTTTACCTGCGCTCGGGTCGGTTACTGCAAACACAATAATCACGCCTGCATTATTGCCAGAGGTAATAAACTGCTTAGCGCCATTTAAAATGTAATCATCGCCATCTTTAACCGCACGAGTTTTAAGTGCTGCCGCATCTGAGCCTGTATGCGGTTCAGTTAACGCAAAAGCACCGATCATTTCACCTTGTGCCAAAGGTTTCAAAAAACGCTCTTTTTGCTCGTCGGTACCAAATTTCAAAATAGGCACACAGCCAACCGAGTTATGTACACTCATAATGGTCGAAGTTGCGCCATCTGCTGCGGCGACTTCTTCGAGTGCCAATACATAGGCTAAATTGCCCGTGTCTGAACCGCCCCATTGTTCTGAAACAAGCATGCCCATAAAACCAAGTTGCCCCATTTGAGCCAAGGTTTCCTTTGGGAATGTCCCATCTCGATCCCAATCACTGGCATTGGGCTTGATTTGTTCTTGGGCGAAACTTTTCGCCATATCACGAATGAGTAATTGTTCTTCGGTAAATTGCATTGTTATTTCCTTTACCCTGCTTTAGCTTGTTGTTTAGCAATTTCTTGATTACGCAATAAAAAGCGCTGAATTTTACCACTTGGAGTTTTAGGTAATTCACTCACAAATTCAACTAAACGCGGGTACGCATGTGCAGAAAGTCGTCTTTTAACAAATTGGCTGAGTTCTTCAGCAAGTGTTTCTGATGGTTGAGTACTCGCGGATAGAATCACGAAAGCCTTAACTACTTCGGTACGGTCTGGGTCAGGCACACCAATCACTGCTGCCTCAATGACAGCATCATGTTCAAGCAAAGCACTTTCTACATCAAAAGGACCAATGCGATAACCCGATGTGGTGATTACATCATCACTGCGCCCAACAAAGCTCATGCTGCCATCGGCATGTAACTCGGCAGTGTCGCCTGTTAAATAGTAATGACCCACAAAAGGCGATTTTCGGCTTTCTTTATAGCCACCGAACCACATCATTGGAGACTGGCTAATATCTACAGCTAAAATTCCCGGTGTGTCTGGCGGAAGTTCTTCACCTTGTTCATTGACAATCGCAACACGGTAGCCCGGACTTGGGAAACCTGCTGAACCAGCGCGTATTTCATGTTTTAAACCATGATGATTACACACCACCATACCCACTTCGGTTTGTCCGTAATGGTCATAAATCGGAGCATCAAGCACTTGTTTAAACCAGCGAATCACTTCTGGGTTAAGCGGCTCACCTGCACTGCTAACGACACGGAATAGTCCTTTTAACGGCGCCATTTGTGCTGGATCAGCTGCCATCATCATACGGTAAGCAGTTGGTGCACCTGCCAAGTTGTTAATTTTATAATCTTTCACAATTTGGCATAGGCTATCTGTGCTGAAACCACCTTCATAAAACAAAGTAGCGTGGCCCAAAAATAACGGCCCAGTAATCGCATAGTACAGACCATAAGCCCAACCCGGATCGGCAATATTCCAAAACGAATCTTCTTCGGTTAAACCAATGGCGTCTTGCATATATCGCCCGAAGGCAATCAGTGCTTTTAATGGCACTTCCAAAGGTTTCGCTGGCCCTGTAGTCCCTGAAGTAAACATCAATAAAAATGGATCTTGGATGCTACGCATAACCAGTTCACATTGATCAGACTGCTGCTTCACTTCATTCCAAAAGTTAAAATCACCAGCTTTGAGCGGAGTACCTTGCACATCGGCAACCGTCACAATTGGAGGGCAATTCTCAATTTCATCAAGCTTGCTGCGGTTACCTACATCGGTCACCACCAACTTGCTTTGTGCAAGCTGAATACGATGCTCAATCGCCTTTGGGCCAAACGCAGTAAATAGTGGTTGATAAACTGCACCAATACGCCAAGCTGCAAAAATAGTCACGATCAGTTCAGGTGTTCTTGGTAATAACCCTGAAATACGGTCGCCTGCTTTCACACCTTGTGATTTTAAAAAGTTGGCAAACTGACTTGACCATTCTTTTAGTTCACGGAAGGTGTATTGCTCTTTTCGGCCGTCTTTTCCTTGCCAATACAGTGCAATTTTGTCGCCATCTGCGTGTCGATCACAGCATTCATAACAAGCATTTAATGCATCGAGTGAACCTGATAACATTTTTTTTGCAGTACTTTCCAAATCGAAAGCCTGTGCAGCATTTTGATAATCCATCATATCTTTTCCCTCAGTCCGGATTTGTTGTTATTCACGACAGGGTTTAATTGAGTTAAAGCCATCCTTTGGCTTTGCCGTTATACCTCTTGTGGCAGGTATTGCTGAATAATGCTCGAAAAATCGAGGTTGGCATTACCACGCATGCACATTTGCTGATAGAGCTGCTGTACCATGCCACCTAATAAAATTGGCTGTTTAACTTGGCCTGCGGCCTCGACAGCAAGACCTAAATCTTTCAGCATCAGCTGTGTGGCGAAACCATCTTGATAGCCTCTAGACGCTGGTGCATTTTCATTAATATGTGGCCATGGGTTGCACACATCCGAACTCCAGCAACGACCGCTTGAGCTATTAATGACACCTGCCAGTGCTTGCGGGTCAATACCCAGCTTCACACCAAGTGCCATACCTTCGGCAACGGCAGCCATTGAAATACCCAAGATGAGGTTATTGCAGATTTTGGCAATTTGCCCTGCACCGACCTCACCACAATGAACAATATTTTTGCCCATGTGGCTGAGCACAGGTTTCACTTCATTAAAGGTTTGCTCATCGGCACCCACCATAAAGGTTAGGGTCCCCGCTTGAGCACCAATGGTCCCACCTGAGACTGGCGCATCACAGATTTTGATATTTTTGCTATGTGCAACAGCAGCAATATCTTTAATGGTTTGCGGATCAATAGTACTGCTATCAATGCATAAGCTACCTGCTTTTAGCACTTCCAAGACACCATTTTCACCTAAGTAAACTTCTTTAACATGTTTTGCAGCAGGTAACATGGTAATGACCACGTCTGCTTGTTTCGCGGCTGCCTGTGGGCTGTCACATACCACGCCACCCGCCTCAGCAAAGTACTGAATAGCAACTTCACTGAGGTCATAACCATAAACTTTGATTCCGGCTTTAAGTAGGTTATGGGCCATTCTGCCGCCCATATTTCCTAGACCGATAAAGGCGATATTCATCCGTGATCCCCTTAACGTAAACTAATGGTTGTGTTTACTGCACCAACCTCATGGCTGTCTTCAAACCAGCGACTGGTAATAGTTTTGGTTTGGGTATAGAACTGTACAGCCTGTTTGCCGTATGGCCCCAAATCACCAAGTTTTGAGCCTCTTGAACCCGTAAAACTAAAGAAAGGCACTGGCACAGGAATTGGAATATTGATACCCACTTGACCAATATCAATGAGGTTTTGGAAAGTACGCGCAATCGCACCACTTTGCGTAAATAAGCCCACACCGTTACCAAATGGGTTAGCATTGATTAAAGCAATCGCTTCCTCAAGTGTGTCTACGCAAATAATTGAAAGTACAGGTCCAAAGACTTCTTCTTTATAAATACGCATGTCGGTATTTACGCCACTAAAAATCGTTGCGCCAACAAAGTTGCCCGATTCATAGCCTTGAACTTGAACATCGCGACCATCGAGTAATAACTCTGCGCCTTGCTCAACACCGCTATTAATCAAATCAATTACACGCGCTTTGGCACGTTTTGAAATGACAGGACCAATGTCAGTATTTGGCTCATGACCTGCGTTTACTTTTAAGGTTTTCGCTTTTTCGACTAATTCTTGAATCCACTGTTTGCTTTCACCCACCATGACTGCAACCGACAATGCCATACAGCGTTGCCCAGCAGCACCAAATGCTGCACCCACCAATGCATTTAAGGTTTGTTCTTTATTGGCGTCAGGCATAACAGCCACATGATTTTTTGCACCCATCATCGACTGCACACGTTTGCCATGTTGCCCAGCAAGGTTATAAACATGCGTTCCAACCGCAGTTGAACCCACAAATGAAATGGCTTTAATGTCTTTATGCGTACATAAACGATCAACAACTTCTTTACCACCATGCACAACGTTCAACACACCCGCTGGAATACCTGCTTGAATTGCAAGTTCAACGAGCATCATGGTTGATAACGGATCTTGTTCTGATGGTTTTAAAACGAAGGTGTTGCCACAAACGATTGCCATTGGGAACATCCACAGTGGAATCATCGCTGGAAAGTTAAACGGCGTAATACCGGCACACACACCTAAAGGTTGCTGCAAGGTATAAGTGTCTACACCACGTGCCACACCCTCGACATATTCACCCATTTGTAAGGTGCCGATCGAACACGCATGTTCAACCACTTCTAAACCACGTTGAATATCGCCTTCAGCATCTGCCAAGGTTTTGCCTTGTTCAGCCGTTAGTACTTGCGCAATATCCTTCATGTTGGCACGAATCAAATCTTGCAGTTTAAGCATGATGCGCATACGTGCTTGAATTGGGGTTTGGCGCCAAGAAGCGAAAGCATCTTGTGCAGCTTGAATAGCAGCATCGACTTCTTGAACCGTTGCAAATGGTACACGACCAATCACTTCTTGAGTCGCAGGGTTAATAATGTCTTGCCATTCCTGTGTTTTAGATTCGATAAAGTTTCCGTTAATGAGTAACTTAGCGGTTTCCAATTCGATTTTTTGGATTGTGTTCATAACCTCTCCGTAGGCGATATTTTTATTGTGTTCAATTATTAGAAAATATTTTTTAGAGATATTTTCTTTATTCCAGTTTCAATTGAGACTAGCAAAGAAAACTTTGACCACCAACGCAAATTCATGCACGATTGATGTGCAAATATGCACAGGGATTACAACAAAAATGAAAGTGGATTGGGATCATCTACATTTTTTTCTGGTTTTAGCACGTACAAAAACCTTAACCAATGCCGCGCGTATTATTGGGGTAGAGCATAGTACGGTTGCAAGACGGATTCAGGCCCTAGAACTTGCTTTGGGTACAACGCTCTTTAAGCGTGAAGCAACTGGTTATGAATTGACACTTGAAGGGATGGCACTTGTTCCTCGAGTTGAGCAAATGGAACAAGCTTTCTTACAAATTGAAAAGCCACATCAACCTTTACAAGGCCGTGTGCGAATTGGCACACCTGAAGGTTTTGGCACTGCGTTTTTAGCCCGTTTACTGGCTGAGTTCTCTATTCAGTATCCATTGCTTACCATCGACCTGATTCCAGTGCCGAAAATGATTAAGCTCTCGCACCGTGAAGCAGATATTGTGGTCTCAATTGACCGCCCAACTTCTGGGCCATACATCATTACGCGCTTGTCTGACTATTGTTTAAAGATTTATGGTAGCCAAAACTATCTGGCTCAGAACCCACCTATTCGCGGTTTAGAAGATTTAACCCAGCATCGTTTCGTGAATTATATTGATGATCTGGTCTATAGCCCCGAGCTGTACTGTTTAGAACGATTGCCCTTAAAGCTCAATGCAAATTTCCGGAGTAGCAGTATTTTGGCTCAACAAATTGCAGTGAGTGCTGGTGCAGGCCTTGCAATTTTGCCCAAGTTTTTGGCAGATGATAAACCGGAACTTGACGTCGTTTTAGAGCAACAAGTTCGCTTTACCCATACGTTCTGGATGTTGACCTTTGTTGATTTACAACATGAACCACGCATCAAATTAGTTTGGGATTATCTACGTAAGCAAGCCGATAAATATCAACATTTATTGGTTGATTAAAGAGTCTAAATAAAAAAGCCAATCATGATTGATTGGCTTTTTTGAAATTATTAATAATCAATCAAAAGTTTCTTGGCCTAGTTTTTTCATGCGTGGTTTATAAAACACATGATAGCTAACGCCTAAAACAACTAGCCATAATGGACTAACATATACCGCTTTTAATGTATCTGGCTCTAGTGCCAAAATCACTAAAGTGAACAAGAAAAATGCAATGACAACATACGCCATCAACACCCCGCCCGGCATTTTAAAGGTCGATTTAGCATGTAACTCTGGACTCAACTTACGGTAACGTAAATAGCACGCCATGATCAGAAGCCATACACTAATAAAGAGAATCACACAGAGGGAACTTGCCAAAGTAAATGCTTCCATCGTATTTGGAACAAAGTACTGCAACACTGCCCCGCCCATAATGAAAATACATGAGAAGATTAAACCATTTGAAGGTACGGCACGTTTTGATAAACGCCCCAATGCACTTGGCGCCTGACCATCTTTCGATAACCCGAACAGCATACGACTAGTTGAAAACACACCGCTGTTCATAGAAGACATCACCGAAGACAGCACAACTAAGTTCATAATGATGGCAGAAACTGGAATACCTGCATTTAAAAATAACTCAACAAACGGGCTTTTATCTGCGCGAATGTGATCCCAAGGTGTTACTGACATCACCACAAAGAGTGCCAACACATAGAATAAAATAATACGAATTGGAATCGCGTTAATCGCTTTCGGTAGATTTTTCTCTGGATCTTTAGTTTCAGCGGCTGTTGTACCAATCAATTCAACGCCAATAAAGGCAAACACGGCAATCTGGAAACCTGCCAAAAATCCACTTACGCCTTTTGGAAATATGCCGCCATGCGACCACACATTACTTACACTCACAACCTCGCCATGTGGAGCTTGAAAATGAGTGAGGATCATGTAACCACCGACTCCAACCAGGCCAATAATGGCTAAAATCTTAATGAGTGCGAACCAAAATTCAACTTCACCAAACAACTTCACCGTAAGAAGGTTAAGCCCTAAAATGAATAGTACACAGCCTGCACTAATCATGGCCTGTTGCATTGGTGAGAAACTGGCGCCTTCGGGCAGCCAGAAACTTAAATAGTTAATGACGGCAGAAAGATCGGCTATACCCACTAACACCCAACCTAACCAATAAGTCCAGCCTATATAATAGCCAGCCCATGGGCCGATCAAGTCATATGCCATATCAACAAATGATTTGTAATGTAAGTTGGCAAGCAGTAGTTCACCCAATGCGCGCATCAGAAAAAAGAACATGCCACCAATTAACATGTAAATCACGAGAATTGAAGGACCTGCGAGGGAGATGGTTTTGCCCGAGCCCATAAATAAGCCGGTTCCAATTGCACCGCCAATTGCAATCATTTGTAGATGGCGATTATTTAATTTCCGTTGTAAATGATCAGGGGAGCCTGCCTCATCTGGATGATGAACCATTGTCATATTAGAAGTCCTTTTTATATTTTGCTTAACTTAAATCAGCAACCTATAGGGAGAAAAATGAACCGTATATCGTGGGTTGCTGAGTCTATACTTCAGGACAAGATGTTCAAGTATATTTTTCCTTAATTGATAAATCGTTTGTCCTGTTTTTTTAAGTCACATTATTTATGTAATGCCTTCACGGCAATTTTAATTAACATATCTGGATTCTCCAGATTAGCCGGAGTGTAGCATGCGATAATGCTATATGTACTTTTCCAATACCCTCAAAATCGCACCATTGACTCAAAAATAAACAATATTATTCCGATAAAAAATCGAAAGAAAATAAAAAAAGCCAATCATGATTGATTGGCTTTTTATTAAAACTTAATGATCGTTGACGAGTTCACGTCCTAGCTTTTTCATACGAGGTTTATACAGTACATGATAGGTGACGCCTAAAATAACCAACCATACTGGACTGACATATAGTGCTTTTAAAGTATCTGGCTCTAATGCCAAGATCACCAAAGTGAAAAGCATAAATGCCAGAACTATATAGCTCATCCAAACACCGCCCGGCATTTTAAAAGTTGATTTTTCATGTAACTCTGGACGTAATTTACGATAGCGTAAATAGCACACCATGATAAGACTCCACACACTAATGAATAGAATCACACAGAGTGAACTTGCCAAGGTAAATGCTTCCATGGTGTTTGGAACAAAGTACTGAAGTACCGCTCCGCCCATAATGAAAATACAAGAGAAAATCAAACCATTTGAAGGTACTGCACGTTTTGATAAACGGCCAAATGCACCCGGTGCCTGACCATCTTTTGATAAGCCGAACAGCATACGACTGGTTGAAAACACACCGCTGTTCATCGAAGACATCACCGAAGACAGCACCACCAAGTTCATAATGATGGCAGAAACTGGAATACCCGCATTTAAGAATAACTCAACAAACGGGCTTTTATCTGCGCGAATGTGATCCCACGGTGTTACTGACATCACAATAAACAGTGCCAATACATAGAACAAAATAATACGTATCGGAATCGCGTTAATTGCTTTTGGTAAATTCTTCTCTGGATCTTTAGTTTCAGCAGCCGTTGTACCTACAAGTTCAACCCCAACAAAAGCAAACACGGCAATCTGGAAACCAGCCAAGAAGCCTTCAGTACCTTTCGGGAATAAACCACCATGCGACCAAACATTACTCATGCTTGCTACAGCACCTTGAGGAGCTTGGAAATGGCTGAAAATCATGTAACCACCCACTCCGATCAGGCCAATAATCGCCAAGATCTTAATGAGTGCAAACCAAAATTCAATTTCACCAAACAAACGTACTGTCAGTAGGTTAAGACCCATGACAAACAACACACAGCCTGCACTAATCATGGCTTGTTGAGTTGGAGAGAAGCTTGTGCCATCGGGCAGCCAGAAACCTAAATAGTTGATGACCGCTGAAAGGTCCGCAATACCCACCAGCACCCAACCTAACCAATAGGTCCAGCCCAAATAATAACCAGCCCAAGGACCAATCAAGTCATGAGCCATATCAACAAAAGATTTGTAATGCAGATTTGCAAGGAGCAACTCGCCCATTGCACGCATTAAGAAAAAGAACATTCCTCCAATGATCATATAGATCAAAAGGATTGAAGGACCTGCGAGGGAGATGGTTTTACCCGAGCCCATAAATAGACCGGTTCCAATTGCACCGCCAATTGCAATCAGTTGTAAATGACGGTTAGACAGTTTTCGTTGCAGATGATCAGGAGAATTTTCTGTATCTGAATGACGAGCCGTTGTCATATTAAAATTCCTTTTTGAATTCCTTTGTTAAGATCAGCAACCTATGGCGAAAATCGAACCGTATGCCACAGGTCACTGAATCTGTTCACCAAAAAATGACTGGTTAAACCGTATCTATCTTCCTTCTGTTAGATACATCATCATTTTTGGAGTAAAAACGAATTACTTTTGTGCTGCCGTCACGGCAATTTCAATGAGCCAATCTGGATTGACCAAATCGGCCTGAATTGTGGCACGCGATGGAGCAACACACCCTTTTAACCAATCAACCCAAATTGCATTTACGGTTGAAAAGTCAGAAAGATTTTTTAAATAGAGCTGCGCAGAGAGCAAGCGAGATTTGTCGGTATCGGCAAGCGCCAAAAGTTCATCAATCGTTGCAAGAATTTCACGAGTTTGGCCTGCCACGTCTTGCTCGGTATTTTTAGGTACCTGACCTGACAAATAAACCACTTTGTTAAAAACAGTCACGGCGCTCATGACTTCATTAGTGTTAATCTTTTGTATATCTGAATTGGACATTCGGATTTCCTTATACCTGATTAATAAATTGAACACGGGCGGTGACAGCACACATCAGTTCATAACCCACTGTACCGGATGAAACTGCGACATCATCAATAGGCAAAATAACGCCTGTACTTGATTGCCCCCAGAGCACCACTTCGCTGCCGACTTTGGCATTTTCAATACCCGTTAAGTCGACTGCCAACATATCCATGCTGACACGGCCGACTGTACGAGTGCGGACAGAGTCCACTAAAACAGGCGTGCCTGTTGGTGAAATACGTTGATAACCATCGGCATAACCGCAAGCCACAATTCCAATGGTCATGGGTTGCTCTGAGACAAAGTTTGAGCCATAACCTACGCTTTCATTCGCATCTAAATGCTGAATGGAAATAACTTCACTGCGTAAGCTCATGGTCGGTTGTAACCCCCAATCTGCAATAGTGTGCGTTGGGTAGTCTGGCGAGCTGCCATAGAGCATGATGCCGCTACGTGCATAATCTGATTTGAGCTGGTCTTGATAGCGCAGAATTGCCGCACTATTACTTACCGATCTTTCACCCGGTAAATTCTTAATAATCTCTTCAAAGGCAGTAATTTGATAATCAATACCTTGCTGACCAAAACGATCGCCATCTGCATCTGAAAAATGCATCATGTGCGTAATCTTGGATACATTTGCCAAGTTATTTAAACGTTCCCATGCCTGAACATAGTGCTGTGGTTTAAAACCAAGGCGGTTCATTCCACTGTTCATTTTTAGGCAAACATCAAATTGAGCCGGATAGGGATGCTTTTGAACCCACTCAATCTGCTCTTCACTATGAATGGTGAAACTGAGTTTGTACTGCACACAATCAAATAAATCTTGAGGAGAAAAAATTCCTTCGAGTAAAAGAATTGGACCTGTCCAACCTAGAGCACGAATTCGTTTTGCTTCATCAAGATCAAGTAAGGCAAAGCCATCTGCTGCTTTAAATGCTTCATAGACACGTTCAATTCCATGTCCATAAGCATTTGCTTTTACAACGGCAAAGACCTTACTGTTTGGCATAGCCTTGCGTACTACTGCCAAGTTGTTTTGTAAGGCTTGACGGTGGATGACTGCGGTAATAGGACGAGGCATGATTAATTTCCTAAAGTCCGTTACGCAGCATGCGCATGAGAATAGCGCTGAATTGAAAGACCATCAGTACTGATTTCAGTCTTATGATTCAAGACGATGTCACTAATTAATTTTCCTGAACCACATGCCATTGTCCAACCTAAAGTCCCATGACCTGTATTCAAGAACAGATTTTTAAAGCGAGTCGCACCAATAATTGGGGTACTGTCTGGTGTCATTGGACGTAAACCAGTCCAGAAAGATGCCTGTGCCATATCACCGCCCGGGAACAAGTCCTGAGTCACCATTTGCAAGGTTGCACGGCGGTCGTCGTTAAGACCTAAATTGAAACCACTTAACTCAGCCATTCCACCTACACGAATACGTTGGTCAAAACGGGTAATTGCAATTTTGTAGGTTTCATCAAGCACAGTAGATTGCGGAGCAAAAGCAGGGTCAATAATTGGAATCGTCAACGAGTAACCTTTCACAGGATATACAGGTAACTGTAAATCGAGTGGTTTCAAGAAATCACGTGAATAACTACCAAACGCTAAAACATAACGATCTGCGGTTAAAACTTTACCATTGACCTGAACGCCCTTAATTTCATCGCCTTCAACAATCAATTTTTCTACGTTCTGGTTGAACTGGAAGTTAACCCCAAGCTCTTTGGCAATTTGAGCCAAAGCATTGGTAAATAAATAACAGTCACCTGTCTCATCATTTGGTAAATGCAAACCGCCGACAAGTTTATCTTGCGTATTTGCCAAAGCTGGCTCTACACGACCAAGCTCATTGCCATTTAATAATTCGTAACTTACGCCACACTCTTGTAGAACACTAATGTCGCGTTGAACCGCTTCCATTTGCGCTTCTTTACGGAATAACTGCAAAGTGCCTTTCGCACGGTTTTCGTAATTAATACCTGTATCTTTTCTTAATTCACGTAAGCAGTCACGGCTGTATTCAGCCACACGCATCATACGTTCTTTGTTCACAGCATAACTTTGTGGATTACAGTTTTTCAGCATTTGCGCCATCCACTGTAACTGCCACATGCTGCCATCTAAATTAATCGCAAGCGGTGCGTGGTGTTGGAACATCCACTTCACAGCTTTAAAAGGAATTCCTGGTGCTGCCCAAGGGGTTGAATACCCTGGCGAAATTTGACCTGCATTACCAAAACTTGTTTCTTCAGCAGGACCTGACTGACGATCAAGAACAGTGACCTCAGCTCCTTGTTGAGCTAGATAATAGGCACTTGCCACTCCGATAACGCCGCTACCTAATACAATTACGCGCATTTCTATTCCCTCACGCACACCAGTTTATTTCACTAGTATATTTCTGCCTCAATAGTTTATTTCACTGTTTTTAAGGCTATAATCTAGGTAAATTTATGTTTTTATCACAAGAATTTTAAAAAAAGAGGAAATATCTATGCGCCCCCTAGATCGTATAGATCGCATGATTCTGGATATTTTGCAGCGTGAAGGACGAATTGCGATTAGTGAATTGGCATCGAGAGTCAACCTGTCGACCACCCCCTGTTCAGAGCGTGTCAAACGACTTGAACGCGATGGCATCATCATGGGTTACTTCGCACGACTAAACCCAGCCTATGTGGACCGCAACTTGCTCGTCTTTTTAGAAATTAAGTTATCTGCCAAATCAGGCGATGTATTTGATCAGGTTGCCAGAGACTTAGTCGAGATTCCTGAAGTACTCGAATGTCACCTCATTTCAGGTGAGTTTGACTATCTTGTAAAAGCCCGATTAAAAGAAATGAGTGCCTACCGTCGCCTATTGGGAGATCTGTTAAAGAAACTCCCCGCTTCGGCCTCTTCACATAGTTATGTGGTCATGGAAGAAGTCAAAGAAACTTTATATTTAGATGTGAGTAAGTAAAGCGAGGCCACTATTGAACTCGCTTTATCCACATTTTGAAAATTAGAAATATTTTAAAATCGAAATATGTTTATTTTGATGCTTAAACTTCGAGAACCACTTAACCGCTGGATAAAGTGCAAAAGACAATGCTACTGTCATTAACCAGAGCATCCACACATGGTTTACAGATAAATAATTGCCATGGTTGACACCCCATATATTCACTGCAAACACATACATCAGTTTCAACACATATAAATGCAGTAAATAAAAGAACATAGGCACCGAACCAAACACCACCAATGGTTTTAAAAATGAATATTGCTGCATACGTTCAAAAGTAATCAGCACGATTAAACCGATTCCAACATTCAGCAAAATAAACAGTAAAGATGGTGGATATTTTGTGAGATTAAAAAAGCTCATTAACGTCAGTTGTAGTGACTCAAAATGCTGCCACGGCTGGTCACCATAGATATTGATAAAACGAAGTAAAATGAAGAATCCAATACTTGCCAGACCGATACTCAATAAATAGCGGCTTCTTTGTTTTGCAGTATATTTTGAACTAAAGAATTGGCCTAAAACATACCCCAGCAAAATAACACCAATCCAAGGCAAAACAGGATAGCTTGTTCTGAGCTTTATACCTACAAACTCAATCCAGCCACGCTCGTGTAAAACGAACCATATATTCTGTAAAAAACCGTTTGTAAAATGCACAGAATCTAATAAGTTATGCCCAAAAATAATCACTAAAGCTGCACCAGTAAGAACAGGTAAAGGCAAACTCACACAACCAGCCAACACCACCATGCTAATACCAATCGCCCATATCACCTGTAAGTAAATGACTTCTGGTGGAAAAGTTGCTGTCCAAGCAAAGTTCACCAATGTCAGCTCTAACACAATTAAAAATAGACCGCGCTTCAATAAAAACGCACGGGTTTGCTGTAAATCCTGTTTTTTTGAATGAAATAAAAAAGCCGAAATACCTGTTAAAAGAACAAAAACCGGAGCACAAATATGTGCCAATAACCGACTACCAAATAATGCAGGCTCAGTCACTGTTACATCCATTGGATCTATGACCTGCTTATGCAAATAGAAAGTTTCTCTCACATGGTCGAGCAACATAATCAAGATGACCAAGCCACGTAAGGCATCAATCGACTGTAAACGCTCAATATTTTTTTCTAAAGACATAGCGATAATCAATAAAATAATGTAACGTTATATTATTACATTTAATCCCTTTTGTCTTTCATGGCTGCTCATTTATGCAACACAAATTAGGTTTGTTGTCTTCGTTAGGTCTATCGTTTATATCGACACTCAGTTGGGGAGAAGAAACGTCAACGGTACTTGAGACCATACGCGTTCAGGCTGAAGCTACCCAAGAAGATGTAAGTCAAAATAGTTCAGCGACTAAATTTTCCCATGATGTTTTAGATGTACCTTTTAATCGTGCTTTTGTTTCTAAGCAGGTGATGGAACAACAAGACGTTCAACGGATTGATGATGCATTAACCTTAGTCAGTGGGGTTTTTCATCAAAACAACTATGGTGGTGGTTTTTGGGATAATTACTCTTTCCGAGGTTTTAGTGGTGATCCAAACTTAGGGGCAACCATGATCCGTAATGGTTTGAGTGTAAACCGAGGTGTTAGTGCTCCCAAAGACATCGTAAATATTGACTCTTTAGAGTTTTTAAAAGGACCAATGGCTGCCCTCTACGGACGTGGAGAAACAGGTGGTTTGCTCAACCTCAATAGCAAAAAGCCACAGTGGGAACGTGAAAGTGAAATTAACTTACGCGCCAATAGCCAAGAACAATATCGAATGAGTCTGGAACACACCGGACCGATTAACGATGAACTGGCCTATCGTTTAGCAGTTGCTCATGAAGATAATCAAAGCTTCCGTGATCATGTTAGCAGTGAGCGCTGGTTCTTTTCGCCGCAGCTCACATGGAAAATTTCAGACCAGACTCAACTCGACTTTGATAGTGAATTTACTCAGCAAAAAGGAACCTTTGACCGTGGGGTAAGCACCGTTAATCACCAGTTTGTGATGGACCCGAAAACCTTTACAGGCGAGCCTGATGACGGCGATATGAAAGTGAAAGATTACTTTTACCAGTTACGTCTTAGTCATGAATTTAACCCTGACTGGAAACTGAATAGTGCCGTCAGTTATAAAGATGCCCAAATGGTTGGCTTTTCGACCGAACCACGACGCCTACAAGCCGATGGTCGTACTTTAGAACGTCAACGCCGCTATCGTGATTATCAAAGTGAAGATGTGCTGGCTCAAACAGAATTGCTTGGTAAGCTTGATACCTCATGGGCTCGACATGAAATTTTACTTTCAACTGAACTTGGTCAACTCGATTATCAACAATATCAGCTTCGTCGTAATCACAGCTCAGGCATGCCAAATACAATTGATATTTACCAACCTGAATATGGAAAATATTTACCAGATTTAGCACCGTTCACCAACACCAAAGAACAGCAACGTTACTTTGCTCTTAATGTACAAGATCAAATCTTTTTTAATGATCAATGGAGTGTGCTTTTCGGCAACCGTTTTGATCAGGTCGAACAAGACTTTAAAAATCACCTGACTCAGACCGAAAGCAACCAGACACTTCACCAAAATAGTCCGCGTTTCGGAGTAAATTTTAAAGCCTCTGACCAATGGGCTTTTTATACGAACTATGGTCGTTCATTTGCGATGAATAGCGGTATGAACCGAAATGGACAAACCTTTGCTCCTGAAAAAGGTGAAAGCTATGAGGTTGGTACAAAATATAAGATTAACGACCAAAGCGTACTCAGCCTTGCTCTATTTAAAATGAAAAAACAAAATGTGCTGACGACAGATCCAATCGACAATGCATTCCAAACAGCAGCTGGTGAAGTTAGCAGTAAAGGGATTGAATTTGACTTAAATAGCCAGATCAATGATCGATGGCTCGTCAATGCCAACTATAGTTATACCGATGCTCAAATTGAAAAAGACCAAGACCTAGCTAAAGGTGCACGTCTGAGTAATGTGCCGAAACACCAAGGTTCAATCAGCACCAATTATGAGCTTCTGCAAAAAGGTACAAGAAAAGCGGGTGTAGGTGCTAACCTCACTTATGTCGGTGAGCGCAGTGGTCATAACCTAGATAATGGATTCAACTTACCGAGTTATACGCTAGTCAATTTAAACGGCTACTATGCCCCATCTGACCGCTTACGTTATCAGCTGAATGTAAACAACCTGTTTGATAAAACTTATTATGTCTCAAGCTATAGCGATTTGTGGGTCCAACCGGGTGAACCACTGAACGCTTCAATTTCGGCACAATGGAAATTTTAATTAATCCATAAATAAAAAAAGCCCGAATCATTTTCGGGCTTTTCATTAAAACATACCATTTTCATTGACGAGTGGGTTGGGCTGTACTTGGCCGATATCCCAAAACTCAGCAATTTTCCCATTTTCAAAACGACAAATGTGAACCACTGCCAAGGTTGTTAACCCGTTCATTTGCATTTCAAGTTTAGAATGCACAGCAACCAAATCACCATCTTCAATGACATGTTGAACGTCAAAGACTTTGTTTGGTGTTTCAGCCGCGCTTTCACGCATTCCTTCCTTTAAAGAAGTCGCATCACCAGCATAATAAGGGTTGTGATGCTTGAAGTTTGGAGCAGTATAATTGCTGTAGGCTTCATCGACTTCACCAGCAGCGGCAAGCTCTAAAAACCGTACAGCAATTTGTTTTTGAGATAAGTTCATGTTATCTCCTACCCGTTATTTTAGACCTTACTGCAACAGGTCATCTTCTTCATCTTCATCCTCATCAAAGACATAGGCCATGCAGCCCCATCCATCATATTCGCCCTGAAATTTTTCAGCGATGCTGGTAAACCATTGTTCCAAATCAACAATATCTGAGTACTCTGGTTCCATATTGACAAAGACCGTAATCACCCATTCATTTGGCTCAACAGAATCATCTTGAAAGAGTGAAACTTTTTGTTCTTGGTACAGTAGATAGAGTGCACATTGCTCTGCATTTTTCTGATCTTGAAAAGCAATAGAAAATTCAATTTCATGTAGATCGGTTAAATCATCCCCGTCTTCAGCCATTTGCCAAAGTACATTGCCGTTATCGTCATCTGGAAATTGTTCGTAATCACGAGTCATAATATGATCCCTTGTTGTTGTTGCCGTATTAATATTATTCGGCATTAAGAATACCCGACTTTTATTGCAGTTTGGGTATATATTCCGTTCCCAATTGCATCAAATTAATTTTTTTAATTATATAAATTCTAAAAAGGCACCTGCGATTCGATCACCACATCCGTTCCATTTAATGGATGCTGAAAAGCGAGATATGCGGCATGTAACGCCATACGGTTTAAGTGAAATTGCTTAGGTTCAGGGTGATATAACTTGTCACCCATAATCGGATGTCCAATATGCATCATGTGTACACGTAGCTGGTGCGAACGTCCTGTTACTGGTTCAAGTAATACTCGGCTTTGATTTGTTCTTTCATCATAAGTGAGCGGTTGAAATAAGGTTTTGGCGTGTTTCCCCAATTCAAAATGCACGATTTGTCTAGGTCGATTTTCCCAATCGGTAATGAGTGGAACCTCGACGCTCCCCTCTTCCGCGACTTGGCCTTGTACCAAGGCAATATAGTGCTTTTTGACTGTTCTAGCCTGAAACATTTTACTCACCGCGACTTCTGCATCACGATGCTTGGCGAACATAAGCAAACCCGAAGTCGCCATATCTAGACGATGAGTCACTTTGGCTAAAGGGAACTTTTCAAGCACCCGTAAATAGGCACTATCATGATGTTCAGGCAACCTCCCCATAACCGACAATAAGCCCGCTGGCTTATCAACCACAATCAAGTCATCATCTTCAAATAAAATTGAAAGAGGGTCTTGTGGCGGAGCATAAACAAAGTTGTCGTTTAAAGGCATGGTCGTAGAAACAGCAATGGAGCATGGCGGCAGATCATAAAGAAATTTCCAATTTACCGCAAAATATTCTATACAGCTCATCATGTTCCACGTGAAACTCAGATTCAGTTTTTACCGTTTTTTATTCATTTCAGATAAAAGATCGAGCTGAATTTCTTGAATATGTGCAAGTCTTTCCCATTGATGTGATAAAAGATGATCCATTTTTTCATGCAAATGGCGAATCTCAAGCTCAGCTTTTAAATTAATTTGATAGTCATGTTGAGCGCGTAACCGATCTTTTACCTCTTGCCGATTTTGACTCATCATAATGACAGGTGCCTGAATTGCAGCTAAACAGGACAATACCAGATTAAGCAGAATAAAAGGATAAGGATCAACAGGATGTACAACCATCACTACAGTATTTAAAATGATCCAAGCCACTAAAAACAGTCCAAAACAAGTTAAAAAGACCCAACTTCCGCCAAAAGAGGCTATTTTATCTGCTAGTTTTTCACCCAAAGTCCAATTTTGATCGAACTCTGTCTCTGTATTTCGACTAATCAGCTCATGCCGTTGCATACTGCCAATCACTTCATTTTCTAAAGTTGTTAACTCACCTTTTTCTGAACGCAATAGTGATTGCACATACTTAATACGGTAGTCCGCCAGATCAGCACGGCAAATAAAGGTTGAAAAAGACCAATCCGGATAATCTTTCAAGATTTCTTCACCAATGACATCTCGAATGACTTCACCAGAGACCAGATCTTTTAAGAGAAAACTCTTTCCACAAACGGCGCATTGGCGACACTGGTTTTTATTGTCCATTTTATTCAGCTCGCAATTATAATAATAAGGATATTATATAAACGATTTCAATGGATAACATCGTAAATAAAAATAGTACTCTAACCCAATATCTGTAAAGTGACTGGTACTATTTTTCGGTGGGCAGGAATCACTGGCACCATGTAGAGTCGTCCAAGCAAATTTTTAATATGCACTACTGTGGTTATGGTCAGTACTTGAGTCTTTTCATTCTTATAAATAGATAAAGTCACATTTAAATGTTTATCGTCATCGCCAACCACCAACTCATTTTCGGTACGCTGTAACAAGGTAAAAATTCCAATTCGGTCACCAGCTACATATTCATTTTCTTTTTTATGCGCATCAATTTGCTTAAAACTTCCTAAATCTTTAAGCCCAATCTTTGAAGTAATTTTATTACGTAAATTCATACTCCATTCTATCCATTGAGGCGTGTGATGGAACAGTTTAATAAGTTGCTGAAATACATTCAGGTCTGGTTGGCCAAGCACAATACTCCACGAATCGTGGAAGTAAGCATTGTTCAATTGAGATGAGATTTGGCTGTCATGTGGCAAGGCAGAAAGATAAGGCTTATTCATGGATTATATTCTTGTAAAGTATTGTTTTTATTATAGAGAATTTTTTAGGGTGTCAAGGGAAAACATCTATGGTTTACTTCAACAATTATAACTTTGTAAGTTAGAACCTTATGCCTATAAAATTTTGATCTATAGCGTCCTAAGCCGAATCGAGACCTTTTGGGTGAGTACACACTAACGTTATACGTTTTGGTGCATGCTACTCTTTTCGATCCCTATCACACCCTTGAGATATAGTTTAGCCAGCACCCTGCGGGATTGTTTTTCTAAGAACAGCTAATTTTCATTATTTTTGGAAATTTTTACGCCATTAAGTAAATTAAAAAGAATTTATTCCCATTTCAATATAATTAGTTAAATTTAAATTCCACTTTATTTGTATTTTACGGTTTATTTTACCAAGTCATTAACTGTTTTGGGAAAGCACATCAGAATATAAAAAATTAAATTACCCTTCAGTCATGAAGGGCAAAAATCTTTTATGAAGATATAAAACCATGCTTACGAGCATTGTAAACAGTACATAATGCGATGAGAGCAAAAACCAGCATAATCCATGGAAAAGAAGCTGCACCAAAGCTTTCAAGTAATCCACCGCCAACCATTCCACCGAATGCGATAGCAAGATTAAACATAGTGACCAACATAGACTGTGCGACATCTGCTTCATGACCCGCTGTACTTGCTAAAGCAGTCTGTAATAATGTTGGAGCGCCGCCAAAAGTTACTCCCCACAGCACAACGCCAGTTATAACTACAAAACTCGAAGAGCTGTAAGCACCTAACAGTATTGTTGCGATAGCAAATACAAATAAGCTTAAAAGCGTTATTTTTCTTAATGATCGATCGATAAACACACCTGTAATGAGAATGCCTACAATTGAAGAAATACCGAATACAAAAAGTATCGTCTCGACTTTGTATGCCTGCCCTGTCGAAGCCAAGAAAGGCGAAATATAAGTATAAAGAATGCTATGGGCTAATATCCAAAGGAATACGACTGCTAAAACAGCTCTAATGCCGGGCATTAAAAGAACTTTTAAAATGGGCAACCTTTTTTGTGCTGACTGTCCCGCAAAATCAGGAATACCAAAACGTATCCAGACAAATAAAATCAATGCCAATAAAGACATTATCCAAAATACGCCACGCCATTCAAACAGCGTTCCTAACCATGCGCCCAAAGGAACACCTATCGACAAAGCAATCGGTTGCCCAACCCCAGCAATTGCTAAAGCTCGACCTTGATACGATGCTGGGACCATGCGCCTTACATAACCCGCTAAAAGCCCCCATATAACGCCCGCCGCCATACCTGCAATGAAACGAGCAATCAAAGTTAAAATATAATCATTTGATAAGGCAGTAATCGCATTAAATAAAAGTAAACCCGCAATAGCACTGAGTAATAAGGGTCTCCGATTCCAACTACGAGTAAGACTAATCAGAGGTATTGCCGCTAAAACCGAGCCCAAGGCATACACTGCTATAAGCTGCCCTGCGTATGCCTCTGAAATATTTAGCCCTTGGCTGATTTGGGGCAAAAGCCCTGCTGGCATGGTTTCCGTCATGATGGTCAGAAAACCTGCAACAGTAAAAGCCAACAGTTTCCAAATCGGTAATTGAGCAGAGAACTCTTCACTTAACTGATGAGATGTTTCATCACTCTTAATATTCATAAAGCTTTACTCTCAAACTCTTTTTCAAAGTACTTACTCTTTTGTGCATAGTTATAGCTCGTTTTATAAAGTTAGGATGGGAAGACATTTGTTCTCCATGTAAACTAAAATCATTATTATGGAATGATCATTCCAATTTAAGTTAAATAAAAACCTTAACTATCCAGCTCTACAATAGTTAAGGTTTAAATGAGTTTTATAAAACGTTTAAAGCAATCTCCACCACATCCATTAAGCATTGCTTTCTTTGTTCAAGCGGGCTGCCTTTGCCTAAAACACGTAAACCTTGCATGGTATTTAGAAAGAAACTTGCTAATGCACGTGGGTTTTGGGTAGAAGCAATTTCACCAGATTGTTGAGCTTTAATTAATAAATTCTCTAAAGCATGCTGTATTTTCTGTAGATTACTTACAACAAATTGAGTGACATCTTCATCATGCCCAGCCAACTCTAAACAAGCATTTGCGACCAGACAGCCTTTGTGTTCTGCATCATTTAGCTCATCTTCGACCACATTCATAAGTAATTGCCGAATAAGTGCTTTCGGAGAATCTGAGCCAGACAGCAACTTCACATTATTAAGTGTAGTTAAAAGTTCATAGCGTTGTAATGCTTTTTGATAAAGCCCCTGTTTACTCTGAAAGGTACTGTAAAGGCTACTTCGAGATAATCCCGTACCTTCAACCAAATCTTGAACCGAAGTCGCTGCATATCCATGGCGCCAAAAAACATGCATGGCTGCATCAGCAATTTCATCAGTTTCAAATTCTTTTGTTCGCATAAGCAGACTTAACAGGAACGATCGTTCCAATTAATTTATGATATGAAGATAAATAAGTCAAATTAAAAATTATTTCATCAATCGTTGTCCCATCTGGATCATTCAAACCAAACTTACTCATTACTGCTTTTAAGATTTTTTGTTTTGCTCTTTTCAGTATTATTTTTATAGATAACTTTTTCGCTTGAATACATTATAAAAACATATTATAAACTATTTCTAACCAAATAATTGGTTTTTGGAACTTTATAATGAACAACAATATTATAATCTTTGGTTATGGAACAGGTATTTCCAAAGCCGTAGCACATAAATTTGGTAAAGAAGGCTATAAAATCGGGTTAGTGGCACGAAATGCCGAAAAACTCGAAAAGGCCATTTTAGAACTTAAAACACATGGTATTGAAGCTTACGCTTTTACATGTGATTTAGCCGTTCTTGAAAACATACCAAATCTTATTAAATGCATTAAAGATCAATTAGGAGAGATTAAAAATATTCATTGGAATGCTTCCCATGATATTGAAGGCAACATATTAGAAACCCCTCCACTGGAGCTCACCAAAAGCTTTCATATTCGCGTTTCGAGCTATATTACTACGGTACAAGCTTGCCTACGTGATTTAGAAAAAAATCATGGCAGCATTTTATCGACAAATGGAATTTTCGCATTCGATGCGGTCGGAATAGATTTAGTTGCCAAAGAATATTCATCATTAGCAATTACTGCTGCCGCCCAATATAAAACCACCAACTTACTTGCTCATAGTCTAGCTGACTCAAATGTTTACGTGAGCCAAGTCATTGTGAATGGCTTTGTTGATGGGACATCAGGCGCTCAAGATAAAACGTACACAGTACATCCCGAAACCATTGCAGAGCAGTTCTGGTACTTACACCAACGTAAACAAGAAACCGTTTCTCTTTGTGGAGAAGCAATTCAAGCGGCTTAAAATTATTTCTTATGACCGAAGAAGCGTAATAAATTACGCTTCTTACAGTTTATTGCACATAAGGCCAAATATCTGGGTCTATATAGCTTTCATCTATATGGTAACCCTCTTTTTTCATATTATTTTCTTCAGTTTTACGGGCTTTCTTATTATTGGCAACTTCAGTTTCAAATGCTTGCTTTAACTGCTCTGAATTCATCTTATCTGTATCAGAGATAGCATTTCGCCCTGCATATTTAAAGTTTTCAAAGCTGTACCTCACCATATACTGTTCTTTTTTATCATCTTTATAAGTCTGTCGAAGACTAATACCCAACTCCACATCCCCATTATACAAATTAAATACCAACCTATTTGTTTTCAAAAGAACAGCCTGCCATTCTTTAAAACTTAAGATATAAGTTGGATCTATAACCTCACCCATAGTTTCAGTCATATGCTTTAGATTATCTTGTTTATCAATTCGAGCACTAAAAGGTAAAAAATACTGCTTCCATTGTTTGTCATTAATCTGATGCACTAATTTAGTATAAGCAGTATAGGCTTCTTGACTCGTGGTATATTCATTTGGATGCAAGCTAGCATTAATGTCCATGATTTGAATACCATCATTGCTTCGTCGAGCTACTTGTGTACCTAGCACACTGATTACATTTTCAATTTCTAAATTACTCTTTTCACTAAATACACGTACTCGACCTAGTTTTGGTGGAGTCCAATCTAATGATAAAAAATTCATCCCTGCAGGCTGACGATCAACTGGTGTAGTACTATTTTTACTAAAATCTTGCATGCCTTGTTCACCAAAATGAAGGGCTATTACATCTTGATTTTGGTTCATCGACTTATTTCCTTGGGTAGTATTATTTGCAGGCTTACAAGAAGTTAAAAAGATGCATGTAATAATGCAGATAAATAAAGATAAATAGTTTTTCATAATAAGTTTCCAGCCTTATCTAGCATCACACCTTCCCTTCATTACTACTTGAATGTATTTTAAAATCGGCTTTGCTATTTCCCCATTTAGAAATGGTTTTCAATTCTTGTTGTAAAAATGGCCGACCTTTTTCATCAAGCATTAAACGGTGATATTTTTCAGCTGCCTTACCAATCCATTTCATACGACTATCATAATCTTCAGCAATCGTATGCTTGAGAGGAGCAATGTAAACATCCTCTTTTAGCTCTACTAATTGATCAGCTTTACTACCTGTATAATTACCAAACCAATTCTTTTTTACCGCGTCTACACTATAATCACTTGATAGAACAAGTGTGGCATCTGGCATACCTATAAACCAACGTTGCATCCACGCACCAAATTTAACTGATGTATTTTCCCAAACAACAACTTGAAGAATATTATGTTGTTCCTGTACCGCAATAGCCATCAAATGATCGAATAGATTTTGACTAGCTTTTCTATATTTACTTTTCTCATCACCTCCATTCAAAAAAGCTTTCTCAATGGCAGGTAATAGAGTAAAAGCATCATTAATTTCTTTCGTCACCTTTAAATTTTTAATACTAGGTAAACACGATGACCATGGCAAATTCATTAATGCTGGCTTAACAAATTTGAATGTACTAGTATCTCGCGTACCTTTACAACTCTTAAAAGATTCTGAAGATGCACTCCAAGCTAAATGCCAAGGAGCAATATCCATAAACAACCACAAATTGCCACGAGCAAAAAGATTTATAGCCTCTTGTACACCGACATTATAGCCAAGCAGGCTCCCCCAATGCTTGAATATAGTTGCAACCGTTTTTGAGGCAAAAGCTCCCAACCCCATCCAATAATATCGTCCTAAAAGATTTTTATTTCCGCCGTGCTCTATTTCTAAAAATATTTTGGCATAAACGGAGGCGATTCTTCTCGCTCTCGCCTCATATCCTGGCTCAAGTTTATAGTTATTCGCTTTTTGTAAGTTAGATAATCTTTTGATCGCTTCTTGCTGATATATTTCCCAAAATGTCAAACAATCACAGTGAGCATCCTTACAACTATGTTCACTTATGTTCGTTTTACTGTTCCAATCTAAACTGTTAGACATTTTTACTTCCTTGCGCTGGATCTACCCAAACTTCGGCTTCATCTACTGTTTCTAGCTCCAACCATAACAAATCGAGCTTAAGCCCCTGTTCTTTAGGGCTATGTATTTCTTTGGTTTGCCCTTTCTTATCTGCGTTAGCAAAAATTTCTTTACCTTCAGAAGATATCTTGTAATCAACAAATGAAAGTGGTTCACCTGAAGGCAATAGCATCTTGAATCTCTCATTATAGGTTTCATAAGCGGGTAAACCTTGAAGGTTCATACCTACTTCAGCCCCTCCTTTAAACAAATGCTGCCCAGCCTTCACCTCAAACTTACCGCCTGTGGTCATAAAAATACCCGACCCAGTAATTTTGACTTGAGAGCCGCCTGCGGTGAGTACAATTTCTTTGGCTGCTGTCGCTTCGATTTTGTCTTCTGCTGAAATAATCTGAACAGCTTTACGAGCAATTAAATCTGCTCCGTCGCCTTGCGCTTGTATCTCGACTTTGCCTTTGCCTGCATAGAGTCTTGCCCCTTCTTGCGCCGCAAAAAGGCTGATTTTATTTTGGGCATGTGCAATCAAGTTCTTTTGGGTAGACAGATTTATGCTGTCCCCAGCAGTTTGGTTTATCTGGCCATCTGCGCTTAAGTGAATGTCTTCATTACTGCTCAGCGCGATGCTATTTGGGCTCGCCAGCAGCATAATCGCCTCTTTAAACGTTTTGGCTTTTGCATTGTCTTGCTGCTCAAGTTTTTCAATAAAGGATTTTAGGTTTTCTAAATTTTCTAACGGGTCGGTTTGCTGATTTTTGGCAACTTCACTAAGTGCCTTGGCATTGTTAAGGCCACCGTCGATTTGTTGTTTCGCCTCGTTTGCATCAAGGTGTACGCCTTGAGCTTGATCCTGTTTATGGGTACTAACGAGTAAACCACTGCCAGCTCGAACTGCCCCCCACTGGTCTGTTCTGAGTTCGAAACCTTCACCTCGACCATCACTTTCCGCTTTGTCTTTTGGATGGCTTAAGTTACCCAAGTTTAGCTGACTGGCCGCATGGCTACTTTGTAGCTGGGCACTGATCTGGCCTGTGGTGTCATCAAAACGGAGTTGGTTAAAACCCTTACCATCGACTTCTTCGGAGCGAATGCCGCTCAGTTTTTTAGTGTCAGGTAGTTGGCCTTTCTGGTCGAACTGCGTTGGGTAGCGTTCAGCTTCATGAATACGGCCCACCACAAATGGTCGATCAATGTTGCCGTCAAAGAAGTCGATCACTACGATCTCGCCCACTCGTGGCAAGAAGCGTGCGCCATAACCCGCACCCGCCCACGGGGTGAGTACATCGACCCAAGCCGAGTCGGTATCATTGTCGTTACTTCCCGCTCCACCGTCATGGCTATGATCATCAGTTCGAGTAAACAGGAAGCGGACTTTAATACGTCCCCACTGGTCAACATGAATGCTTTCGCCCTCTAACCCAACCACTCTAGCGCGCTGCGGGTAAGCAGCTGGTCGGTGTTCTAGCGGGCTATACTCAGGCACAGCTTTAATGTTACGTCGAACGACATTTAGCTCAGCAAAGTGGCGTTGCTCAAGGTTTTGGCCGTCGAGTTGGGCTGCCTTGAGCTTATCTTTTGGTAATAGGCGCTCAAGTTGCTGTTGTAACTCTTTCGGTAAATTATTCTGGTTATAGTAGTGCTTGCTTAAGATTAAAAACTCTTTATCGGCACTATCATGGCGCTCAAGTTCAGGGTGGTCATTGAGTTCAAACCAATAACCCACCTGAGCATCACGGACGTTACCAGAAACCGTAAACTGTTTAGAGCTCAGGTGATGGTAAGCATTGATATGCTGGTTAAGTTGTTCAATCTGGCTATTGCCTGAAGCGGTGGCTTGGTCTTCACCGTTTAAGTCCTGCATCCAAGCGGGGCTGACGTGCCATGCATCTTCAAGGTTTAAGCTCGCATTGTCATAGTGTTCGCTGTGCTTTTGTGTGCCTTGTACGCTGCCACTGCCTTCTTCTTGTTGCAAAGCATCGGCTTGCCAGCGCTGCACATGAACCGAGGTTGGCTGTAAGCGGCGCTCAGCTTTAACTTGGGTAATGGTATCGAACTGTTCTGTGGCACTGCTGCGTTGGTAACGTAGGCTACGGCGTTCAAGGGCCTGATAATTTTGGTTATCGTCAATTAAACGTAACACTTGTGGCTGAATGGACGCATTCGGGTCAGCGATCAAAAGCTGAGATTCATCCACTAACCAGTTAATGCCTTCACTACGCCATAAACGGGTTAAAAAGTCATAATCGCTTTCGTTTGATTGCATCACAAATGGACGCACATCGTAGTCTTTAGTTAAGCCTGCCGTGTCGAGCGTTAAGCTTGAGGCAAATAGCGGGCTTTTGCCTTGCCATTCTTTAAACAGAATTTCGCTAATATCCCGCACGCTTTTGTTCATAAACACACGGCTATTACGGCGTTTATGCCAAAGTGCAGTTGGGTCTTTTAAGGTGAGATTATAAATGGTGAGTGAGCCGTCGCTTTGCCCTTGGCTCGCTTCGGTAATAATACCTGTCGTTCTAAAGAACTGGCCCATGTCAGTCACCTGATCGACGGCAACCTGACAGCCAATAAATTGTTTTAATGCAATATGCGCGTTTGTCGACAGACACAGTAACTCAGCAACGCTGCCTTGGTTGAGCGTATGCTCGCCTTCAACACGTTGTAAGAAGACTTGCTGATTTAAAGACTGATTTGAGAATTGGATATGAACGGCACGATTTTGTGAAACAAGGCCTAAACGCTCCAATATACTCGACACACTCATCTGCATTTTTATTATCAATCAAACTTATATTTAGGCCGCATTTTAATTAAAAAAAGACTAATCTGTCTATCTATACTCATTTTCAAAATGTAACTAGTCTAAATATGCTGTTTTAGGTTAATTTGTTATTCAATAGGTATTTAATCCGTAAAATCAGATCATTTTAAAGCGCTATAAATCACCAAGATGCATTTAATATTTTTTCTTTGTATTCAAATAGATATCAAAGGAAAAATAAATATTCAAATTAA
The DNA here is from genome assembly GCF_900110445.1 of Acinetobacter sp. yr461. Classification (NCBI taxonomy): domain Bacteria; kingdom Pseudomonadati; phylum Pseudomonadota; class Gammaproteobacteria; order Moraxellales; family Moraxellaceae; genus Acinetobacter; species Acinetobacter sp. yr461. Next base: position 50,584 of record NZ_FODU01000015.1, read on the forward strand.
TAAAATTCAGGATGAGATATGAAAATAAAAAAGTCTGCTTTTTATATATTTACGGTGATTTTCTCACTTCATTCTTCAGCATTTGCTGAACCGAGTGTGGCCGATATTCAATATCGTGCAGAACAAGGGCAACCCGTTGCTCAATATCATTTGGGCATGATGCTTTTAAGCGGTGAACAAGGCGTTGTTAAAAATTATGAGCAAGCTTTTAAATGGCTAACTGCGGCTGATCAAAATGGAAGCGTGGGCGCAAAATATAGTTTAGGTATGATGTATTACACAGGCACAGGCGTCGAAAAAGATGCCAAGCGCGCTTTTGATTATTTTACTAAGGCTGCGGCTAAGGGTCATGCTAAAGCGCAATATAACTTAGGGGTGTTATACGACAAGGGTGAAGGAACTGCGCAAAATTATGGAAAAGCGTTTGAATGGTTTAGTCGTGCTGCCGAGCAAGGCTATCCACCCGCAGAATATAATTTAGCTCAGCTCTATAAAAAAGGTCACGGCGTCACCCAAAGTGATGAGCAAGCGCTTAAGTGGTATACCAAAGCCGCCGAGCACAATGAGAGCGATGCCCAGTACAACTTGGCCCAGATGTATTTAAATGGTGAAGGGACGCCGAAAAACCTACAACTGGCAAAGAAATGGTTTCAGCAAGCTGCCAATGCAGGAGACGTAGATGCTAAAGAAATGCTTAAAAATTTAGAATAAAAGTAATCATCTCTATCATATTTTTATTAATAAATTTTTGTATTTCCATCACTTATAAAATTGTATGTATGACCTATTTTATTCTTTTTATAAGGTCCACATATATTTTTGACCTTAAATTACCCTTCCCATTTTCTAAAAACGAGACAGGTATTTACCCCACCAAAACCAAAGCTATTACTCATGACTGTTTTCAGTTCGGTTTCTCGGCTCTCTTGAACAATATCGAAATTTTTAGCTTCTTCTCGCAGTTCGGTAATGTTAATACTCGGTGCGATAAAGTTATTTTGTAGCATTAAAATAGAATAAATAGCCTCATGTACGCCTGCTGCTCCTAAACTATGCCCAGTCATTGACTTGGTTGAACTCAGTGGCGGTACTTTTTCGCTGCCAAACGCTCTTTCTATGGCCAATAGTTCTGGAATGTCTCCTGCTGGCGTTGAAGTACCATGCGTATTTATATAATCAATCGTTTCAGAGCCGTTTTGCTTAGCTTCTTCTAATGCCAGTTTAATACACCGTGTTGCCCCTTCACCACTTGGTGCAACCATATCGGCACCGTCGCTATTGGCAGCATAGGCAACCACTTCTGCCAAAATTTTTGCTCCGCGCTTTTGAGCATGACTTAAAGATTCCAAAACCACCATGCCACCTCCGCCAGCGATTACAAAGCCATCGTTATCTTTTGAATATGGTCGGGAAGCTGTTTCAGGCGCATCGTTATATTTAGAGCATAAGGCGCCCATCGCATCGAATATTGCTGTTTGAGACCAATGGTCTTCTTCGCCACCGCCTGCCAACATGAGGTCTTGTTTGCCAGAAGCAATGAGGTGAAATGCATATCCAATTGCATCTGCCGAAGTTGCACATGCACTGGCAATTGATTGAGAAATACCTTTTAGATTGAAAGCATTTGAAAGGTTAGAACTAATGGTATTTGTAAGATAACGTGAAGCTAAATAAGGAGATACATCGCCTGCCCCTTGGTCTTTTAAGGTGTAAAGCATCTCAACAATTGAAGCTGTCGAAGATCCCCCTGTTCCCCCAATAATTCCATATTTAGCGTTATTGGCAATATCACTCACATTGAGCTGGGCATGTCGCACGGCATCAACCGCCGAGTTATATGCATACATGGCACAAACGCCCATGTGTTTTTTTAACTCTGGATCAATATTTTCAAAATTCATTTCTGCCGTAGCACTGACGCGACTTCGAAAATTTAAGTTGGCATAAATATCGTTATAGCGAATGCCTGAGCGGCCTGCTTTTAAGGAATCAGTGACTTCTTCTAATGTATTTCCGATACAAGAATTTATTCCCATACCCGTGATTACAACACGTTCCATTTTTATCTCGATAAAAATAATGAAAATAAATCTTATCAGCCAAGTTCTTTTTTAGAACTGGCAAAATATGTCTATATTTATTATTTTTTCTAATCAAATATAAATAAAAAGTTAATAATAATATTTTTATTTTAAAATATATTTAGTTTTATTATTAAATCAAAAATATTTTAAATATTAAATTGACGTAATTAAAATCACCGATTATTATCTCGTTGCTGGCCTACATTGCCAGACGGTTTTGACAGACCGTAACTCGTAGCGGATTATAGTTCTACTATAATTCGTTAGACCCTTGCGTCCCCTTTTCTTTGCGGTAGGACGGGAGGGGGACGCCCCGTGCGTGCTGGTTCTACGAGTCCAGTCTGTCAACCCCCTTTCGTTCTACCACCATAAATTAATTCGCGGTAATCTGGTGGTAGGACTCCATAATTTTAAGGAGTTGACCATGACACTTTTCAAACTTATTCCCTCTCTAATTTAACTATTTTATTTATTTAAAATCTGGGTTTTCTGTACCCTATCTTTTTAAATTTATAAATTATTTTTATTTTAAAAATTTAATTATTTTATTTTCCTGTGTTTATGGGAGGATTAATTATTACCTAAAAATTATTTTAAACTTTAAACCAATTATATTTTTATTCTACTCATAGATATAAATCATTATGAGAATAACATGACAATTTATAAACCTATTTTGGCTTTAAGTTTCGTTCTAGGCAGCTTGAGTATTTCGGGCTGTAACTTACACACCCAACAGGATTTTGAAAAAATTTGCCTGTCGGGTGGACACAGCAAAACCAGTTGTGAATGTATTTACCAGCGACTTGAACAAGCTTACTCACCTAAGCTGATGCAGCGCCTAGAACATGTCAGTTTGCAAAGTCCTGTTCTCCCACGGGACTTTGCCCCTACTTTTTTCAGCGTCATGCAGCAGTGTGACAAAAGTAGTATGGGCTAAGCGTTTGGCTTAGCTCCCTTTATCTCTGTGCTGCAATGGTTTATTACTTTAAATCAGCGCAAAAGATTAAAGCCTGTTGTGGCACAGAGGCCTAAGTTGTTTGGTTAGTTGAGCTTGTATTTAGATTTAATAAATTCAAATAATTCTTTAAAAAGAGGGTGCCATTCTTCTGTTGGAGGACTTAAAAAAGAGTGCCAGAAAAAATCGAAAGTTAATCCATTATCGTCTTCACAAAAATGTGACCATCCATCTTTTAAAGCCTCATGTGTACTACACACAAAAACATGCCAGTCAGGCCCTGCCTCTGAAGGAATATGTTTACCTAGATATGAATGGATTTGAGCATTCTTTATTCCAGATTCTTCATAAAGCTCACGCAAAGCGGCATGTTCTAACTTTTCTTGATGTTCCACTGTACCTTTAACGATTTGAATTCCTGCTAACGGATGTCTAAATACTAAAATTTCCAAGTTATTATTACTTTCCCTGAATATCACGGGGACCACTTTTTCTATTAAAGTCATGATTATTTTCTTCTTTAAATTTAGGTAGATATTTAAAAATTAGTAAAATTACATCAACTTTATAACCCATCAAGTTATTCTGTGCTTACATTAAATTTTTAAACATTTACTAGAATGAACTATACATGGAATGAATTTGAGCAAAGACTCATTACCTATAGAGATGTAACTATTGACCTTGCAAGAATTTTAGATACGTATGAGCTTCAAATAAAAGAACTTCTTCAAAAAATTCAATCATTAAATTATGAAGATTCTCTACCTATATTTAATCAGTTATATGAAATACAGGCTCATTTAGCTACTGCCAAGTTTCGCTATGACCTCGACTTAAACGAAGCTTTAGATATATTCGTTTATCATTTCGATAGAGATGACAAAGAACTTATAAGCCAATATTGGTATCAAAAACTCAAGCAAAACAAGGAAATCCTTTGGCCTTTACCTGAAGATGAATAGTTGCTTGTACGTTTTAACCTACAAACATTTAGGGATTTTGCGGATTGGCGACACCCTACTTTTTACCTATGATGAGTTCATACAGGAACAGGATGTTCCGGAACATAAAACTACAATAATAGGTTCATGCACTAGGAGCGTGAGATACGACAGGAGTCATATCTAGCAACCAAATACGAAAAAGCTCGACAGGATGTCGGGCTTTTTTTATATCTGAATATTGATAAAATTTTAGAGTTTAAAAATCTCAGGCAAGCTATCTACAAGAATATTAGGAATGTTATTTGGATAAACAATCTCGTCTGTTTGGCTCAGTTCATCAAATGTCCACCAACGACTTTTGCTAATCACAAGCTTTTCATGTTCTGACCAGTTTGCTGCACTCACTTCTTCATTTTTAATAAAAACAATAAAAAGCCTTTCATCAGAAATTACAACTTCTGCACTTGGTAGCATCATTTCAAAATTTCGTGTTCCGACATGAGTGCCCACCTCGCTTCTTACTACACCTAACTCTTCATAAAGCTCTCGACAAGCTGCTTGCTCGAAGGTTTCCCCTTCTTCAAGCCCTCCACCGACAGTTGCCCAATGTGATTGACCAGCCAAAGCATCATTTGTATGAGTAAATTGAAATAATAAAATTTGATGATTTTCATTAATCACTAATAGTCGTGAAGATTTTCTAATACGCATTTGATTTTTTTCTTAAAGTAACAAGGTGGCTATTATTCATATTCACTTTGAAAAGTTAAATTATTTCTCACTGTACGTTTTAGCCTACACGCTTTTAGGGATTTTGCGGATTGGCGACACCCTGCTTTTTTCCTAATATGAACTCATACAGGAACAGGATGTTCCAGAACATAAAACTACAATAATAGGTTCATGCATCAGGATGTGAGATACGACAGGAGTCATATCTAGTACCCAAATACGAAAAAGCCCAACAGGATGTTGGGCTTTTTTTATGATCTTTTAAAAATGATGTTTAGGCTCATCTATAACGGGCTATGTGCCTGTTCTTGCTTCTTCTTCTGTATCCAACGGACTGCCCAAATAACAGCAATCAGCACCACTATTGCAACCAGCGCAGGAACTAACAAAGCTGAAACCGAAAGTAAAATTGCGCCAATCCACTCCCCTGTAGCAACAACAAAATTCCCTAAGCCACCTGTGGTTGCAGTTGAAACACCGCGTGCAGCGACTGTACTCATTTGCACCACGCCTGCCGTACCACCACCCACAATAATGGCTGCCGCCCAACCTGCGAACTGTGACATTTCACCACTACTCACAGCCATGGTCGTTAACGTACCCGCAATCATAGCCGCAGGAGTCGCGACTGTGTCTAAAGCATTATCGACCCACGGAATATAATAAGCTGCAACTTCACAGACTGTTGCCACAGCCAAAGCCAAGCAAACCGATGGCATAGCCAACCACTCAAAACCTTTTGATGGCTCAAACCATCCCATCATGGTTGCAATGCTCATGACCAACAGCGGCACAAACACGCGAAAACCGCAGGCAGCGCTCAGCCCCACGCCAATACATAAACCTAATATAGTTTCCATAACGGTTTCCTTTTCATGCCCATCGCGGGTCTTGTTATGTAAGTCTTATTTTAAACTAACAAAAAGCCCCATCGGGTGACAGGGCTTTTTGTTAAATGCGAACGCAAATATTATTTTATTCTTAACGTTTAAACTCAGTGCAATAGCATTTAGTGCATGGTGGTAAACGATCTGTATTAATTTCTAAAAACACTCTCTGGCCACATTGAGCGCAGAAATAGAAGCCTGTTCCGGGTTTTTCGCCAGCTGTTACCATGATTGCATTCCTATAATCGTATAGATATTAAACAGGAATATAACCCAGTTAGAGTGATTGTCAATTGTCCATTTCGCCCGATGATGATGGCATAAATGCAAAAAATGTTATTTGTACGATTTATCTTACAAACTTTTAGGGATTTTGCGGATTGGCGATCCCCTGCTTTTTTCCTATGATGAGTTCATACAGGAACAGGATGTTCCGGAACACAAAACAATAATAATAGATTCATGCATCAGGACGTGAGATACGACAGGAGTCATATCTAGCAACCAAATACGAAAAAGCCCGACAGGATGTCGGGCTTTTTTTATATTCTTATTTTTCTGCTAAATAGCTTCTTACACGCGCATCATTAAGTAAAGTCATTACCCCTTCTGCAATACATCCATTTAAATCTTGTACTAACACACCACTCGTATGAGGAACGGTAAATGGAATAGTTTGTCCATTTCCTAAAGTCGCTTCGAATTTAATTTTACTGCGCCAGAAAAGCAGATTGGTGTAGGTACTACGTAATGAATTTACTTTAATCGCAATCGATTTCGATCCATTACCATCAATAGGTTGACCATTTTTCAATAGTTCCTTTTGAGTCTGCTGTACCATCGTTTCTGTAATAGCCTTAATGCTAGAGTCCAGTTTTGTACCCATATAAGAATATACAATCACTCGGTCATCTGAAGTTTGGGCATTGGTCACATCAGCCTTGCCAATAACCTTCACAGGTTGAATTAGACCTGCACGCAAAGGGTATTCTGTACTTACATAAGGCATCGTCCCACAAGCAGTTAATATAAGAGAGCAAATTGAAATAATGAATAAGTTACGCATTGATATTTTCCAAGAAATCTATTGTGATTTATATTTAAGTGTAAGAACCGCGTATCTTAATGTAAGTTAAAGAGAATTTGATGACGAAAATAAAATAATTTTTAAAAATATAATATATTCAGTCATTTTTTATAATTAATTATCTATGTATAAACAAATAAAACCCCACTCTAAAGTGGGGCTCTTAAAACTATATCAATTATTTTTAACTAAGGTATTAAGCCACTTGGCCTTCTAAAAAGTCTTGCGCAAAACGCTGTAATACACCGCCCGCTTCATATACAGAAACTTCTTCTTCTGTATCCAAACGGCAAGTCACAGGCACTTCAAGAATCTCTTCTTTACCATCCGCTGTAGCACGTTCAATCACTAAAGTTAAAGTCGAACGCGGCGCAATATTACCAATCACGCTATAAAGCTCTGTACCATCTAGCTTTAAAGTCTTGCGGTTTACACCTGCTTTAAACTCAAGTGGTAACACGCCCATACCCACCAAATTCGTACGGTGAATACGCTCAAAGCCTTCTGCCACAATCGCTTCAACACCTGCAAGGCGTACACCTTTCGCAGCCCAGTCACGGCTCGAACCCTGACCGTAGTCAGCACCCGCAACAATGATTAACGGCTGTTTACGGTTCATGTAGGTTTCAATCGCTTCCCACATACGCATTACTTCGCCTTCTGGCTCTACACGCGCTTTTGAACCTTGCTTGATCGTACCGTCTGAACGGACCACCATTTCGTTATACAGTTTCGGGTTCGCAAATGTTGCACGTTGTGCAGTCAAATGGTCTCCACGGTGCGTTGCGTATGAGTTGAAGTCTTCTTCTGGTAAACCCATTTTGTGAAGGTATTCACCCGCAGCCGAGTCCATCAAAATCGCGTTTGAAGGCGACAAATGGTCAGTGGTGATGTTGTCACCCAAAATCGCAAGCGGACGCATGTTGGCTAAAGTACGTGGTGCGGCCAACGCCCCTTCCCAATATGGCGGACGGCGGATGTAAGTACTTTGTGGACGCCAGTCGTAAAGCGGACTTTCAGCCTCTACGGTTACGCCCAAGTCAAACATTGGAATGTAGACTTTACGGAACTGTTCAGGCTTCACAGCTTCTTTAACTAACGCATCAATTTCAGCGTCAGATGGCCAAATGTCTTTCAGGTAAATCGGGTTACCGTCTTTATCGTGACCCAAAGCATCTTTTTCGATGTCAAAACGAATCGTGCCCGCAATTGCATACGCCACAACAAGCGGTGGAGATGCCAAGAACGCTTGTTTTGCATATGGATGGATACGGCCATCGAAGTTACGGTTACCAGACAGTACCGCTGTTGCGTACAAGTCACGGTCAATAATTTCTTGTTGAATAACTGGATCTAACGCGCCCGACATACCATTACAAGTTGTACAAGCGTAAGCCACAATACCAAAACCAAGTTGTTCTAAGTCTTTTAGAACGCCCGCTTCTTCGAGGTAAAGTGCAGCCGCTTTTGAACCCGGTGCAAATGATGATTTCACCCAAGGTTTACGAACTAAGCCTAGCTCATTTGCTTTACGTGCCAACAAACCTGCCGCCACGGTGTTACGTGGGTTAGAAGTATTGGTACATGAAGTAATGGCAGCAATAATGATTGCGCCATCAGGCATTAAGCCATCAGAACGGTTTTCAACAACACCTGCAATGCCTTTTTCTTTTAAATCGCTTGTTGAAACACGTGCATGTGGGTTTGATGGACCAGCAATGTTACGTGTTACTTTTGATAGGTCAAAACGAAGTACACGTGGGTACTCTGCTTTGGTCATGTCAGATGCCCAAAGGCCGATTTCTTTTGCGTACTGTTCAACCAATGCCACTTGAGCATCTTCACGGCCTGTTAGGCGTAAGTAGTCGATTGTGTTTTGGTCGATGTAGAACATTGCAGCCGTAGCGCCATATTCTGGTGTCATGTTCGAAATGGTTGCACGGTCGCCTACAGACATGCTGTCAGCACCTTCACCAAAGAACTCAAGGTAAGCACCAACCACGCGCTCTTTACGCAAGAACTCAGTTAGAGCAAGTACGATATCTGTTGCAGTAATGCCTGCCTGACGCTGACCTACAAACTCAACACCAATAATGTCCGGCAGACGCATCCAAGATGCACGGCCCAACATCACGTTTTCAGCTTCCAAACCACCAACGCCCACAGAAATTACGCCCAAAGCGTCTGTATGTGGTGTGTGTGAGTCTGTACCGACACATGTGTCTGGGAATGCTACGCCATCACGCGCCTGAATAACTGGAGACATTTTCTCTAGGTTAATCTGGTGCATAATACCGTTCCCCGCAGGGATTACATCGACATTTTTAAATGCGGTTTTGGTCCACTCAATAAAGTGGAAACGGTCTTCGTTACGGCGGTCTTCAACAGCACGGTTTTTTGCAAAAGCGTCTGGGTCAGCACCACCGTATTCCACTGCTAAAGAGTGGTCGACAATAAGCTGCGTCGGCACAACGGGATTGACTTTAGATGGGTCGCCACCTTTGTCAGCAATGGCATCACGCAAGCCTGCAAGGTCAACCAATGCAGTTTGACCCAAGATGTCATGACACACCACGCGCGCAGGGTACCAAGGAAAGTCCAAGTCCTGACGACGTTCAATCAACTGCGTTAAATAGGCAGTTAAGTTCTCGGCATCGGCACGACGTACCAATTGCTCTGCGAGGACTTTTGAGGTGTAAGGCAGTTTTTCGTATGCGCCTGGCTGAATATCTTCAACGGCTTGACGCACGTCGTAATATTCAAGCTGGGTACCTGCCAGCGGTTTACGGTATTTTATGTTCATTAACCACGCTCCGCCAATGGTTTAAATTTGAGGTTTTCAGGGCCTGTGTAGTTCGCGCTTGGACGAATGATTTTGCCGTCTTGGCGTTGTTCAATCACGTGAGCTGACCACCCTGCTGTACGTGCAATCACGAATAATGGTGTGAACATTGCGGTTGGAACACCCATTAAGTGATAGCTCACAGCACTGAACCAGTCGAGGTTCGGGAACATGTTTTTCGCATCTTTCATCACTGCTTCTAAGCGTTCAGCGATTAAGTACATTTTGGTGTTCTCTTGTGCTTGTGCCAAGTCATGCGCCACTTTTTTGATGACTTCGTTACGTGGATCAGAAATTGTATAGACAGGGTGACCAAAACCGATCACAACTTCTTTCTTCTCAACACGGCTACGAATGTCTGCTTCAGCTTCATCTGCGTTGTCGTAACGTTGTTGAATTACGAATGCAACTTCGTTTGCACCACCATGTTTAGGTCCACGAAGTGCACCAATACCACCTGTAATTGCCGAATACATGTCAGAACCTGTACCTGCAACCACACGTGACGTAAATGTAGATGCGTTGAATTCGTGCTCAGCATACAAAATGAGTGATGTATGCATTGCTTCAATCCACTCTTCAGATGGTTTTTCACCATGAAGTAAATGCAAGAAATGCGCTGCAATTGAGTCATCATCAGTTTCAACTTCAATGCGACGACCGTTGTTGCTGAAGTGGTACCAATAAAGCAGCATTGAACCTAGGCTTGCCATTAATTTATCAGCAATATCTTTTGCGCCAGCTTCGTTGTGGTCTTCGTGCTCTGGAGTTAAACAACCTAGGACTGAAACACCTGTACGCATTACATCCATTGGGTGTGCAGACGGTGGTAATTGCTCAAGCGCAGTTTTAAGTGCTGCAGGTAAGCCGCGTAGTGCTTTTAATTTTGCTTTATACGCTTTGAGTTCAGCTTTGTTTGGTAATTTGCCATGTACGAGCAAGTGAGCAACTTCTTCAAACTGGCTACCCACTGCAAGGTCAAGAATGTCATAGCCACGATAGTGCAAGTCGTTACCGCTACGTCCTACGGTACAAAGTGCTGTGTTGCCTGCAACTTGTCCGCTAAGTGCAACTGATTTTTTTGGTTTGAAGCCTGTTGTTGTTTCATTTGAGCTCATAAGATTGTCCTTTCCTATCTATCTGAATTTATTTATTAAACACGACGGATTCGTACCGTTTTCACTTCTTATTTCTTTTTAGCAAATGCGTTGTCTAAGTAGTCTTCAAACGCATAGTAATTAATGCGTTCATATAACTCTTTACGCGTTTGCATAATATCAACCACGTTCTTTTGAGTACCTTCTTTACGTAAGGTTTCATACACAGTTTCGGCTGCCTTGTTCATGGCACGGAAAGCAGAAAGCGGATAAAGCGCAAGGCTTACATCGGCAGATGCTAACTCTTCAGTGGTAAATAGTGGCGTAGAACCAAACTCTGTGATGTTTGCCAAAATTGGTGCGCCAGTTGTTTGAGCAAATTGCTTGTACATATCAAGCTCGGTAATTGCTTCAGGGAACAACATGTCCGCACCCGCTTCAATGTAGGCACCTGCACGGTCAATTGCAGCTTGCAAACCGTCTACAGCCAAGGCATCAGTACGTGCCATAATTACGAAGCTGTCATCACCACGCGCATCGACCGCAGCTTTAATGCGGTCAACCATTTCTTCTTGAGTCACAATGGCTTTGTTCGGACGGTGACCACAACGTTTTGCGCCCACTTGGTCTTCAATGTGCATTGCCGCAGCACCAAACTTGATGAGTGCTTTTGTGGTACGCGCAATGTTAAATGCAGAAGCACCAAAACCTGTGTCAGCATCGACCAATAATGGAAGATCACATACATCGGTAATACGGCGTACATCTGTCAACACATCATCAAGGTTACTGATTCCCAAATCAGGCAAGCCTAAAGAACCAGCGGCTACACCACCACCTGATAAGTAAATCGCTTTATAACCTGCACGTTTTGCCAAAAGTGCATGATTGGCGTTGATGGTTCCAACCACTTGTAATGGCTTTTCTTGGGCTACGGCATCGCGAAATAGCTGACCTGCGGATTGTTTAGCCATTGTTATGTTCTCCTTGTGCTTGTAGCAGTGTTTGCTCAATAATTTTGTAAGAAGCATTGATATGTCGATGCATGAGCAGCTCGGCAAGTTCACCATCGCCTTCTGCAATTGCATCTAAAATACGGATATGTTCGTCCCAAGCTTTGCTTGGTCGATCGGGTGTGTTTGAAAACTGAATTCGGTACATACGAATGAGGTGATAAAGCTCATCACACAACATTTTTTCTAAGGTTTTATTGCCACTACTTTTAATGATGCAGTAGTGAAAATCGTCCTGCCCTTCTTGCAAGTAATATCCTTTACCTGCTTTAAAGTTTTCATCTTCAGCATGCATACGCAATACATCACGTAGTGCCAAGATTTGCTTTTTATCAATATGCTGTGCAGCAAGCTTGCAAGCCAAACCTTCTAAAGAAGCACGAATCTGGTAAAGCTCTTTAAACTGTTGCAGCGATAGCGAAACCACGCGCGCGCCCACATGTGCAGTGCGCTCAACTAATTTTTGACCTTCAAGACGATGAATCGCTTCACGCAAAGGTCCACGGCTAATGCCATAAGTCCGTGCCAGTTCAGGTTCAGATATTTTGCTACCTGCCGGAATTTGACCCAAAACAATAGCCGTCTGTATTTGTTTAAATACATTCTCGGTCAGTGTTCTACCCTGACTTTGTAGAGGCTCTGGTGCGAAGGTCAAATCTTGCATATTGTCGACAATTTTTAATCAATTATGGCTTTTATAGCGGTATGAATGAAAAAAATCAAGTTGATTGTTGACACTTTAGAGAACGCACTAGGTCAATTTTTATAGATTAACCTCTTATTTCACCTTATATTTAGACTATTACGCTACTTACCTGTTAATACTTATAAAACAAAGATTTAATATCAATTTATCTATAGTTTTATGGTTCTTTCTCAAGTGTCTTTTGGGCGCTAAACTTTTGTTTCAAACTTTAGTCTACAACCCTTCTATGACAGTAAGATTGTAGACAATCTGTTTGAATGAAATCATGAGTTATAAATTAGTATCTATTTACCGTAATTTCTTTTAAATCTTTTTTATCGTTTCTTCCGGAAAATATCGATATTAATGAAATTATCTGGTGCTTCACAGTAGCTTTATTGGTACATTATTGAGCATCGACATAGATGTAATGTATTTTTCGAAACAGAAAAAACTTAACTCTATGCATATTGTTGAATGAAAGGACTTTTTTGATGTTTCAACATATCCCCCCATACGCAGGCGATCCAATTCTCTCTTTAATGGAACAGTTCAATGCTGATACTCGTTCTGAAAAAGTAAACTTGAGTATTGGTCTTTACTATAACGAAGACAGTATTGTTCCTCAGTTAGAGACCATTATTGAGGCGCAAAAGCGTATTGAGCCTAAGAACGGTAAAACCAAACTTTATTTGCCAATGGAAGGCTTCAAACCTTACCGTGAAGCAATTCAAGCACTTTTATTTGGTGCAAACAGCCCAGCAGTTAAAGCGGGCCGTGCTGTAACCATCCAAACACTTGGTGGTTCAGGCGCATTGAAAGTTGGTGCTGACTTCTTAAAAACTTATTTCCCAAATTCAGACGTTTGGGTAAGCCAACCAACTTGGGATAACCACGTTGCGATTTTCAATGGCGCTGGCATTAAGACGCATTTCTACCCATATTTCGATAACGAAACTCGTGGTGTAGATTTTGACGGTATGCTGTCTACACTTAAAACTTTGCCTGAGCAAAGCATTGTTTTATTGCACCCATGCTGCCACAACCCAACTGGTGCTGACTTAAACCCAGCGCAATGGGACCAAGTGATTGCAGTATTAAAAGATCGTAACCTTATTCCTTTCCTAGACATCGCTTACCAAGGTTTTGGCGATGGTATGGAAGAAGATGCGTATGCAATCCGTGCTTTAGACCAAGCGGGTCTAAACTTCATTGTGAGCAACTCGTTCTCTAAAATCTTCTCTTTATATGGCGAGCGCGTTGGCGGCTTAACTTTCGTATGTGACGATGCAGAAGCTGCTCAGTGCACATTCGGTCAGTTAAAAGCAACTGTACGCCGTATTTACTCTAGCCCACCGACAACAGGTGCTTGGTTAGTTGATGAAGTGTTAAATGACGCTGAACTTAACCAACAATGGCAAGGTGAAGTAAAAGAGATGCGTGAGCGTATTATTAAAATGCGTAGCATCTTGAAAGATGAACTCACCAAAGCATTACCAGACCGTGACTTTAGCTACCTTGTAAACCAAAAAGGTATGTTCAGCTACACAGGTCTAACTGCTGAGCAAGTGGATATCTTGCGTGAAGAATATGCAATCTACTTAGTACGTAGTGGTCGTATTTGTGTAGCAGGTTTAAACATGAACAATGTTTACACTGTTGCAAAAGCAGTTGCTGAAGTGCTTGCTAAATCAACAGAAGCAGCATAAAAACAGCTTTAAAAGAAAAGGCGCTTCGGCGCCTTTTTTTATGTCTCTAATTTAAGATTTCGCTTTGCCCCAATACTTAAGTTTTGAGGTGTGCCCAATACCCACATTAAAGCTGTTGGTTGGGTCCAGTTTTTGGTAAAAATTCGCTAAAGCAGGTTTGGCAATATAGAGGTGCCCGACATTATGCTCTGCCGGATATTCAGCACGGCGCGCATCCAGCAACTTCCACATTTGATGTTCCATTTCTAAAGGGTCATTGCCCTTTTTAAGAATATAGTCCTGATGGAAAACATGGCAAAAGAAATGTCCATAATAGAGTTTATGGATGATGTTCTTTTCCATCTCGGCAGGTAGTTGCTCTACCCACTCACGGTCATTACGACGTAACGCAATATCCAGCGCAACAATATCTTCAACTTCACTACGGTGCGTATCGCGATAACGAATTGCCGCTCCTGCAATCGCAAAACGGTGTAAGAAAGCCTTTCGCCCTTCCTCTTCACTACATACGAAATAGCCGCCTGACTGATGCACTGCAAAATATTCTTTTAAAAACTGCTCGGTCTGTGCTTTTGAATTATTTTCGACACGTAGTACTAAATGATGCTCAAAACGGTCTCGATACTCGGTCATACGCTTTGGCAAATGGCTTGGTAAAAAGAAAGTAATCGCCTGTAAAATCTGGTCAGTTAAGCCTTTAATTTTAAATCTTTCTAAAAAGCCATCGACTTTATCTTTCATCGCAAAAGCTTTTGGAACATTAGCTGTGCCAAACTTTTCAATAAACAAAAAAGTATCTTTTCCATACTTTTCACCAATTAAATAAGCATCTCGGTGAATATACTCACCTGCAATCGGTAGGCTTGGCAGTGAAGTGAGTAAATAACGGCGAATAGCTGTTAAGTCATCTGCATCATTAGTACCAATATAAAAGACATTACTCTCTACTTTTTCATATGTATCAAGGCGTACAGCAAACACACAGACTTTACCTGCCGAACCCGAGGCTTCAAACAAACGTGATGGGTCAGCATTAAAACGTGCTGGTGAATCTTCATCGACTTGAGTCACATCATGCGCATAGCGATGGTCCGAGGCCTGCTTTTCACCATCATCTAAAATATCTACGGCTTGGTATTTCTGTTTCTCTAATCGAGTCAAAATTTCTTCGGGCGTCGACCCTAAATTCACCCCTAAATGGTTCACTAGTTCTAATTGACCAGCGGCATTCACCTGAGCATAGAGTGCCAGTTCCGTATAAGCAGGGCCACGGCGTACCAATGCACCGCCAGAGTTGTTACACACACCGCCGAGTACTGATGCGCCAATACATGATGAACCAATCACCGAATGCGGCTCTCGGTCATAGCCTTTTAAAATTTGCTCTAAATTGTCTAAAGTCGCACCCGGTAAACAAATCACCTGCTTACCATCGTGAATGACTTGTATGCCCTTTAAACGGCGCGTACTCATGACCAAAACAGGACGATCATAGTCATCACCATATGGGGTTGAACCACCAGTAAGTCCCGTATTTGCCGCCTGCATAATCACCACACAATCTGCATCAATTGCAGCTTGTAGCACCTGCCATTGCTCTAGCAAAGTACCCGGCACCACCACAGCTAGTACTTTCCCCTCACCAAAACGACGACCTTGGCGGTACTGGCGTGTACTTTGATCATCGGTCAAAACATGAGAGCGCCTTACAATACTCTGTAAACGTTCAATCACTGCTTGAGGAGAAAATGTTTGCATGATGGTTTCCTTTTAGTCATCCATATAAGACCTAGCTGTAATCCATGCTAAAACTAGATCAGCACGACGGAATTTTATTATTTAGACTTTATAAAAAATTGGCTACGCGTTAAAGCTATTCACAACCTGCCCGAATTCTAAAAATTACTGTTTTTGCAATTACTTTGATTGGTGAAAAACAGAGAACAGGTTTTGTGAATAGCAAAGGTTTTTGGTTACTTTTTTAAAAAAGTAACGTCAATTAGCTACTTCCATTGAACTTTTTCCGATAAGACTCCGTCGTGCCAATATCGTCAAAGTTAATACGAAAATGTTAGAGCTTCATCGCCTGTACTAAACAATCCGCATTAATATCCGAAATCGATTTAGCACCCGTGAGCGTCATCGCAACACGCATTTCTTTATCAATTAAATCAAGCAAGTTCGACACCCCTTGCCCACCTGCTGCCGCCAAGGCATAAACAAATGCACGACCCAGTAAAACCGTATCAGCACCAAGTGCCAACATACGCACCACATCTAGACCATTACGAATACCTGAGTCTGCTAAAATCGCCAAATCACCTTTAACTGCATCTGCAATTGCAGGCAATGCGCGAGCAGATGACATCACACCATCTAACTGACGACCACCATGATTCGACACCACAATACCATCCGCACCAAAACGCACAGCATCTTTAGCATCTTCAGGGTCTAAAATGCCTTTAATCACCATTGGACCATCCCAAAATTCACGAATCCACTCAAGGTCTTTCCATGAAATAGATGGATCAAAGTTCGAGCCCAACCAGCCGATATAATCTTCAAGTCCAGTTGGTTTACCTAAATATTTAGAGATATTACCTAAGTCGTGCGGACGACCCATTAAACCCACATTCCACGACCAGTGTGGATGGAACATGGACTGCATATAACGGCGCATCGCAGCATTTGGCCCACTCATTCCCGAATGTGCATCACGGTAACGTGCACCTGGCACAGGCATATCTACAGTAAACACCAGTGTTGAGCAGCCTGCCGCTTTTGCACGTTCCAAAGCATTACGCATAAAACCACGGTCACGCAATACATAGAGCTGGAACCACATTGGACGATTAATTGCAGGTGCAACTTCTTCAATCGGACAAACCGAAACCGTTGAAAGTGTAAATGGAATACCCTTTTTATCGGCTGCCATCGCGGCCTGAACTTCACCACGGCGCGCATACATGCCTGTTAAACCAACAGGAGCCAATGCAACCGGCATCGACAATGTTTCATTAAACAGTTTTGTCTCTAAACTTAACGCTGACATGTCATTGAGCACACGTTGACGCAATGCAATTTCTGACAAATCTTGTACGTTACGCTTTAAGGTATGTTCCGAATACGCTCCACCATCAATATAATGAAATAAAAACGGGGGTAAGCGACGCTGTGCCGCAGCACGATAGTCATTGCCAGAAGAAATAATCATTTTGAATCAACTCTATTTAAACGGTTTGCACGTTTCTGGCGAGCTTCGTCTTCATCCAGAGAACGCACATGATTAATCACAAATTCAATATGACCGCAGACAGCTTGGCGTGCGGCCTCAGGATCTTTACGATCGATCGCATCCATGACCTGAAAATGCTGTTCACTCAGCAAGTCACTATTTATTGGATCGTTATAAACTTTTTTACGTCCCAACAAGACGTTGTATTGCAGTAAATCAAAGAGACTACGCATCATTTGAATCAGCACCACATTGTGCGATGCTTCTGCAATCGCTAAGTGGAATTCTGCATCTGCCACCGCAGCCTGAGCTGAGTCACCCGCATTTTGATGGCGACTAATTTCATTAAAATAATGATGAATTTTGGCGCGGTCTTCGGGTGTTGAGCGTAATGCGGCATACCACGCAGTACCCCCCTCAAGTAATAACCGCGCCTCTTGTACATCAAAACGGTACAGCGGATCTTCTTCAATCAAGTTGCTAATCGGGTTCACAATGAGTTGCTGTGGCCACTGTTCAGGTAACTGCTGAATATAAGTCCCATCACCCCGACGGCTAATAAGCACACCTTGACTATTGAGCTGTTGAATCGCTTCACGCAAAGACGGACGAGAAACCCCCAAGCTAGTTGCAAGCTGGCGCTCGGCAGGCAAACGGTCACCTTTTCTCATGTGACGCTCTTCAATTAATGCCTGCAATTTCATGACCACTTGATCGGAGATTCTCATCGCGTTTCCTTCACTGGAGTTATGGAATCATCCACGGAACCAGATAAGCCTGAACCGTAATAATGATGCCAACAAAGACAGTGAATATGATGCTATGTTTTACCGTGAAACGGAACAAGTCAGATTCTTTTCCAACCAAGCCTACTGCTGCGCAAGCAATTGCAATCGACTGTGGAGAAATCATCTTACCTGTCACACCACCACTGGTATTCGCTGCTACAAGCAATACTTCCGGAATACCAATCTGCTGAGCAGTGGTCGCTTGTAATGCGGAGAACAAAGCATTTGAAGATGTATCTGAACCCGTAAGAAACACACCAAGCCAACCTAAGAATGGCGAGAAGAAAGTAAAAGCATGACCCGTATGCGATAGAGCCAAAGCTAAAGTTGCAGATAAACCTGAATAGTTCGCAATAAAAGCAAAAGCTAACACCATACCAATGGAGTAAATCGGTGTTTTTAACTCATTTAGTGTTTCACCAAAGGTCGTTACTGCCTCACTCGCTTTCATTTTCAAGAAAATAGCAGTGATGATTGCAGCAATAAAAATTGCAGTACCTGTCGCAGAGAACCAGTCAAACTTATAAATCGCTTCATATGGTTTCATCTCTGCCACAATCGGCGGCATTTTTTCGACCAATTTATGCAAATACGGCACTTCAAGTTTAAAAATTAAATGTTCCAGTGCCCCATCTTTTGCAAATAATGCTTTAAACGGCTTAACACTCCAGATGGTTACCATCACTGTTAAGATGGCAAATGGAGACCACGCCTTAGCAATTTTCCCAATGCTATAACGCTGAATTGTTGTAGGTTGCTGAGCTAGAGTTTGACCAGCTTCAGGTTCAAAACGGAAAATATGTTTTGGTTTCCAAAAACGGAACAACACAGTCAGGCTGACCAATGAAGCAATTGCCGCTGTAATATCAGGTAATTCAGGACCAATAAAGTTAGATGTTAGATATTGTGCAATTGCAAAAGCGCCACCGCCCACCAACACCGCAGGCCAAGTTTCCTTAACACCACGCCAGCCATCCATAATTGCCATGATCCAGAACAGCACAATCAGCGTTAAAAACGGCAACTGACGTCCAACCATCTGGCTAATTTCCATGGTATCTACACCAGAAACCTGCCCCGCCACAATAATTGGAATACCCATCGCACCAAATGCAACTGGCGCAGTATTCACAATCAAACATAAGCCGGCAGCGTAAAGTGGTTTAAAACCCAAACCAACGAGTAGTGCAGCGGTAATTGCGACAGGAGCACCAAAACCGGCAGCCCCTTCAAGGAACGTACCAAAAGCAAAGCCAACCAGTAACATTTGTAAGCGCTGATCTTCGGTAATTGACAAAATGCTTGAGCGAATCACCTCAAACTGGCCTGTTTTTACCGAAATTTTATATAGAAAGACTGCCCCAATAATAATCCATGAAATTGGCCATAGACCGTAGAAGAAACCATAAATAATGGATGCAAAGGCCATTTGACCCGGCATTTGATAGAAAAAGAGAGCGATCAACAATGCAATAATGACTGTGCCTGTACCCGCAATACTGCCTTTTAAACGAAAAACCGCCAAGGCTAAAAAGAAGAAAATAATCGGGATTAATGCAACCGCACTGGACAGCCAAATATTATTTAAAGGGTCATAAAGTTGTTGCCACATATTGAGCATTGTCATCTCCTTGAAATGCTGGGGCGAATTTTTTGTACCTTAAAATTTTAAACATTTATCACAATTGGTATGACCAATTAAAATTTACGTGCAAATGTTATTCCTTAAACAACAGATCGCATCATAAACACGAGCATTAGTAAGTTCAAGCATTAAATAATCAACAAAATTGGTATGACCAATAGTAGCAAGTAAAATCAAGCTATTTCTAATTCATAAATTTATTTATTAGACTAAAGTCGTAAAAATACTTTCTTATAAACTTAAATATAAACTACAGAAATGAAGCGTAGAACTTGAATATAAAAACTATAAACATAACCATTAATTGATAAATGTATAATAATGCTCAAAACTCAAATCATTTGTATTGAACTGAATAATGACTACTTTAACGTGTTTTAAAGCCTATGATATCCGAGGCAAACTCGGCACCGAATTGAATGAAGAAATTGCCTATAAAATTGGCCGCGCTTACGGACAAATCTATAAACCAAAGACTGTAGTTGTAGGTTGTGATATTCGTCTAAGCAGTGAGTCTTTAAAACAAGCGACCATTCGCGGCCTAAATGATGCTGGTGTGAATGTGCTTGACTTAGGCATGACGGGTACTGAAGAGGTCTATTTCGCCGCTTTTCATTTAGATGTACAAGGTGGTATTGAAGTTACCGCTAGTCATAACCCAATGGACTATAACGGTATGAAACTGGTACGAGAAAATGCTCGTCCAATTAGTGCAGATACGGGTTTAAAAGAAATTCAGGCTTTAGCAGAAACAGATCACTTTGAAGAAGTTAGTCAAAAAGGTACTACTCAAAGCTATAACATCTTGCCTGAATTTGTCGAACATTTAGTCACTTATATTGACCCAGCAAAAATTCGCCCTTTAAAGTTAGTGGTAAACGCGGGTAATGGTGCGGCTGGCCATGTCATTGATGCCATTGAAAAAAAGTTTAAAGCACTTAACGTACCAGTTGAATTTATTAAAATTCACCATGAAGCAGACGGTACTTTTCCAAATGGTATTCCTAACCCAATTTTAATTGAAAATCGTGACAGTACCCGAAATGCTGTACTTGAACATCAAGCAGATATGGGTATTGCTTGGGACGGCGACTTTGACCGCTGCTTCTTGTTTGATGAAAAGGGTCAGTTCATTGAGGGCTACTATATTGTTGGCCTCTTGGCTCAAGCTTTCTTGATTAAACAACCCGGCGAAAAAATTGTTCATGACCCACGTTTAGTGTGGAATACTTTTGATATTGTCGATGAATACAACGGCGTTGCTGTACAGTCAAAATCTGGTCATGCCTTCATTAAAGATGTCATGCGTGAACATAATGCCGTATACGGCGGCGAAATGAGTGCCCATCACTACTTCCGTGACTTTGCTTACTGCGACAGTGGCATGATTCCGTGGTTACTCACCATTGCCCTCCTCTCTGAAACTGGACAATCCCTCTCAACCCTCGTTGAAAATATGATTGCCAAATTCCCTTGTAGTGGTGAAATCAACTTTAAAGTGGCTGATACACAGACCACTATTCAAAAGATTTTCGATTTCTATGCTGATCAAAACCCACAAATTGACCGTACCGATGGTGTAAGTCTGGACTTTGGCGCATGGCGTTTTAATGTACGTGCGTCAAATACCGAGCCCTTATTACGCCTCAACATTGAAAGTCGTGCAGACCGTCAGGCCCACCCTATGCAACATTATGTAGATGAGTTGACGGGGTTGATTCAGAACTAATCCATAATAAAAAAGGAGCAATTCGCTCCTTTTTTATTGGTATTTAATTATATCCATTAGGATTTTTTTTCTGCCAGTTCCAGCTATCCTTGAGCATATCCTCTAAACTATATTGCGGTTGCCAACCCAACTCAGCAACTGCACGGCTATTGTCTGAAAAAGAAGTCGCAACATCGCCAGCTCGACGTGCTACAAACTCAAAGGCTACAGGTATGCCATTAACTTGTTGAAAGGTGTCTTTAACTTGCAAAACAGATGAACCATTACCTGT
>NZ_FODU01000030.1:0-14113 GCF_900110445.1 Acinetobacter sp. yr461
CAGTCGGTGCAGTCGGTGCAGTCGGTGCAGTCGGTGCAGTCGGTGCAGAATTTAATTTCTTTTGTGGTTGTTGTTCTCCTCTTTTCGACGAATCTGTATTGTGCTCTTCCTGTTTAAACACTTTTTGGGCGGGAACAACTATCTTATTAGTTGTTGGAGTCTGGTATTGTGTTTCTTCTATTTTAGAGGTGGCTTGTTTTTTCTGATCAACTCTTTTACTAGGCACAATCATAGGACGGCCATCGGGACCTATAATCGTATAGAATCCGTCTGCATATGAAACAGAAACATTCGCTATCGCAACACATAAGGTTAAGATAGCGAAATTAGGGCTAAACATCCTTTTATACTGTTTTACCATTTTGTTCTATAACTCAAACCAAGTACTGTGACTTTTGTATTCGTTTTTACATCTAAACCTGAATAAGGGTTTAATAAAATATTATCGACACCACACTTATTCGATAAAGTACTACTACAAGCTGGAATATTGTCACGACTACGTAAGAAACCGACAGAAAGATCTAAGTCTGTATCAGTATCAAAACGATAGCCTATTCCCAAACCGAATAATTGCGCATTATTGATCGGAACCATGGTATTACGTTTATCATTAGGAATAGCACTAGCTCTCGGTTCATAACCTGCTCGTAGTTTCAAACGATCAGTTGCTGAATACTCTAAACCAATACCCCAACTCCACGGTGAAGTAAACTTTAATGGCAATGCTAAAGAGTTATCAGTCACATCATTCGATAAAAGTTTAGCAATCTTTAATAATGTAATCTGTCTATCAAATTCAAATTTAAACTTATCCCAAGCAGAATAATCCGTCCATCCAACATCAAAGTTTAATTGTAAATCTGGAAATATTTTATATTTAATACCCGCCTGAAAATGTGCAGGATACTCTAAATCCATCGCGACTAAACCTGACTCAGTATCAGGAACATATCCAGGTAGTCCAAGAATTGCAGCTAAAATTTGCCCAGTTGCCGATGAGTTTAATCCCTGAACCAACTCTTGAGGAGCTTTGGCATTATTAATCATATATTTGCCTTTAAGACGCATCTTGGCAGCACTTTGATATACCATACCAAAGCCAAAATCATCAGTCGGCTCCCAAAGCAATCCCAAGTTATAACTAGGGCTTAATGATTGTTCTAATGAAACTTGTAATGAGCCCATTTTATTAAATGGATTCATTCCTTCTTTCGTATTACAAATTCCCAATAACAGCAGATCAGTAATCATATCGTTATTGTCTTTGAATGGTGCGCATACCACATCATCAACCATACGCAATACACCAATCATTTCATTAGGAAAACGTAAATCGGTATTTAAAGCAATCGCGTTATACGACATACCAATCGAAGCACCAATTGATAAATGATCATTTACTTGATAACCAAAAGATGGGGATAGATATGTAATACGCTCTACTGCAACCTGTTGTCCCATATAATTACCAGGATTGCCATTTTCTGCTCCAAAACCCGCTACCAAAGGCGCATACATTGCCGTTGCATAGGTTACTTTTGAACCTGGTGGTTTATAAGCTATACCTGCTGTAGGAGCAACGAGTGGGTAGCCGGCTCCCAAATCAACCATTTTTTTAAGAATTGGCACATATAAACTTGCATACTCGACATCCCCATGTACAGAATCTTTAAAATCTGTACAAATATTGGCAGAAACTTCAGGTCCATCATTACAAACTAGAGGATCGTCTGAATAACCAAAAATGTTGTACCCTGGAGGAGCTGAGAACTCACGCTGGATATCAAAGTTTGCAAGAATACCTTGTACATCTGTTTGTAACCCATCAATTTTCGCTAGTGCTGCTGGGTTAAAATGAACTGCACTAATCCCTGGAGGATCTGCCGTTACAGCATTCCCCATCGATAGTGAACGAATATCAACAGCTAGGTTTTGTCCTAATTGAGCATTGGCAAAGCTAGAAAAACCGGAGATAACAATTGCCACCGTTAAAGGACATAATTTAGGATATTTCACCTGCCTATCTCCTTATTTTTGTTTTTTGTTAAAACCTAAAATATCTAGCGGGAATGACAAGCCAAGTGAAATATCTGGCGCATCTTCGGTTAAACCAATACCTACCGTACCATTAACAATTGTTTCAGGTGAAACACGGACACCAAGAGCAAAAGAGAGCATCGCACTACTTTGATCTGGAGACGTATATGAGTCACCATTATCAAACTGGAATTCAGCATTCATATTAAAGCTTTGCTGATACGACATCGTTAGAGATACATCGTAGTTAAATGAATAAGCAAAACCGAAAGAAAAACCACCACTAATTCCAGGGTCAAATGAGGTTAATGTACGTGTACCACGCGCCTGATTCAAACCTGTTTCTTTAAAACCATAATTGGCAGAGGCTGAAGCAAATAAAACAACGGGATCAATATATTTACGAGTACTCGCGCCTACACCAGCTGAGTAGTAACCTTTACCTGTTGAAAGCTCATCTAAACCAATTTCATATGGGCTATCACCTGTCTTAGACGATAAACTACCAAAAAGCACCAAGGGTAACCGACCTTGTTTTAATGGAAAGGGTTCCCAACGAGCGCCAAGAGAAATATCCCCCAATCCAGCAGTAGTGGTATCACGAATAATTTCAGACTTTGCAACAAAAGGAAGAGTTGCGGATAAAGTTAAGTTGTCCAAGACCCCATACTGGACCGTAAAACTATTTGTCAAAGTATGGTTAGCATCTTCTTCGACACGTAAACGGTTAAGTTGAGATGAATTATCTGATAATGCTAAATCAATTCGTGTATCACGATAATAAGTGTAATCGAGGTCATAATAAGATGAGATGCCCCCTTTTTTAATTAACGAATATTGCCGCTCATTTGAAGTAAATACTTCTTGTAAATTCGTCTCTTGGCTTGCATCACCTTCTTTTTTCTGTAATGCAGTTGCCGCTTGATGCGCGCCACCATCATTGGCGGGTACCGTACTATTATCAGTTACAGGTGTATCAGACGGCTGTACTGTGCTTCCTGCTATAGCTGTATTCGAGTTTGTTGTATCTACAGAAGAACTTTCTGTGATAGCTGCATTTACATCTTGGCTCGATCCGTCTACTTGTACTTGATCCTCTGCATAGATTGTCCCTGTAATGGCACTCATACTTAAGGCCAATACACTCATCTTGATCCATCGATTATTCATGTTTTTCCCACCCAATTTATTTATTTTACTAAATTAAAATTTGACTATTTACGTTTGTAATAAAGACGCATATAGGTTTCTATTGGTAGTCCATAGGTCGCAGAGTGATTATCGTTATCTAACACGCGTCTCATGGTTGAGGCTTTATTTGCTAAACGATCATAATTAAATGTCGGATATTGCACATCAACAAAAGCATATCTGTTGACTGTTGCATCCTCTACATGACGCATATCTGCATCTTTTAAAGCCAATAGATCTTTACGCTGAGATTCAGGGACTGAAATAACAAATAAAGTATTATTATCCCAAATTTCTTTAAAACGATTTTCATCAAAGCTGATATTGCCTAATGCAGGATCAGCCACATAGACTCGCCCATCTTTATAAGCTTTATATACGACAAAATGTTTAAAACCAGCATAAGAAATTGGAACAATTGCAGGTTGTCCAAGCTTAACTAAATCGGAGAACTCACCACGATAACCACCGCTCTCTAAACCAATTGCTGTGACAAAGCGTTTCATATCGAGTAATGAAAAACTTCGGCGTTCAATAATGCGTTGATATTCGCCATACTGTAGCAGACCACTCATGGTCTGCTGTTCAGTCAAACTGGTTCCGACATACCCATTTAATAACGTTGTAAGAGCAGCCGAGCCACAACTATAGTCATAGGCTTGGCGAACAATTCCACGAAATTGATCTTCTACAGCAGGTTTGATCTTGACTGGTTCAATGTGATTTCGATGAAATGATAAATTACGTGAATCGGCAGTCTCTGTGTAATAAACAGTTCCCGGCGGCTTTTTTTCTATTTCGAAGGCTTCTGTCGCAAAGTAATACATCAATGCTGAGCCTAAAACAATCTCTAACATAAGCACTTGGTCTAATGGTGGCCTAACTGGCCTTATTCATTTTATTCTTAGAGCAATAGCTCTACATCCCTGTGTGTTGAAGATACCTTTTTTTTTTGTAAAAAACAGCTTTTTTTTAATCTTTTTGATGAATGTATAGTTCTACTTTAATTAAAGTGTTAATTAACTCTCATTTTTAAATATCAGCATTTTTAATATATTTATTATTTATATAATAATCTTATATTAAACAGATATATGAAATCATTTTAAATTTTCATTCAATAAAAAAAGCGCGTATTAAACGCGCTTTTTTAATTTTAAACTTTTTAAATTAGTGACCAGAAATTGTAATTGTAGAAGTACCTACATTTAAACCTTGAATTTCTAAATCACCAATTGAAGCATTAGCAGCCGCACCAAGGTGAATCCCTTGCGCATACACATTCATGCCTTGAGTACTATTATTTTGGATTTTTAAGCCAGTTGGTACAACTGAAATATTCGCATTCACGTCTAAATCACCAGTAGTATTACCAGCACCACGTACCATTACTTTATCTAGGACAATTTTACCGCCGCCAGCAGCATCATTAATACCAAAGTTAGATAGTGTTAAACCACCTTGTAAACTTGAATTTACTTTGATCATCGCACCTTGTGGAGTAGCCCCTAACTGAACATTCGCTGAAATCTGACCTAAAGATAAATCTAAACCAGAGATAATTTCAGTTGGAGCTGTTTCTGTAATACCACGTACAGCAGTTGTCTGGTTTAAAGTACCCGAAGTACCAACACCAATTGAACCAACATGAATATCAACGGCACCTACTGTTGCAGCAACGTTTAAAAAAGCACCATTTG
The DNA here is from genome assembly GCF_900110445.1 of Acinetobacter sp. yr461. Classification (NCBI taxonomy): domain Bacteria; kingdom Pseudomonadati; phylum Pseudomonadota; class Gammaproteobacteria; order Moraxellales; family Moraxellaceae; genus Acinetobacter; species Acinetobacter sp. yr461. Next base: position 4,932 of record NZ_FODU01000030.1, read on the forward strand.
AGCCCGAAGCACCATTCGTATCAATTGCTAAATCTAAAAGGTTACCTGTACCTGTTTGAGTAAGAGTAACACCGCTGATTGCGATTGCACCACCAGTACCTGATGCACCAGTAATACCTGTTGATGATGCCAAACCATCATTATCGTGTAGATATAATTTATCGATAGAAACACCGCCAGAACCTAAAGCGATACCGATGTTAATACCATCTTGACCTGTAGCAGCACTAAGCGCAGCATCGTCCATTGACTGCATTGCCATTGCATTTGCGCTGATAGCTAAAGAAGAAACTAAAGCAAGTTTAGTGAACATTTTCATTGAGCACTCTCCCAAGAGCATTTATTTTTTGACTTTAACCACTCTCATTGTCTCAAGTTGCATTTTTCTTTATATAGCAACCGAAACTTCCAATCCTTGAGTAGTTTTGCTTAGCAATTACTAAATTACATCTACGTTACTTTTTGTTCAACTAGTGTTGTGCATTTTTTGCCAACTACCCGACAAACGGTACGCTCAATTTATTCCACTTTTAACTTCCAAATATCCCCCAATCCCATACTAAAATTCGACTATTTTATCAGCAAAAAACACCTCCCCTATAAGTCTTCTCCCTGACGATCCACAAGTTGTAGTAAACTAATATCTCCCTCATTAAACATTCTCTTATTCAAAAATGTCTCAGTTAAAGAAAAAAATCTCATTACATGGTAAAAATGCTGCCGAGATTTTAAAAAATTTACAAGGATTAACTGGGCTCATTTATTTAAATGACAATAACAATCCTATTATTGGCTTTCTTCCTCAACAATACATTCTTATTCAAAATAAAAATAATTTAGTTTTTCAGCGTCAAAATTTTAATGAATATAAAAATATATCAAAATCGAATCAGCTATTAGATTTTATTCAACTTAAAGAAAATAATTTAAAAGAAAGTAAAGATAATAAATTGATAATAAGTTTTAACGGTGGCTATATTGGTTTTATTAGTTATGATTTTGCAGCACATCAATTTATTAACGGTCAGAATCATATACAACCATCTTTATTCTTAGGCCAATATCGTTCTTTTTTAAAATATATAGATAATGACTGGTATTTTTTTAGCGATGAAGAAAACGCTCTTGATCTCGTCACATATATTGAAAAAGAATTAGAGACTCCTATTGTCAATAATTCTAAAAATACATTTAAATTAAAGAATGCTATTCAACCCAGATGGTCTAAAGAACAATATTTTAAGGCCTTTTATAAAATACAAGAATATATTAAAGCGGGTGATTGTTATCAAATTAATTTAACCCAAGAATTTAAAACCTCTTTCACAGGGTCATTATTAAATAAAGCAGAAGATTTATGGAATCTTACTAATGCACCATATGCAGGTTATTTAAGATTAGATCAATTTGAGTTATTAAGTTGTTCCCCTGAGCTTTTCATTGAATTCAATCAAAATAAACAAATTAAGACCAGACCGATTAAGGGAACTATGCCTCGATATGAGAATATTGAAAAAGATTTTATTTCTAAACAAACTTTAAAAAACTCGCAAAAAGATCAGGCAGAGAATGTCATGATTGTTGATTTATTACGTAATGATTTGAGCATTTATGCCAATACAGGCTCTGTAAAAACAACACAATTATTCGAGATCGAAAGCTTTAATCAAGTCCATCATATGGTCAGTGAGATTGTTGCGACTCTTAAAGATGATATCAACCCTATGCAAATGTTGCTCTCTGCTTTACCGGGGGGATCAATTACAGGGGCCCCAAAAATTCGGGCAATGCAAATTATTGAAGAATTAGAAGAAGAAGCAAGAGGTGCATATTGCGGGACATTAGGTTACTTCAATTTTGATGGAACGGGTCGTTGGAATATTCTTATCCGCAGCTTTCAACAATATCAGAATCAGCTCTCTTTATGGGCCGGCGGTGGTATTACGATTGCCTCAAATGCAGAAGCAGAATACCAAGAAAGCCTTGATAAAATCTCTGCTATGCTGAACTTGATGAACAGCACAGCAGATTAAAACTTAAAGAATATCTTGTTTTAACGTTTGCACTAAACGCATATTTTGCTCATCAGTACCCACTGTAATACGCAAAAATTGATTAATACGAGGCTTATTGAAATAACGCACAATAACACCTTGTTCACGTAATTGCTGTGCGAGTTGACCCGCATCATGGACTGAGTGTGAAGCAAAAATAAAGTTCGCTTTAGAAGGTAAAACTTTAAAGCCCAAAGCAGTTAAGTCATCTACTAGCTTTTCACGACTGGAAATAACTCTCTGAAGTTGTTCTTCAAAATAAGCCTGATCTTCAAAAGAAGCTACCGCGGCTGCAATTGCAAAACGGTCAATAGGATATGAGTTAAAACTATTTTTGACAGCTTCAAGCGCTGCAATTAAATGTGGCTGAGCGATTGCAAAACCAACGCGCAAACCAGCTAATGAACGAGACTTCGAAGTTGTTTGACAAACAACCAAATTCTCATAGCGATTTACAAGACCAACTGCGGATTCTGCCCCAAAATCAACATAAGCCTCATCGATCACCACTACCCGATCTGGATTTGCTTTTAAGATTTGCTCGATATCAGGCAAACCCATTGCAATACTGGTTGGTGCATTAGGGTTTGTAATAACAATCCCGCCATTTGGTTGTATATAGTCCTTAGCTTCTATCTCGAAATTCTCATTAAGTGGAATTTCTTTAGTTTTTGTTCCAAAGAACTGACTATAAACTGGATAAAAACTATAAGTAATATCCGGATAAAGAATAGGTTCGTCTTGAAGGAAAAATGCTTTAAAAATATGAGCAAGTACTTCATCTGAGCCATTCCCAACAAAAACTTGAGAAATCTCAATATTCTGTTGTTTAGCAATTGCTTGCTTTAAAGCTGTAGCATCTGGGTCTGGATATAAACGCAATGCATCAGCTTGCTGAGTTAAAACAGCTTGAACTGCTTCAACTACTTTTGGTGATGGCGGATATGGATTTTCATTCGTATTAAGTTTCAATAAATTCTGAATTTTAGGCTGTTCACCAGGAACATAAGGCTCTAATTCACGAACTTCTGGACTCCAAAAGCGCATTTGTGCTGTAGATAAAGTCATGGTCTTATCTCAAAAAAGGGCTGAAAATCAGCCCTGAGTAATAATTAAAAAACTACAAGGTTTATAAGCTTATTGATAACGATAGCGTGCTGAGCGTGCATGGGCATCTAAATTCTCTTGAACAGCTAATATGTCGGCTGTTTTAGCTAAGGTTTTAACCCCATCTTTCGAACACATAATCAAGCTCGAACGTTTTTGGAAATCATAAACGCCTAATGGAGAAGAAAAACGAGCAGTTCCAGATGTCGGCAATACATGATTTGGGCCCGCACAATAGTCACCGATTGCTTCAGGTGTATAACGCCCCATGAAAATTGCTCCAGCATGACGAATATCTTCGCTCATCGCTTCGGCATCATCTAAGCACAGCTCCAAATGCTCTGGTGCAACCTGATTAATCAACTCAATTGCTTCTGCACGGTCTTTAACTAATACCAAAGCACCACGGTTTTCAATTGAAGTTCGTGCAATATCTGCCTTTGGCAATTCATTTAAATGCTTTTCAATTGCCAACTCGACTGCATTGAGCAAAGCTTCATCTGGAGTTATAAAAATAGCTTGAGCCACAGTGTCATGTTCAGCTTGTGATAAAACATCCATAGCCAACCAATCTGCATTATTCTCACCTTCTGCATATACTAAAATTTCAGAAGGTCCAGCAATCATATCGATGCCGACTTGACCAAATACAGCACGTTTAGCAGCGGCTACAAAACGATTCCCTGGACCAGTAATTTTATCTACAGGTGGAATTGTCTGAGTACCATAAGCCAAAGCTGCTACAGCTTGCGCCCCACCAATGGTAAATACTCGGCTAACTCCCGCAAGATAAGCTGCGGCAAGAACCAATGGATTTAACTCACCATTCGGTGCTGGAACAACCATAATAATTTCAGGTACACCCGCAACATGAGCAGGTACAGCATTCATTAGAACTGAAGATGGATAAGAGGCTAAACCACCTGGCACATAAATACCGACACGGTCTAGAGGCGTAACTTTTTGCCCTAATGTATTGCCCAAGTCATCTATATAGGTCCAGCTATCTTGTTTCTGAGCTTCATGAAAAGTACGAATACGCTTTGCTGCTAACTCTAGAGCATCACGAATTTCTGGGCTTAAATTATCAAAAGCGGTTTTAAGTTGTTCTTGAGATAATTCTAAATCTGAAAATTGATGCGCAGGATGTCGATCGAACTGTTGAGTAAGCTTTAAAACATGATCATCACCATGCTGACGAACATCAGCAATAATTTGATCTACTGTTTGCACTAAATTAAGATCATTCACGGTTTCGAATGCTAAAAGCTCAGCAAAAACCTGTTTGAAGTTCTGATCTTGAGTCGATAAACGTCGCATCAATTTACCCACAAGGCGAAAAAGAAAAAGTAAGTTTACCCTTTTTCTATGCGCTTGTGGGCATCATCTAGCTTAACTATCGCAAAAGCATGATGGGAAATTGCTTTTAACGCGATTGAACAGCTTGTTCAAGCTGTGAAATGATTGGATTTAACAAAGTTTGTTTACGCTTAAAACTGGCTTTATTTACAATTAATCGAGAAGAGACTTTGCAAATCTCTTCTAATGGCTCAAGACCATTCGCTCTTAAAGTATTGCCAGTATCAACCACATCCACAATGTAATCACCTAAACCAACCAAAGGTGCCAGCTCCATAGAACCATAGAGCTTAATAACATCAACCTGCTCACCTAAGCTTGCATAATACTGACGTGTAAGATTGACATATTTCGTGGCAATTTTTAAACGACCCTTTGGATGCTCCATGCCTACTTTACCAGCAGTCATTAACTTACATTTAGCAATTTTCAGGTCAAGCAACTCATATACATGCTGAGCGCCATGCTCCATCAATACATCTTTACCTGCTACACCTATATCTGCTGCACCATTTTCTACATAGGTCGGTACATCAGACGCACGTAAAATCAAAATACGTACTTGCTTATGCGTAGTAGGGAAAATGAGCTTACGAGACTTTTCCGGATCTTCGAGCAAATTAATACCCGCTGTAGCCAATAAAGGTAACGTCTCTTTTAAAATACGCCCTTTACTTAATGCCAAGGTCAAACCATGATCAAAATTACCCATCACATCAAAATTAGGATCATCGTTTCTTACATCATTCATTAACTTACTCGCTTAATTTTGGCACCTAAACCTTGAAGCTTCTCTTCGACATGTTCATAACCACGGTCAATATGGTAGATACGATCAATTAAGGTATCACCCTCTGCAACTAAAGCAGCCAGAACTAAAGAGAATGAAGCACGTAAATCTGTTGCCATAACAGGTGCCGCCTGTAAGGTTTCAACTCCGGTTACAACAGCATCGTGACCTTCCACCTGAATATTAGCGCCCATTCGTGACAATTCAGGAACATGCATAAAACGATTTTCAAAGATCGTTTCAGAGATTGTCGCAAATCCACGGCCAATAACATTTACAGCCATCAGTTGTGCTTGCATATCAGTTGGGAATTCTGGATGTGGCAAAGTTCTAAAACTTACAGCTTTAGGACGTTTACCCATCATATCAAGTTCAATCCAGTCATCACCACGAGTGACTTCAGCACCCATTTCTTCAAACTTATCTAGAACAGACTCAAGCAATGCCGGATCCGTATGAGTTGTTTTTATACGCCCACCCGTAATTGCAGCAGCAGCTAAATAAGAACCTGTTTCAATACGATCAGCAACAACAGCATATTCACAGCCATGCAAACTTTCTACGCCAGTTACGACAAGAGTATCGGTATCAAGACCTTCAATCTTGGCACCCATTTTAATTAACATTTGAGCAAGGTCAGTAATCTCAGGTTCACGTGCTGCATTACGAATAGTCGTAACACCATCTGCTAATGCTGCTGCCATTAAGATGTTTTCGGTACCGCCAACTGTCACCATATCAAAAACAACTTCACCACCTTTTAAGCGACCATCAACTGAAGCGTGGACATAACCATTTTCAACTTCAATATGTGCACCCAAAGCTTCTAAAGCTTTTAAATGCTGATCCACAGGTCTTGAACCAATCGCACAACCGCCTGGTAAAGAAACTTTAGCATTACCATAACGCGCTAATAATGGTCCTAAAACCAAAATTGAGGCACGCATTGTTTTTACTAGTTCATAAGGTGCAAACTGATTATCTAAAGTAGAGGTATCTGCTTTTACTGTGTCATTTTCATAGCCAATCGTTACCCCTAATCCACCAATTAGCTTTACCAAAGTATTAACATCTTTAAGATTTGGAACATTGGTTATTGTAATTGGAGAATCTGCAAGAATAGTTGCAGCAAGTAAGGGTAAAGCCGCATTTTTAGCACCAGAAATGCGCACTTCACCTTCGAGCTTAACACCACCCGTAATTAAAAATTTATCCATTAATATTTAAGCTCCGAAAAGGCTTGCTTTACGCCATTCATCTTTGGTCATTGCACGAATTGTTACCGCGTGAACTTCCCCACTTGCAATATAAGTATTTAATGGTGCATAAACTAACTGTTGACGAGCCACTGTACGCTTACCTTCAAATTGATCATCCACTATACGGAGGTCAAATTTTCCGGCCTGTCCGCTCACCACCACTTCCGCTACAGGGAAAGCTTCTTTTAAAATTTGAGTGAGCTGTTCACTATTCATTGCAAAGACCTCTGACACAACCTAAGGGGTAAAACGGAGTATTTTACTATAACTTTTTCCAAGAATTCAGTACGTGTTTATATTTTATCAATAAAAAAGAGGCTATCTTTCAAGCCTCTCTTAACTTCAAAAAACTTATTAAATAGAAACAGTAACTTGCGAATAAGTACATTGCATTTTTCGATATCTTAATAATTGTCTTTTTAATTTTTCAGTCAATTTTTTAATTGAAGTATACATATCATCAGCAGTTGCCTGAGCAAACAACTCAATCCCCGGCAATCTTACAATAGCCTCTGCAACATGATTTGAACTGCCCTTATGAGAGCGCTTATCAATTTGATGATCTTTTGTTAATTTAATCTGCATACTGTTCACCTGATCTAGGTGTTTCGTTAATTGATTAAATTTTGATTTAATATTTTCTTCTATAGCTGGTGTAATTGCTAAATGATGACCACGAATCGTTATTTGCATAATTCTATCCCTCACCTTTTTTAGGTTATCTAAAGAAGAACTAAAACGATTTAATGCTATCAAAAAGAAATCTTAGGACAACTAAACCATTTTAGCTACTCCTCTTGGTGAAATTGAAATTTCATTATTTCGTCATAATGAACCTCTAGAATAGCCATACTTCAAAATTCAGATCAAGACTTTTCTTTCAGACGATGAAGGAATATGTAACGATTCTCGATATTTTGCGACCGTTCTTCTTGCCACTTCAATCCCCTCATCTTTTAATAATGTAGCAATCACATTATCTGACAAGGGTTTACGTGGATTTTCATTTGCTACAAGTTTTTTAATCATTGCACGAATTGCAGTAGAAGAAGCCTCCCCTCCAGCAGTTGTGCCTACATGGCTAGAGAAAAAATATTTCAACTCAAAAAGGCCACGTGGAGTAAGCATATACTTATTTGTTGTTACACGAGAAACTGTAGATTCATGTAATTCTACTTCTTCAGCGACATCTCGAAGAACCAGCGGTTTCATTGCCTCTGCACCAATCTCCAAAAAAGCTTTCTGATGCTCTACAATACAGGATGATACTTTTAATAGCGTTTTATGTCTTTCATCAATGCTTTTGATAAAGTTTTTCGCCTCAAGCATCTGATTACGTAAATATAAATTATCTTCACTCTGATCTGCTCTACGAATCATACTGGAGTAAAAACTATTAATTCTTAATTTAGGCAGCACATCTGGATTTAGTTGAACCTGCCAGTGTAAATCTTTTTTAGAAACCACCACATCTGGAATTTGATAGTCTGATTCTTCTTTATCAAAGTCCATACCGGGATAGGGTTTTAATGTTTTTAAAAGATTGATTGCAAACTTCAATTGATCTTTCGTTAGACCTGTCTGCTTGAGTAATTTATTTAGATCATTTGCTATTAAAAGCTCATAATATTGCAATAGGCTTTTTGCCTCATTTAAATATTCAACTTCTTTCGATAAAAATTCGAGTTGTATCGTTAAACATTCTGCTAAATTACGCGAACCAATGCCTAATGGATCAAGTCTTTGAATATGTTTTAAAACAACTAAAACTTCATCTTCCTCTATCTCTTCCTCTATATCCATTTCATTCAATAATTGCTGTGATGCTAAAATGATTTCCTCTAATTCAGCATCCAAGAATCCTTTATCATCTAATGCATCAACAATGCAGTAAGCAATTAATTGATCTATTTTAGAAAAGTGCAGAAGATTAACTTGTTCTAAAATATGTTCTTTTAAAGATAATTGAACTTGGCGATTATCCTCTCGCTCTTCAAATTCTGGAGTAGCCAAAGCAGTCGATTGATGAGTATAAATATCATCCCACTCTGTATCGACTGGTAAATCATCAGGTAAATGGTTTGCATTTAATTCAGTTGTTAAGTCATCTGAGTCTTTGCTTTCTAATGTAGACAGACTTTCTGTTAATGACTCTTCTTCTATTTTTTCAAGTAACGGATTACTATCTAGTTGAATCTGAATTTCTTGTTCAAGCTCTAAACTAGAGAGTTGTAACAAACGAATCGCCTGCTGCAATTGAGGTGTTAACGATAGAGAATTCGCAACTTTCAACCCAACAGATAATTTCATATATTTCAATTTCCATAAAACAAGCAAAAATCATGCCTATTCAATATTTATAACATATAGCTTCTATTTATCATACATATCAGTTTAAAATTTTTAGAAGAAAAAGTGGATTTTTTATTAAAAAGTCTTGCTACAGAATAACCTTATTTATCGATTAGATATTTTTGTTAATTAATTGATACTTACGCTAAATTTTTAGTTTTTCCCATTAATTCAGGCATAAAAAAACACCCCCAACTGATGTTGAGGGTGTTTGAATAATGAGCTGGCGATGACTTACTCTCACATGGGAAACCCCACACT
>NZ_FODU01000016.1:0-58365 GCF_900110445.1 Acinetobacter sp. yr461
CACCTTAATCAAATTGGTAGCGGGAGCTGGATTTGAACCAACGACCTTCGGGTTATGAGCCCGACGAGCTACCAGACTGCTCCATCCCGCAACAAAAACAAACCACACGCATCAACTTTCTGGTTAAAAGCTGGTGCGGAAGGGGGGACTTGAACCCCCACGCCCGAAGGCACTACCACCTCAAGGTAGCGTGTCTACCAATTCCACCACCACCGCAGCTTGTGGGACGCATTCTAGTGCTTCCCACCACAAAAGGAAAGCCCTATTTCGAATTATTGACTGGTTTTTGGTGCAGTTGGCGAAGTTTCAGGCAATGTGCTTGGTGTTGGCGCGGTAGTTTGTACAGTTTTTAAACTATAAGCCTCTGTAGTTTGCTTTTTCGCAAAAACAGCTAGGGTTAAACTAGTCACAAAAAACAAGGCTGTTAACACAGCAGTAAGGCGAGTAAGGAAGTTAGCTGAACCCGATGCACCAAATACAGTGGCTGCTCCGCCGCCGCCAAAAGAGGCACCCGCATCCGCACCTTTACCGTGTTGCACTAGAATCAAGCCAATCATCAGTACCGCTAAAATAATATGTACGATCAGTACAAAAGAGTGCATACCCTATCCTCGTTATTTACTTTGTGCAAAGGCTTCTACGATTTGATAAAAAGATGCTGCATTTAACGAAGCACCTCCAACCAACGCGCCATTAATATCTGGACATGCTGCCAACTCGACTGCATTTTCAGCTTTTACACTACCGCCATATAAAATCGCAATATCTGGACCCGCTGAAGTAATCTGACTTAAACCTTCACGGATTTTAGCATGCATTGCCTGTGCATCTTGTGGTGAAGCAGTTTTACCTGTACCAATTGCCCAGATTGGCTCATAAGCAATTACAATTTGCTTTTGCCATTGTTCTGCGGTAACTACAGGAGCTATATCACAGATTTGTTGCAATACAACCTGCTCTGCCAAATCTTGTTCACGCTGTTCGAGACTTTCACCCACACAATAAATGACAGTTAAGCCTGCATTTAAAGAATTTTGGAGTTTTGCCTTCAAAGTTTCAACGTTATCACCTAATAAATCACGGCGTTCAGAGTGACCCACCAATACAAAATTAATTTGGCTATCTTTTAATAATTCTGCACTGACTTCACCAGTATAGGCGCCTGTACCTGCTACACGCGATACATCTTGTGCAACTGTATATACTGTTCTTGCAGCATCTTGCAATTGTGTTTGTACCATTGCAAGTGCAATAGAAACTGGAGCAACCCCGACATGGCAGCTTTCATCTGCAATTTGGTTTTGTTGCAATAGTTGTTTAAATTCTTCTATAAGTTGTTTGGCATTGGCACGCATTGGGTTCATTTTCCAGTTGCCAACTACCCAAGGCGTAATCGTCGAACCCGACATACGGCTCACCTTTCATCAAAAATGCAGCACATTCTACACGCATTTCTACAAATTTCAGATACTTTTCTTTAACGGGGTTGCTCATATCTTTTCTACTATTTGAAATCAGTAATAAAACTTTATTGAGCCCAAAGCCTTAGCTTTTAAAAATTAATGAATAAAAACTTCGACTGGTTCAAGCTTTGATAAGCGGATCAAGACGAGAGCATCATTTTCTCAGGTAGTAATTTTAGATAACAAAAGTATAATTTTTTATATACCAATTATAAACATATGAGCACAGGTAGGCAGATGTCAGTCATACATACATCTCCAAAATTTTCGGGGTTTTTTCGACGATTAGTCGAAGAAAAACATGTGTCGGCAGCGACCATGCAAACAGCATTAGATGCAGCAAAAAGAGCTAAACAGGATACTGTTGCGTACCTGATTGAAGAGGTTAATCTCTCCCCTTCTTTATTAGCTGAAACAATTTCTATTGAATTTGCTGAACCATATTTTGATCTGGACGTTTACGATACCAGCCAGATTCCTAAAGATTTGGTCGACCAGAAACTGATTTTAAAACATCGGGTCTTGCCTCTCGTACAAAGAGGACAGATTTTATATGTTGCAACCAGTAATCCCAGCAATGTTGATGCTATTGATGCTATTCGCTTCAACAGCAAGCTTATGGTTGAGCCGGTTATTGTCGAGCACCATAAACTTGAGAAAATTCTGGCGCAGCAATTTACTGAAGAAAGTAGTTTCGAATTTAGTGATGAAGAGTTTGATCTGGATGTAGATCTTGATACCTCAACCGCTCCAGAAGAGGATGATGACACTCCTCAGGGCGATGAAGCACCTATTGTTAAATATGTTAACAAGTTATTAATAGATGCGATTCGTATGGGGGCTTCAGACTTGCATTTCGAACCCTATGAGAAATCGTATCGGGTCCGTTATCGGGTCGATGGCGTTTTGCGTCAGATTGCAAACCCACCTTTACAACTGGCTAACCGTTTGGCTTCACGCTTGAAAGTTATGTCTCAAATGGACATTTCCGAAAAGCGTGTTCCTCAAGATGGTCGTATCAAACTCAAGCTATCGAAATCTAAAGCAATTGATTTTCGTGTGAACTCTCTTCCGACTTTATTTGGTGAAAAGCTAGTTCTACGTATTCTCGATCCGTCTAGTGCCATGCTAGGAATTGATGCTCTAGGATATGAAGAAGAGCAAAAAACACTCTTTATGGAAGCATTGGATAAGCCACAAGGTATGCTTTTAATTACTGGTCCTACAGGTTCTGGTAAAACAGTATCCTTATATACGGGCCTCAACATTTTAAATACTGAAAGCTCCAATATTTCTACTGCCGAAGATCCGGTCGAAATTAACCTTGAAGGTATTAATCAGGTTAACGTGAACCCTAAAGTAGGTCTTACTTTTTCGGCTGCGCTTAAATCATTTTTACGTCAGGACCCTGACATTATTATGGTCGGTGAGATTCGTGATTTAGAAACAGCTGAAATCGCGATTAAAGCTGCTCAGACGGGCCATATGGTAATGTCCACACTACATACTAACAGTGCCCCTGAAACACTTACTCGTCTACGCAATATGGGAGTTCCATCTTTTAATATTGCGACATCGGTCAATTTGGTTATTGCTCAACGTTTGGCACGTCGATTATGCCCTCAATGTAAGGTGCCTAGTGACATTCCTAAACAAAGCCTATTAGAAATGGGTTTTACCGAACAAGATCTAACACATCCCGATTTTCAAGTTTTTCAACCGGTCGGTTGTCCTGAATGTCGTGAGGGTTACAAAGGTCGAGTAGGTATTTATGAGGTAATGAAAGTCACACCTGAGATTTCCAAGATTATTATGGAAGATGGCAATGCTTTAGAAATCGCTGCTGCTTCTGAAAAATTGGGGTTTAGTAATCTGCGTCGCTCAGGTTTAAAGAAAGTCATGCAAGGTGTTACTTCTTTACAAGAAGTCAACCGCGTGACTAGTGAATAAAAGACAATTTAAAATAAGGATAATGTCATGACTGTCAAAAAGGCACAGTTGATGCCGACTTTTGCTTATGAAGGGGTTGACCGTAAAGGCGTAAAAATTAAGGGGGAACTTCCAGCTAAAAATATGGCTTTAGCTAAAGTAACCCTACGCAAACAAGGTGTAACTGTCCGTAATATTCGGGAAAAGCGTAAAAATATTCTTGAAGGTTTATTTAAGAAAAAAGTATCAACGCTCGATATCACGATTTTTACCCGACAACTTGCAACCATGATGAAAGCTGGTGTTCCACTGGTACAAGGCTTTGAAATTGTGGCGGAAGGTTTAGAAAACCCAGCGATGCGCGAGGTGGTGCTCGGTATTAAAGGTGAAGTTGAAGGTGGCGGTACTTTTGCCTCAGCTTTAAGAAAGTATCCTCAGCACTTCGACAAACTGTTTTGTTCTCTTGTAGAGTCTGGCGAACAGTCTGGTGCGCTTGAAACCATGCTGGACCGCGTGGCAATTTACAAAGAAAAAAGTGAGTTGCTTAAGCAGAAAATTAAGAAAGCTATGAAATATCCAGCGACGGTTATTGTGGTTGCTGTGGTTGTGACTATTATTTTGATGGTTAAAGTAGTTCCCGTCTTCCAAGATCTATTTTCCTCCTTTGGTGCAGAGTTGCCTGCTTTTACACAAATGGTCGTAAATATGTCGAAATGGATGCAGGAATACTGGTTCATTCTGATTTTTGTGATTGGGACAATCATTGCCGCATTTCTGGAAGCTAAAAAGCGCAGTAAAAAATTTCGTGATGGTTTAGACAAACTTGCCCTAAAACTACCTATTTTTGGTGATCTGGTTTATAAGGCGATTATTGCCCGTTACAGCCGTACTTTAGCAACAACTTTTGCAGCTGGTGTTCCTCTCATTGATGCGCTTGAATCAACGGCTGGTGCAACCAATAATATTATTTATGAACAAGCTGTAATGAAAATTCGTGAAGATGTTGCTACAGGTCAACAACTCCAATTTGCGATGCGCATTTCAAATCGTTTTCCATCTATGGCTATACAAATGGTCGCAATTGGTGAAGAATCTGGTGCACTAGACAGCATGCTCGATAAAGTTGCGACGTACTATGAAAATGAAGTTGATAATGCCGTTGATGGCTTAACTTCAATGATGGAACCTTTAATTATGGCAATTTTAGGGGTACTTGTAGGCGGTCTGGTGATTGCTATGTATCTTCCAATTTTCCAAATGGGCTCAGTCGTGTAATGCAAGAAATTATTGCTTATTTTATTCAAAACTTAACTGCACTTTATATTGCGGTTGCATTATTGAGTCTGTGTATTGGTAGCTTTTTGAATGTGGTGATTTATCGCACCCCCAAAATGATGGAACAAGATTGGCACCAAGAATGTCAAATGCTACTCGATCCTGAACAACCAATCATTGACCATGAAAAGCTAACATTAAGTAAGCCCGCTTCATCATGCCCCCAATGTCATCAGCCCATTCGCTGGTATCAAAATATTCCTGTCATAAGTTGGCTACTTTTAAAAGGTAAATGTGGGCATTGTGAGCATGCAATTAGCATGCGCTACCCAGCCATAGAACTACTCACCATGCTATGTTCACTGGTGGTCATCATGGTATTTGGCCCAACCATACAAATGCTGTTTGGACTAGTCCTGACTTGGGTTTTAATTGCTTTAACATTTATTGATTTTGATACTCAGCTGCTACCTGACCGTTTTACCTTACCTTTGGCCGCACTGGGTTTAGGCATTAATACCTTTAGCATCTACACCACACCCACCTCAGCCATTTGGGGTTACTTAATTGGTTTTTTATGCCTGTGGATTGTGTATTACCTATTTAAAGTAATTACCGGCAAAGAAGGCATGGGCTACGGCGACTTTAAGTTGCTTGCGGCATTAGGTGCATGGATGGGGCCATTGATGCTGCCATTAATTGTGCTATTGTCATCTTTACTAGGTGCAATTATTGGCATCATTTTACTAAAATTACGCAATGACAATCAGCCCTTTGCCTTTGGGCCGTATATTGCCATTGCTGGCTGGGTTGCCTTTTTATGGGGTGACCAGATTATGAAAATCTATTTGGGAGGTTAAAATGGCTTTTATTCTGGGAGTCACAGGTGGAATTGGTAGCGGGAAATCTGCTGCAACACAATGGTTTGAATCCCAAGGAATACAAGTCATCGATGCCGACATCGTTGCTCGCGAAGTGGTTGAAAAAGGCCAACCTGCCCTTCAAAAAATTCAACAAACTTTTGGAGATTGGGTACTTCAACCTGATGGAAGCCTAGATCGTCGTGCCCTACGCGAGCACATTTTTCAGAATCCACAAGCACGCCATACACTTGAGCAAATCACTCATCCTGCAATCCGCCAATCTATTATTCAGCAGTTGCAAAACCCAAAAAGTCCTTATGTGATTTTAGTTTCACCACTACTTTTTGAAACCAACCAGCATGAATTGGTTAACCACACGTTATTAGTTGATGCTAGTGAACAAACTCAAATTCAGCGTGCAAGCCAACGCGATGGGCAAAACCAAGAACAAATTCAGAAAATTATTGCAGCGCAAATGCCACGTGAGCGTAAACGCGAACTTGCCAATGACATTGTGTTTAATGATGGATTACTCGAACATTTACATCAACAATTAGAGCCTTTACATCAAAGTTATTTGAAACGTACAGACTAATCTGGCTCATTTTGCTGTTTAATTTTTTGTGCCAAGCTATCTGGTCGAAACCATCGCCAAGGTTGTAAGGCACCTACTCCCATTCCAACTAAACCTACGACAATAGATGGGCTTAACGCCTCCCCTAACAGAGGTACGGCCAATATGGCTGCAATAAAAGGTGCCAAAGTCACAATGCTTCCAGTTTTAAAAGCACCAAGTCGCTGAATGGCTGCCACATAAGTCAAAGTTGCAATAATAACGACAAACACACCATGGAAAATGCCTTGTATGGCTAAATGAACAGGACTGGCTTCCATGAAATGCTTAGGCAAAAATAAAACATAGATGGGCAAATAAATAATTGCAGACCAAATCGCAACACTTGCCATTGAGTGCCATGCAGACAGTTTCCACTGTTTAAGTAACACAGTGAAAATACCCCACCAAATCGCACTAATAAAAAGTAGCAGATCACCTATTCCAAAAGCAGAAGCATTACCTTGCAGCATCAAAACACTCATGAGACCTAAAGCAGTGATCATGATTGCCAGACTAGCCCATGTATGTTTATCAAATGGTTGTCTAAATAAAATATATGCTGCGAACGCAGTACAAATTGGGATACAGCCATTTAAGAAAATTGCAGCGTGAGCGGCGGGAGCATAGAGAAAAGCGGTATAGACGGTAAGACAATAAATGACCCCACCAATCAAGGCCAAAATAACCGCATGCTTACTCCATAAAAAAGCCAGATCTTTTTTATAGATCAGAATAGGCATTAAAATTAAGAAGGCTATAGCGAAGCGCAGTGCGGCAATATCCCAAGCACTGATGTGCCACTGTGCATTTAAACGGGCAAAAAGCGTAAACCCGCCCCAAATGCACATGGTCACCAATACAAAGAAATAACCTTGCTTACGGGGAGACATATCAAGATGACTTAAAAACTAAAAAAGGCAGCTAAATTATACCTCAGAACGCTGGCGGCAAGCCTCATAAAGAGCCATACCAGTCGCTACACTGACATTTAGACTTTGTAGATTTCCTGACATAGGAATATAAACTTTATGATCACACTGTGCCTGTGTAATAGGACGCAAACCGGTATCTTCGGCTCCCATCACAATCACAACTGGGCCAGAAAAATCGCATTTTTGAAGTGGTAATGCACTTTCATCAAGCATGGTGCCAATCACACGCACATGAGTTGTTTCTTTGAGATGAGCCAATGTACGAGCTAAATTTGTGACTTGAATGAATTTAACTTTCTCGGCTCCACCTGCTGCAACTTTACGAGCAGTTGGCGTTAAACTTGCCGCACGATCACGAGGCACGATGACCGCTTGCACGCCCATCGCAGCGGCAGTACGAATACAAGCCCCTAAGTTATGTGGGTCTGTCACCTGATCCAATGCCAACAACAAGGCATCTGGAGTTTCACTTAAGATTTGATCAAGATCTTGCTCATTTAAGACAGGATGCGGACGTACTGCTGCAACTACGCCTTGATGAAATGGTAGACCTGCAAGTTTTTCAAGACTATCACGGCTTGCTTTTTGTACACTAATTCCAAAAGGCTCTGCCAATTGCAAAATCTTTTGCAAACGCTGATCATCTCGTCCTTTTAAAGTAAACAGAGTTAGCACACGCTCCGGCTCAAGTTCTAGCAATGACTCCACTGAATGAACGCCATAATAATATTCCTGTTTTGCCATGCATGACCTCTAACAACGTTTGAGCAAAAAAATAAAAATCCTGCAAAGCCAACTTCACAGGATTTCTTTGGGCATAGTGTACCCGATTTGAACAGGAATTTCTTAGCCTTCTAAATGGCACACATAATCGAGGACTTCATCAGTTTCGATTTTGAAAACGCTATTTCCAGGCACGTAAAATGATTGGCCTGCACGAAACAATTCACTTTCATTACTGTCCGCAATTGTTACGCGACATTCACCTGAAATAATTTCCATACGCTCAGGGACATGCGTTTCAAAAGTTAAGGCTTGCTCAGTCGGCAAAATAACACCTAGTGTTTTTTTCGTTCCATCTTCAAATTGCACGGTATGGCTGATACATGCTCCACCAAAATAAACGTTAGATTTTTTGATGACCGTTACATGATCAAATTGGTTTGTACTCATGCACATTCTCCAGATAATGCCATATTTATATAAATTATGATGAATGTAGTTTAATTGTGCCTAAATAACTAATCAATCAGTTTTCATACGGATAGACTTGTAATTTCCACTGCTCGGCCTGAATTTTTTTGGCAAAAGCATGAGGTAAATTAATCTCAATATTTCGACTATTCGACACAATTGCATCATATCTGCAAACTTCGACCTGATTTTCATCTAGGAGTACCCAACACACTCTTTGCGCTGTTGGATGGGCAACTGCTGTAGCAACCACCGGTGAACCGTCATTCATTCCTACATGAAAATTTTCACTGTCATTTTGCATTAACACCAGATCATAAGCTGGAAAATCAATAGCATCTGAATCGAATTGCTGGCTATCGTGTATAAGCACACTCTGTTTTAAAGTCGGCCAAATACAATAACGCAAATAATGCTGATCCATCACCCGATTATCCAGATAACGTCCGGTGGCAACATAATCTCTGATATGTGCTTCAATATTATGAAAAATCCCCGTACATCCGCCCCACATTCCAGCCAGAATTAGTTCGGTATGGGAATAGTTGTCTCGCATTAAATGAAACCACTTCTCACTCTTGAGCCACGCATCTACAGCCGCCTTTTCACGGTACGACACAATCGAGTCGGCATCACGTATAAGAAAACGCTTAATTGTTGGATCATCCATCACAAAAAAACGCCAGAACAGCCCTGATAGTTGTTTTTGGGAGTCCGTCACTTGTACCACTTGCGCACCTTTTTCTTTTAAGCGCTGTTGCACAAGCACTGGAACGGTATCATCGACATAAAATCGGCACGTCCACTCTGGATAAACTTGTTTGGCTAACTCAGTATTTAAAATAGAAGTTTCACAATAACGAGGATTTGCTCCAAACAATGAAAAGGCAATAATATTTTCTTGAGGGTTTGAACTAAACTCTGGGGGCGCATGATTGGGAATAGGCAAAACAGGTTCGTTCTTAGCCAATTCTTTTTTAGTTGTAATTGCCAAGCGTCCAAATTTTATTGTTTCTTCTTTTTTATTTAAATGATGACAAACTTCTGTTAATCCATCATATAAATTTGTATTTACAGCGGAACCACTTACCTGAATCGCTTGCAAATAGTGTTGATAGGCATCGCTATAACGGCGTAAGCGTAGCTCGGTATATGCCAAATCGGATAATGCTCCCGGATGCTTGGGAACTAAATTAACAGCTTGTTTAACATGTTGATAAGCTTTGGCATAATCTCCTTGTGCGGCTGCCTGTTTAAATGCATTAAAATGTTGATTTAAAATTTTATTCATTTCCGCAGGATTGTTTTTTTTATGACGGTTGATCATCCCTATTGGTGGTTTCGGTAAGCTTAATGTTTTTTTCATTGTAAATATCCGCAATCTTGCTGTTCTATAATTTCAGTTAGAATAATAGATCACTTGTAGCAAATTCAAAACTTCTCTATCTTTAACCCATAATTTGGCGCGTTGGATGCGTTTATGCTCACACATTTAACTTTAATTAATTTTGCATTAGCTGATCATTTAGCTATTGATATAGAACAAGGATTTAATGTTCTAACAGGCGAAACAGGTGCCGGAAAATCATTATTACTGGATGCACTTTCTGCCTGTCTAGGGGAACGTACCGATACGAATTATGTCCGTTATGGTTCAGACAAAGCGGATATCACCGCTGTTTTTACCTATCAAAATAATAGCCCTGAAGAAAAATGGCTACAAGAACACGAGCTAGATGATGATTCTGGGGAAATTCATTTACGCCGTGTTATTTTTGCAACTGGACGTAGTAAAGCATGGGTCAATGGCCGCCCTAGCAGTTTATCTGAACTCAAAGAATTGGGCCGTTTGCTCGTTCAACTCTATAGTCAACACAGCCAGCAGCAGCTTCTTGAGCCACCATATCCAAAGCATTGGCTAGATCGTTATAACAATTTTTATGTTGAAGCGAATGATGTACGTGAAGCCTATAGTATGTGGCAACGCACGATTCGTTTGCATCAAGCTGCCTTAGATGCACAAGCAACACGTTTGCAGCGTATTGGTACTTTAGAGCATCAAATCGAGGAACTCGAAGACGTCATTCAAACCGACTATAAAGAAATTGAGCAAGAATTTGATCGTCTTAGTCATCATGAACATATCATGCAAGACTGTAGCTATAGCTTAAATGTTTTAGATGAAGCTGAACAGAATATTACTCAAGAAATGTCTTCGATTATTCGCCGTCTAGAATCTCATGCCGGGCGTAGTGATCAACTTTCTGAGATTTATAACTCTTTGCTCAATGCTCAAAGTGAAATAGATGATGCAACGGCAAACTTGCGTCAATTTATTGATCGTCAGAGCTTTGATCCAGAGCGAATGGAAGAACTCAACTCTAAACTTGAGGTTTTTCATCGTCTGGCACGCAAATACCGGACTCAACCGGAAACCCTTAAAGAAGAATATGAAGCTTGGCAACGTGAGCTTGAGCAATTGCATCAACTTGAAGACCCAGAAACACTGGCAGAGCAAGTTGAAAAGTCGCATGAGGAGTTTTTAGAAAAAGCTCAGCATTTAGACAATATACGTCGTGAAGCTGCCGCTCCGCTTGCTAAACAATTAACTGAACAAGTGAAACCTTTAGCGTTACCAGAAGCACACTTCGAGTTTAAGTTCGAACCATTAGAACAACCAGGTGCAGAGGGTTTAAGCTTTATTCAACTTTTATTTACGGCCAATAAGGGTATTCCTCCACAACCATTGGCACGAGTGGCCTCAGGTGGTGAGCTTTCTCGTATTGCACTCGTGATGCAAGTCATGAATGCTGAAAAAACCGAATCCGAAGTGTTGGTGTTTGATGAAATTGATGTCGGGATTAGTGGTGGCACCGCAGAAGTTGTTGGACGTTTACTTGCCGACTTAGCGCAACATGTCCAGCTCTTATGTATTACTCACCAAGCACAAGTTGCTGCACAATCTGATCAACATTTATTAGTGAAAAAACAACAAACTGACCCAGCCAGCAGTACAATTATAGAACTTGATGAAAATCAAATCATTTTTGAGTTAGCTCGCATGTCAGGTGGTGTTGAAATTAATGAAACAACCTTGCAGCACGCAAAACAATTACGCCAACTTAAATTTCAGGCTTCTTCAAATTAATAAAGAAAATGAGAGAAAAAGATTGGCGAAATCCGATTAACTCTTGTATGTTGATAAAAAGAACCTATATAGATAAAAGGGTCGAGAGGCCCTCTAGTGACATTTTTTGAGGGAGAACCGCTTAGGTGACCAAACAATATCTGACTCACCGTTGTCTGATTGCCCCGCCAGAAATGGCAGATGACTTTTTTGCAAACACTGTAATTTATCTTGCACGTCATGATGAGGAAGGTGCTCAAGGCATTATTATTAATCGTCCTTCCGGTATTCAAATTAAAGAATTACTCAACGATCTCGACATTGAAGCTGACAATGTAAATCCACATGCGGTTTTACAAGGTGGTCCTTTACGTCCTGAAGCTGGATTCGTTCTACATACTGGGCAACCAACATGGCATTCATCTATTGCTGTAGGTGAAAATGTTTGTATTACGACCAGTAAAGATATTCTCGATGCGATTGCTCATAACGAAGGTGTAGGTCGATACCAAATTGCATTGGGCTATGCGAGCTGGAGCAAAAATCAGTTAGAAGACGAAATTACGCGTGGTGACTGGCTCATTTGTGATGCCGATATGGATCTGATTTTCAACCTGCCTTATGACGATCGTTGGGATGCAGCTTATAAAAAAATTGGTGTAGATCGTGCGTGGCTAGCATCTGAAATCGGACACGCTTAATGACCGAAACACAATCAAAATCGATTATGGCTTTTGACTTTGGCACTCAAAAAATGGGAATGGCGATTGGCCAGTCTTCAATTGAAAGTGCCAACCCTCTCCCTCTATTTGTCATGAAAGATGGTATCCCGAATTGGGATCAACTCTTAAAAATCGTGAAAGAATGGCAACCCGATTTATTTTTGGTTGGCCTTCCCCTAAATATGGACGATAGCGAGTCAGAACTCTCTACACGTGCTCGCAAATTTGCGAGACGTTTACGTCATCAAACCAACATAGAAACGTTGATGGTAGATGAGCGTTTAACGACACGTGAAGCAAGAGAAGAGTTAGGTTTTTACCAAGAACAAGGTCGAGCAAAAAAGCTATCAGCAGATAGTTTTGCAGCTGCACTACTCATTCAGAGTTGGTATCGAAATCCAGTCGGTTTAACACCCTAAGATTTTAAAAAAGAAGGAAGGCTAAAGCCTTCCTTCTTTTTTACTTCTCAACAATATGTACGGTAGCAGTTCGTCCCGAGACAAAAGCAAGCTGATTCTTCGGTGTTTCATCTAACATGATCTTCACGGGTACACGCTGTGCTAAACGAACCCAGCTAAAGGTTGGGTTTACATTGGCAAGAAGCTTAGAGCTACTTGAACGCTCACGATCTTCAATTCCCGATGCAATACCTTGTACATGGCCTTTAATTTTTTGGTTATCACCCATTAACTGTACAGTGGCCTGATCACCGACATGAATACGATTTAATTTGGTCTCTTCAAAGTATCCCACAACATAAAGTTGTTTACGGTCAAGTAATGCAGCAACCGCTTGGCCTACTTGAACATAGTTACCTGGGCTCATATCAAAGTTAGATAAAGTACCATCCGCTGGTGCAACCACTGCGGCACGATGCATATTAAGCTCAGCCAAATGTAAACTGCTCGTTGCTGCCTCAATCAAAGCCTGCTGTTGCTTAACAGTTGCTTCTGCTTGCTCAATTGCTGCTTGTAGTTGCTCATGCTCTGCATGCGATTGATCACGTGTTGCAAAAACCTGATCTTGTTCTTGTTTTGAAATCGCTCCATCCATTAAGTTTGAATAGCGGCTCGCATTTTTTTCAGCTAAACGAATATTGGTATCTGATTTAATCAGATTTGCTTTTGCTTGAGCTAAGCCTGCTTGTGATTGAGCAAATGCTGCTTTCGCTTTCGCTAAATCAGATTTTGCTTGCTCTACATCTAAAGCTCGACGAGACACATCAATTTTAAAGAGTACCTGCCCCTTCTTCACACTCTGGTTATCTTGAACCAAAACTTCTGTGACAAGACCCGCTACATCCGAAGATACTTGAATAACGTCACCACGAACTCGACCATCTCGTGTCCACGGCGCTGCATTATAGTAGTTCCACAAATGCACAATGGTATAGACCGCAACCATTAATGCGACAATCAAAATTACTGGACGGATGACTTTTTTCAAATCCACCTGATTCATTTCACTCACCTAACTCAATCTTTAATTTCGCAATCATCTCTATGCACCAACCCCAACAAAAATTTGATGTATCACCAAGAGCAATAAAAGGTAAAAACACAAATTAAAAATACTAGGTAATGCAATCCAGCCTTGTGCAATCCACTTGTTGGTTAAAACACTTAATCCACGGAAACATATATATGCCAAAAGGGCTTGAACGAGCAAAGAAGGCACGTAAATGCCATAAACATTAAACTCACCCATTTGCTGTGGCTCCTCTAAAGGTGCTGTTTTCACTCATTTGATCTGATGAAACATGACACATGCTATAAGCAATATTGTTAAGTGAAATGAGTAATCTTTGTCGCATAGTCATATCGTCAACATTTGAAGCAAACTGTTTTAATTCAAATAAATCTCGATGGATTTTTTCCACTAAAGCCGCAGTATTGTCTGCATCATTTTCTTTAGCTCTAAACAGTTCATCCAGATTTTGTTGCAGATTTCCGATGTGATGAGCCAGTTCTGAATTTTGAGGGAACTGATTCGCCAGTTCTTGTAATCTACTTAAATCGACAATACTGCTCGACTCAATCAATGCTTGATGAATTGAGGTTTTAATCTCGCTAGATTGCACCATTTTGCTGTTTAGAATCCCAATTCGGTCTAGCATGCTGCGTAGGTGAACTTTAAAATCAAGACCATATGGCAAATAAATCGCCTGTCTCATTGCACGATAATGCAAGGCCAAAATACGGCTGGCACTGGTGTCTGGAGACATTGCACGAACCACGTCAATGACAACTAAAGACACTAAGACACCCAAGATCATGGCAAAAGAACCATCAAGATAAGACACTGCATCCATGCTATAAGCATTATGTAGATTTAGGCCCATCATGGTATTAATACCCAAGACCATACCTACTGGCATAAGCATTTGGTTGGCCATCATAGACACAGCAAACAGGAACATAGGTAATAAAACCAGTCCAAGTTCCCAGAATGTGGTGACATGAGGAAAAATACCAAATGCATAAACGAAGACTAAAACTGCTGAAGCGATACTGCCCCAGATAAAAATACGCAAAACCGGAACTGGGTTATCTAAGGCTGTTAAAATACAGGCAGTCACTGCACCCATTTGCGCCATCATAAATCCAGCTTTCCACCCCGAAACAATCCAGCCCCCAGTCACAATAAATGTAATAAGGACTGCACTAATACCACCTCGGATAGCCACACCATGATCACGGTGTAAACTTGGATATTTAGTGGTCATTGGGGTAATGTTGTCAGGGATTTCTTTATTCCCTTGTTGAATTCGCTGCCACAAGACTTTAACTGCCAAAACATTGCTAATGAAATGACGTACATCCATTTTCATGGCTGCAACTAAAACTTGCTGATGTGTAGAAGCCGATTCCATCAAACTTGCAAAATCACATTCAAACTCATCAGGTAACTGCAAAATATTTTCATCAATAATTAGATCTTTTTGCTCTAAAAACTGTACAACATGAGCCGAAAGCTGTTGCAGTTTTTCTGCATGAGTCTCGATGAATCTAAGTTCTTGAAGCTGCTTAATACGCTCAGACAAAGCGACCAGATTAGCAACTACCATTGAGATTTGATGAAGCATTTCTTGCAAAGGTTTGGTCATGCCATGCAACTCACCCTTCTCATAACTCAAATGTACTGCCAAAGCATGAATATCTGTGGTGTCGCGAGTAATGGTCGCTAAAAGTTGAGTATTGTTTTGCTGCGGGTCAGCAATTAATAAATTGGCAAACAGATTCTCTGTATCTTTAAGCGTTTTGATGACGCGTTGCTTAATCGCAGAACCAATGTGCATTGGAAGAATAGTGGCAGAAACCACAGCGCTTGAAATCACCCCAATCGAAATCTCTATGACCCGAGCTAAAGCAATATCAAAAATATTGTATTGATCAATATACGTAATCGCATTGAAGACAATCATGGCTGTCGAATAACCCGCCAGCATAAAAGCATAACTGCGTGGAGTCCGATCGAGTAAAGACACATAAAGTGCAAAACCTACCCACAACGACAACACCACGGTAAACAACCAAGGTGTATTAATTAGATGTGGCGTTAGCGTTAAGGCAATCACAGCCCCACCAATCGTCCCTACCACACGGTAGACGCACTTAGAGGACACCATTCCTGAATAAGGATTGGCAATAATCAGGACCGTACCAATCGACCACATCGGGTTAATCAGATCTAATTCAAATGAAACAAATAACGCCAGCATTCCGGCAATAAATGTTTTTATTGCAAAGATCAGATCAAGCCTACTCGGGCGAAACGCCAGTATTTGCTTTAATAACATGAACTCATCTCAAATACAGATTTGAACTGATGAGCATGCCCTTCAATGTTAAATTGCCTTTCTAGAGACAACAAAACTGTGCCATTTGCCTAAAAGCAAATGAGATGAGGAGCATCCTTCAATACAATGATTTTTCCACATCCTGCCTGATTGGCCCAGATGATTTCAATTTGGACGTTATTTAAACGGCCAAACTTTGGAAAGAAGAGGCATCAAGAAATTCGCCTAGAATCGACCAATTTCTCGATTAGATATTTTGTTTGGCAATTTTTTCAAAATAAAGCTATTTAGTCAACTAAAATATCTCTATTTGATAATTTGATATATTTTTTGATAATCATATATGATGTATAAGCCAAGAGAAGTTTTCTCTTTGTCAGAGTAAAATACTCAAATCAGGCATTTATTTTAGAATTGAGACAAATTTTCTTTTTTTCTGTTATAAGAACTCAAACATGACTCTTTGTTAAAGGATACGAACAAGACGCTATGGCAATTTCAAGTTTTGGCAAAATTTTAACCGTACTGGACCTATTTTCAGTTTCGCGTCCAATCATTAATGTCGATATTATTTGCGAAGAGCTTGGCTTGTCTAAACCAACCAGTTACCGTTACCTGAAAGAACTGGTGTCTACCGATCTATTAAAACGCATTAATGGAACGTCTGGCGATTATACCTTAGGCTCAAAAATTGCAGTTCTTGATTATATTTCCCGAACCACTGATCCGTTAGTTCAAATCAGCACACCATTTATGCGAAACATTGTGGAGCGTACCGAACTGTGCTGCTTGCTCACCTATTTAAACGATGACTATTGCATTGACATTCACCATGAAATATTCAAAGACACCGAATTACTCTCATATGGCCGAGGCTGCCCAAGACCTATTTACGTAGGGTCATCTCCCAAAACAATGGTTTCACATTTAAGCAAACAACGGATGCAAGACTACTATCATCGTTACCAGCAAGAATTAAAACAATCAGGTTTTGCTGAAGATGAATCAAGCTTTATTCAGCGTATGCGTAAAATTAAAAAACAAGGATTCTATTTCTCACAAGGTGAGATTGACCCGAATGTTTCTGGCCTTGCCGTTCCAGTTCGTTTTTCAAACAAAGAGGTACCTTTAGCTTTAACTTTAGTTGCTTCTAAAAATCGTTTTGATTTTTTAAATGTTGAAAAGCTCACTGAAATTTTGCAAGAAAATGCAGCACTTATTGAACAACGTTTTATGGAGTTATCTGAAAAAGGTGAAATTTAAAACCCGACTTTATGATAATTTAACCTTTTCTTACATTTTAATGCATTGAATATCTCACAATATTCTCATATTATGATTTTAGCTCTTATTGATGATTCTTTTCATCAGCAGCTCATCAATAGAAGCATCCCCCTCAGAGGAATAAGCTCATGTTGCCATCATGGGCTTTTTTCTTGTCCAATTTTTAATGAAAATCATGAAAACTGAAACTGCCTAAAAGTAAGATTAATACGCGGCTGTAAAATCTTTGTTGAGCGATTTAAACGATGTTGCCAATGTTGTTGCGTTTCACCACGCATCACGATGAGTTGGCCTGGCTGTAGCCACAATTCAACTTTTTCTTTACTTTGAATGTGTCTAAAAGAAAATTTACGGGTAGCTCCAAAACTTAAAGATGCAATCGTTGTGGTCTTTGCTAAAGAAACATCCGAATCACTATGCCAAGCCATACCTTGTGTTCCATCTTCATAAAGGTTTGCTAAGCAGGAATTAAATGTTTCTGAAAGCCGCTGTTCTACAAATTTTTTTAGTTTGGCAAGCGCTCGATCCCAAGGTAAAGAATCACGAATGATACCTGAATATTTATATTGATAATAATTATCTCCATACCATGCCACTTTTCGGGGAGTGATAAAGTGCTTGCCATACAACTTAGCCTCGTCATGTTTCCACGCGAGATGTTGGTAAAAATAGTGAAAATATTGTTCAGCTTCTTCTGAGCTTAAAATACAACCATAGTCCTGAACTTCACCATCATAAGGTAATAAATTTTCACAAGGCTCTGGAGCAAATAAATCCAAGGTCATGCGGTCTCTCCATGTTGCTTTGACATCTCCCAAGCTAACAATGCCAATTTACGCCCCTTTTGCCAATGATATTCTCCGACCATGCCCGTTGCACGAATCACCCGATGGCAAGGAATTAAATATGCAATCGGATTTTGCCCAATCGCTGTAGCAACGGCTCTAGCGGCTTTAGGTTTGCCAATTTGCTCTGCAATATCTTGATAAGTCCGCAATTGACCTTCTGGAATGGTCAGTAGCGCTTCCCAGACTTGCAATTGAAATGGAGTTCCAGCCAAATTAAGCGGAAGCTTGTGCTGCAAGTGTTCTGAGAAATCTTGTTCAAACCACTGTGCAATTTGTTGATGCCAAATCGGTGCCTGATTTTTTAATTGGGCTTTAGGGAACTGCTGTTTAATTATTTCTTCGATATTCTCACGAGTATTGATAAAGCGAACAGAACATATTCCCTTTTCGCTGCTTATAACCAACAACTCACCAAATGGGCTTGCCTCAATCGAATAATTAAGTGTAACCCCTTCACCTTGCAGTTTATATTCACCAGGCGTCATGCCTTCAAGCTGGATAAACAGATCATGTAAACGACCAGTACCAGACAAACCCGTGTTTAAAGCAGTGTCTAATAAGCTGCGTTGCTGCATCAGATAGTATTTAGCCTGCTGCAAACTCATATATTGAACGAATTTTTTCGGGCTAATACCCACCCATTCTTGAAACTGGCGTTGAATATAACCTGAACTTAAATTCATATGGCTCGCAACATCGTCCAGACTGGGTTGCTGGTCCAGATGTTCATATAAATATTCAATTACAGTGGCAATTACAGCAAATTGCCGAGAAGAAAGCATTTGCATGTGTCACCTCCTTAGCACTTATATCTTACATTAAAGTACCTAAAGCTCGGTGACGACCCGATTCTTGCACTAACCGAAAATAAAAAAGCCTTTCATTATAGAAAGGCTTAATCATTCAATCTGAAATTAAGGTTGCTTTAAATAAGGCCAAGCGGCTCTTAGGTAAATAAACATTGACCATAAAGTAAGAATCACAGCGGTATATAACAAGGCATATGCCAGCATTTCTAAGGGCTGCCAATTAAGTAAAAACACACTGATAGCAATCATCTGAAAAGCTGTTTTATATTTGCCTACTGTCGATACAGCTACACTCGTTCTTGCGCCAAGTTCTGCCATCCACTCACGTAAAGCAGAAACTGTAATCTCTCTTGAAATAATGACAATTGCAGCAAAAGCCATTGATATGGTGGGATTCCACTGCACCAAAACAATCAGTGCTGCTGCCACCATAAGCTTATCTGCAACTGGATCTAAAAAACGGCCAAATGCTGAAGTCTGGTTTAAAGTTCGTGCCAAATAGCCATCAAACCAATCGGTAATAGCAGCAAACACAAAAATTGCAGTCAAGATAATATGACGACTCATACTTCCTTCTTGCTCACCAATACCCATTGCAGGCGGCCAATACGCAATCACCAAAAATACAGGAATAAGCGCGATACGCGCCAAAGTTAGGATATTTGGGATATTCAGGATTCGCCCTGTGGTCATAAACACCGCCAATTTAGTCTTCAAGCATCTTGTAACAGACAAAAATACATTCTTCAATATTGTATCTATCTGTAACAGCCACTTTATACGAAATATATGAATCGAGGAAGTAGACTGCTTAGGTAAATACCGTAACAGTTTGCCGTAAAATTGCAATTAAATGATCATTTTGATCCCATAAATGCGCATATTCTGTGGAATAACCTTCACCAGCATATTCAGTTACCACTTTATATTTAAACCAGTCACATAGTTGATGCTGGATCGGATGCACATAGGTGATGTGCCAAGTTAAAGAACTTGCAGGAGCAACTTGTTTAAACATCGGCAATACACCGGGTGGCCAAATATCCATCAGAACAATTAAATCTGGCAAAGTCATTTGACGATTTTCATGCTTTTCTGGAGAAAATCTTGACCATCCTCCAAAGTCAGCATACTGACTTCCTGTAACAGGATGATGACCCTCTGCCCAGCATACATCAAAATGTTGATAGCATTCTGGCATTTGTCTAGCAAAAGGAAGAGGTTGTAAGTCTTCCGGTTGCGCATAAACTGGAACTATAGGTTCTTGTCGTACTTCAATATTCGAAGTACGAGGCACACCAAAGCTTGCAACCAAAATAGTTTGTACTGCGCCATCTTGCCATAAACGAGTTTCAAGCGTAGTGACCGACTTTCCTTCCCTTAAAATTTCAATAGTCAATTGGGCAGGTCCCTGCTGTACAGGGCCCACAAAAGTAATGCTACAACTTAATAATCTTTTATTTAGGTCGTGAATATTTGAACATGCTTTTTGCATCAACAACCCTGCAACAAAACCACCAAAAACCGTGCGGCCTTGTAACCATCCTTCAGGTATTTCAATCCATTCCTTTTCTTTTATTTCTTTAAATAATTGCAGCAATGACATTCCTTTCCCTAAAACGAAAGTTTTATTAGGAAATATCTTTCATCATTTTGATTGGAATGTGAATGGTCAATCATTTAGTAATTGGCGAATTATTTTGTCACTCACATTATTCGCATGATTATTCATGGAGAATTTTATAAATCGTTCTGGCCATCATCTCACCAAAACCAGGCACAAGTGTGAGGTCTTTTTCCGAGGCTTTCAAAACACCTTGAATCCCACCAAAATGAGTCAATAAATCTCGACGGCGTTTCGGTCCCAACCCCGGAATTGCTTCTAAAACCGATGTACTACGACGTTTATCACGTTTAGCTCGGTGTTTAGTAATTGCGAAGCGATGGGCTTCATCACGCACCTGTTGAATCAAGTGCAATGCTTTATTGTCTTCTGGTAATTGAATTTTCGTGCCATCAGTAAAGTGTAGGGTTTCAAGCCCAGGTTTACGCCCCTCACCTTTCGATACCCCCACCATAAAAGCATCGAGCCCAAGTTCTTGCATGACGTCCATCGCCATGTGAAGTTGACCTTTACCGCCATCAATCAACAACAGATCAGGCAATATGGCTTTTTTATAACGTCGTGTTAAGGCTTGGCGCATGGCAGCGTAATCATCGCCACCGGTAATATCTTGAATGGCAAATTGGCGGTAATCACGCTTACGAGCACCACCTTGGTCAAATACCACACATGATGCAATTGGAGCTTCACCCATGGTGTGACTAATATCAAAGCATTCAATACGATCGACTGGTCTTCCAATCACTTGTTCTAACTGATGAAAACGTTCATTGAGTTCTAAATGATTACTCAGCTGTCCCTTAATGGCATGTTGAACATTCATTTCAGCAAGCTCTAGCCACTCCGCACGAGTTTCTCGCACACTACTCTTAATTTGGACCTTCTTACCAAACTGCTGTGCCAATGCTTCTTCTAACTCTTTACGATCAGGTAATGCAATATTCACAATGAGTTCATTTGGAACTTCATCTGCAACCTGAAAGTAAAAGTTAGCCATAAAGTCACTGAGCATTTGACCAAGGTCATCGCCTAGCATGTCGGGAAAATAGCTTTTACCTCCCAACATTCGTCCATTGCGTACATACATAATTTGCACGCAAGTCACGCCAGCCTGATATGCAATTGCCAGAATATCCGCCTCACCTTTAACCTTAAAAACAGCCTGTTGTGCTTGTACTTCACGAAGCAAAGACAATCGGTCGCGGTAAAAAACAGCTTTTTCAAATTCAAGTTCAGCCGCAGCTTGCTCCATTTTAGCAATGAGCTCTTGATTTAACTCTTTGGTGTCGCCTTGCAAAAAACGAATACTGTTATTAACGTCTTCTTTATAATCTTCGGGTGAAATCAGACCTACACAAGGTGCAGAGCAACGCTTGATCTGATATTGCAAACATGGGCGCTTGCGCTGTGAGAAGTAGCTATTTTCACACTGACGAACATTAAAAAGCTTTTGTAAAACCAGTAAAGTATCGCGAGCGCTATAGGCGCTTGGATAAGGTCCAAAGAACTTACCAATTTGATGCTTCCCTTTGCCACGACCGCTAGCAAGCCGAGGATAGGGCTTATCTGACGAAACAAAAATATAGACATATGACTTGTCATCCCGCAGCATGATGTTATAAGGCGGACGATGTTGTTTAATTAGGTTTTGTTCTAAAAGTAATGCTTCGGTTTCTGAACGAGTCACCAAAGTTTCAATATTATAAATTCGTGCAACCAAAGCCTGAGTTTTAGGATGCTCAATCGTTTTAACAAAGTAACTCGATACCCGATTTTTTAGGTTTTTTGCTTTGCCGACATATAACAATTCGCCCTCTTTCCCTAACATTTTATAAACGCCTGGAAGTTGGGTCATGTGGGCTAAAATTTTTTCAATGTGGGGACGAACGTTTTGATTCACTATTGGCAGACATGGCTTAATACTGAATAGCTAATGTGATGTTTTCACCCCTACTTTTCAAGTGCTTTACTGTGCCAGAAGCCAAATTTGAAAAGAGATTTTGATAGGCCCCGACAGACTATGTCGTATTCGCTTAAGAATCGAGACGATAGTAGCTATATTTCACATCTTTTTCTTTATAGACCGCATAGGTTTTTTGGCGAAAATCCGAGAACCAGCCATTGCCTGTATATCCCGCAATGTGACCATATGTGTGGCCACTTGTCCGCTCAATAATATAGATATCACCTTCTTGGGGACGGTTAAAAGCAGGTTTAATTTTCTTATAGCCATTCTTCTCAAGCGTATGCCCCCAATCAGAGGCAGCTACTGGATGTTTAGACACATCGGCTCCTGCGGCTTGTAAAGCAATACGAATATTTTTGGCACACTTTTCTTTGCTATGCTGTGCCGACATGCTTTCAAGCTTACTTGAAAACTTATGCAAATTAATATTTTGATCTTCAGATGGCTGTCTTTTAGCATCAGATTTTTTATGTTTTTCAGTCATCGAAGCTGCTTTACGTAACATCACTTTCGTTTTTAAATCGCTTTGAGAACTATCTTCTTTTCTCACTTTGATATGATGAATATGTGCATGAACTGCGTGATGAGCATGAGCCATTTTAAAAACCTACTTCCGCTAACCAGTCTTCGAAAAAACCGCGCCATTGTAGAATCAAAATTGCTTATTGGCTTTTAATAGTTGTAACAATTTCCTAGCACTGTGAAGTGAGTCACAAAATTCATTAAATACTATACAGCATAAAAAAACGCTCTTTCGGGCTTAATAAATAAAACTATTTATCTATAATTACTGGGTTAAAGATTCACCTTTCCAAGTCTTAATCATAGCATCCGCAGCATTTTCAGTGACAAAGTCACAATATTTACCGGCATAAGGTGGAACATACTCGTCCACACCAGACTTATGGTGGTACTGCCCAGAATATTCGGTATCATTTATTGTAAATTTCATTGCTAATAATAACTCATCGCGCGACCAGTTAATACCTTGCCATGTTCCCATTGCAGGCGCAGTAGCATTTGAACCAACATATAAAGGAGCAGTACCGTTACTAGAGAACTCAATATAATCTTTGTTGCTGTAGGTTTTATTAATCATCCAACAGGTTGAACCCTTAGGAAAATTAGCTACATTTTGCTGTAATAATGCATTGTAATAATCTTCAAAAACCCCTGCTGACTAAGTGGCAATGATTCATAAATCCACTGACCTAAATATTTAGTCACTGGTTGACCTGAAATATCAATTTTAACTAAATCTTGATTTAAAAATAAATTATCACCTTTCACTAAGTTGGCTGGCTGATAGTTTAAAGCTGTATCAGAAAACTGGACTTGAGAACCTAACAAATACCATGTGCCATCAGTTGTTTTAATCGGATCTAAGGTCACTCCCTGATTAGTGAAATAATGCTGACTAAGTTCATAACCTAATGGATGATTATCAGGATAGCTTATATAAATCTTATTATCCTGAATCTTATAATTTTTCTTCTCAATCATTGGATTTCCAGCGATCTGACTCGCAGAAAAACCAACAAGTCTCTCACCTTGTTCCTCTGTCTCATCATTACATGCCGAAAGGCTTAATATACATAAACATGAAAGTATTAACTTTTTCATTATGTTCCTAAATTATTAATATAATGTAATCTTTATTATCAATAATTTGCTCTTTTTGGCAATGTAAAAATTAAATAATTCAGATGAGAGGTACTATAGTTTTATTAAGAATAATTCTATAAAACTTAATATCAAACCAACCAAAACTATATAATTAGAGAAGATATCTCACTGCTATTATCGACTAATTAACAATGCTTTTGAATAGAATAAAATGAAACTATGATGGATAATAAAATTATGAAAAAAACTCATACAATATTGGTATCATCTTGTTTATTATATTTATTCTATCCGCACATTACTCATCAAAATTAAAAATATCCTATCATAACATGGGAAAGAATCAACCAACCTCGACGCATTCAACTCCATTGAACGAGCGTGGAAGTATTAAATATATCACAAGCAGACAAAATCAAGATTCAAAGATTCTTATGATTATGCCTCCAGTCATATTCATACTCAGCATTATCTTTCTATACAAAGGAGGAATACCATTTAATAAGAGGGAGGGGTTGGATAAAAAATAAAATCCCCCATAAAAAATTTATCATCCACAAACAAAAAACGCCCTTTCGGGCGCTTTAATTAAAATACATATGGTCGAACAAAAATTAGGAAGAAAATCCCAAGCATCAGGAACCATTTTAAAAAGTAATATAACTTACGGTTTTTAGCTTTTAATGCTTTGGCTTTAATACGAATTTGGTAGACATAACCAAACGCTTTATTTAAGCCCCCTGTTTGGTCACCTGTTTCATTCGGTGAACTTGCCGCGGTCATCACACTACGACCGAACCAATGGTTGAAACGTTCCATCCATTTCACTTTCATTGGACGTTCAACATCTGCAAAGAAAATGATACGGTTTTGATCGGTCTTATTTTCAGCATAATGAATATACGTTTCATCAAAGACGACACTTTGACCATCACGCCAAGAGTATCTTTCACCATCGACATCAATAAAACAACGGTCATCATTTGGTGTAATTAAACCCAAATGATAACGCAATGAACCTGCATATGGGTCACGGTGTCTTACCAAACGGCTATCGGGTGCAAGCTCAGTAAACATTGCGGCTTTAATCGTTGGCAATGTTTTAAGAAGAGCTGTGGTTTTTGGACAAAGCTCAGCAGCAGATGGATGACTTGATTCGTACCATTTTAAATAAAAACGTTTCCAGCCTGTTTTAAAGAACGAGTTAAAACCTAAGTCGTTATAAGTACTCGATGCTTTAATCCCACCTTGATCATATAAAGCTTTTGCTTCATCGCGAATCATTTCCCAATTTTCATCCAACACTTTTAAATCTTTAAAATGCTGGGTGTCGATATAAGGTTGATTCGGCACCTTTGAAAAGATGTACATTAAAAAGTTAATCGGTGCGAGCAAAGTTGAATGGTCAAAAAATTGACGATAAAACGAATGCTTTACTTTCCCACGATGCTGAATATACAACGCTGAAATGATAAAAATCGCTAATATGATCCACTTAATCATATAGTTACCCGCATTTAAGTACCTTTAAAGATACTTTGAAGAAATTTGAAATTGGCAGGAATAATAACAAACTCTAGAAGAAAATTCAGACATAGATCGGCAAGTATTATTTTTAATAAGTAGAAATCTCAAAAATATTCATTCTTGAGATTTCTTAAACTCAGCTTTTAACTTAGTTTTGATATGCTTTCCAATTTAATGCTGTCAGAGAATCGAGTGCTCTTGCCGCGGTTTCATTGTAGACATAACAACCAGATTTCAATTGTGCAATTCTTAACTGAGCAACACGGATACGCTCAGGCGTATCAGCATTTTTTAAGAATATTTCCCAATGCTTAATTTCTTGATCAGCTGTCCAACCAATGTTACTCGTGTAATCTGCTGCATATGTCTTACCTTGATATTGCACCGCAACACCATCATTCTCAGCAAAACCTAAACTAGCATCATAAATTGTTGTCCACTGAACATTTTGCCATGTCCCCTTAACTGCTTTATAAGTCAAACCAAATGGATTCGTTTGGTTCAAATAATTAAGATACGGGCCATTTTCAGCATCAAAATCCTCAAAACTTTGATCAATTTCGTAATTTTGATCAACATTAAATGCAAATGTCTCTTGATTAGATTTTTTTGAAACTAAGCGATAACAACTACTTCCTTGAGGGAATTTATTCTGTCCATAGGTATTAAGAAATATACGCCCATTAGTCGTACTTTCATCACTCACTGAAAAGCCTACTGCTCGATAACCAGGTAAAACTGTATCAAACATATTCTTATTAGAGAGGTCAACTCTTTGAAATTTCCAATCCTCTTTAACATCTCCAATGATGTCTAGTCTCCAATCTGTGAGCGAATTAAAATTCATAACATTAATTGCTTTATCAGTTGGGAAATAGAGTTTTTTCTCAGTTAACAGATATTCGCTTAAAGCTTGATTAGAGGAGCCATCTGTTGATTTTTTATTAAATATTTCGAAATAAGTATTATTTAACTCATCTGTTTTTTCATCAGTATTGTAATCCATAAAATAATAACGGGCACCATCTGCGATGGAATCTTGTGAATTACCACTTTGGTTGTTATTCGCTGAATTATCATCACTAGAACCACCGCCTCCACATGCACTCAACATAAAAGGAAGGATGGCGAAAATCATAAATTTATTTTTTAACATAATACATACTTTATTGAACATTTTTATAACACAAAGTTTATCCAAAGATAAAAAAATAGACAATACTTTCTGTCTAATAATTCACAAAAAATCTTAATTTTCATTACCAATTCAAAAACTAAGGTAATCAACTATCTGCTACATTCCCTTACTTTCTCTTGAACTCCTATCTATTAAGCAGTTCTTTAAATAAAAATATGTTTTTCATATATATAGTTGAAGAAAGTTGTTAAAAAAAAATTGATGACCCTTGCGTCACGGCTTGATACAACTTGTCAGGTTTTTTTTAGATATAGTTATCGTAAGATTAGCGAAGCATAAATGTGTACCAAAGCTGTGCACACGCTTCATAACATCAATTTAGAAGTCCTCCAAAACCAAGGAGATCAGGCATGATCCACGCTGGCAATGCCATTACCGTCCAAATGCTTTCGGACGGAATTGCAGAATTCCGCTTTGACTTACAAGGTGAGTCGGTCAATAAATTTAACCGTGCAACAATTGAAGATTTCCAAGCTGCTATTGCTGCGGTAAAAGCAAATAATGATATTAAAGGCTTAGTTGTTACCTCTGGCAAATCAACATTTATTGTTGGGGCAGACATTACCGAGTTTGGTGAAAATTTCGCTCAAGGTGAAAAAGCGATTGTTGACTGGCTTATGCCTGTTCACGAAATCTTCAATAGTTTTGAAGATTTAGAGATTCCAAAAGTTGTTGCTATTAACGGTATGGCGTTAGGCGGCGGTTTTGAAATGTGTTTAGTGTGTGACTATCGTGTGATGTCAGAAGCTGCACAGGTTGGCTTACCAGAAATTAAACTTGGTATTTACCCAGGTTTCGGTGGTAGCGTACGTTTAAGCCGTGTTATCGGTATCGACAACGCGGTTGAATGGATGGCAATGGCTGCTCCGAAAAAACCGGCTGCTGCGCTAAAAGATGGTGCTGTAGATGCGGTTGTAGCTGCTGATAAATTACTTGATGCTGCAACTGATTTAGTTAAGCAAGCAATTTCTGGTCGTTTGAACTGGAAAGCAAAGCGTCAAGAAAAACTTGATGCTGTGAAATTGAACCCGCTTGAACAAATGATGGCGTTCAACACAGCAAAAGGCGCAGTACTTGCTAAAGCGAATCCGGCTCAGTACCCTGCTCCAAAATTATTACTTGATTCATTACAAGCAGGTGCAAGCCTTGCGCGTGACGAAGCATTAAAAGCTGAAGCTGAAGGTTTTGCTAAAGCAGCAATTACTCCACAAGCTGGTGCATTGATTGGTTTATTCCTCAATGACCAAGTTGTTAAGAAAACTGCTAAGAAACATGAAAAAGGTGCTCACCCTGTAAACCAAGCAGCTGTACTTGGCGCTGGTATTATGGGTGGTGGTATTGCTTACCAAGCGGCAAGCAAAGGCACACCAATTATCATGAAAGATATTGGTAACCCACAACTTGCACTAGGTATGTCAGAAGCGAACAGCTTGTTAACTAAACAAGTTGAACGTAAGAAAATGAAACCTGCACAAATGGGTGAAACCCTTGCACGTATCCGTCCTACTTTAAGCTACGATGAGTTTAAAGAAGTCGACATCGTGATTGAAGCAGTTACAGAAAATCCAAAAGTTAAAGAAATCGTTCTCGCAGACACTGAAAAGCATGTTCGTGAAAATACGATTATTGCGTCTAACACGTCTACAATTTCAATTACGCGTTTAGCGAAAGCTTTACAACGTCCTGAAAACTTCGTAGGTATGCACTTCTTCAACCCTGTTCACATGATGCCGCTTGTAGAAGTAATTCGTGGTGAAAAGACTTCTGAAGAAGCAATTGCAACTACTGTTGTTCTTGCTCAAAAAATGGGTAAAACACCAATCGTTGTAAACGACTGCCCAGGGTTCTTGGTTAACCGCGTATTGTTCCCTTACTTTGGTGCGTTTGACCTTCTTGTAAAAGACGGCGCAGACTTCCAGCAAGTTGACAATGTAATGTCTAAGTTTGGTTGGCCAATGGGTCCTGCTTACCTCATCGACGTTGTTGGTATCGACACTGGTGTACATGGTGCAGAAGTTATGGCTGAAGGTTTCCCAGACCGTATGAAGCCAGACTACAAAGGTTCAATCCAAGCAATGTACGAAGCTAAACGTCTTGGTCAAAAGAATGACGTTGGTTTCTACAAATACGAACTCGACAAGAAAGGCAAGAAAGCAAAAACTGTTGATCCAACAGCATATGAAATCATTGCTCCTTTCGTCACTGGTGAAAAACGCGAGTTTGATAACCAAGAAATCATTGACCGCATGATGCTTGCTTTCTGTAACGAAACAGTTCGTTGCTTAGAAGACAACATCGTTGCAACTGCAGCTGAAGCTGATATGGCAATGATTATGGGTGTAGGTTTCCCTCCATTCCGTGGTGGTCCATGTCGTTATATCGACCAAACAGGTGTTGCTGAATACGTTGCGCTTTGCAACAAATATGCACACTTAGGTAAGGCTTATGAAGCGCCACAAATGTTGCGTGACATGGCTGCTAACAACAAAAAATTCTACGGTTAAGGAGCAACGTGAATGGCTACTTTAAATCCA
Organism: Acinetobacter sp. yr461; assembly: GCF_900110445.1. Lineage (NCBI taxonomy): Bacteria > Pseudomonadati > Pseudomonadota > Gammaproteobacteria > Moraxellales > Moraxellaceae > Acinetobacter > Acinetobacter sp. yr461. The sequence goes on from NZ_FODU01000016.1 coordinate 29,337, forward strand.
CGTGACGTTGTCATCGTTGATGGCGTACGTTCTGCAATGGGTAAAACCAAAAACGGTATGTTCCGCAATGTACGTGCTGACAGCTTATCTGCTGAATTAGTTCGTGCACTCGTTGCTCGTAACCAGTTTGATACCAATGAAGTTGAAGACTTGATCTGGGGCTGTGTAAACCAGACTCTAGAGCAAGGTATGAACATTGGCCGTAACATTGGCTTATTGGCTGACTTACCAAAAACTGTGGCAGGTCAAACGGTAAACCGTCTTTGTGGTTCTTCTATGCAAGCGCTTCATACTGCTGCCGCACAGATTGCAACTAACCAAGGTGATATCTTCATTATTGGTGGTGTAGAGCACATGGGTCACGTAGGTATGATGCATGGCATCGACCTTAACCCAGAAGCATCTAAACACTACGCTAAAGCATCTAACATGATGGGCTTAACAGCTGAAATGTTAGGTCGTATGAATGGCATTAGCCGTGAAGAGCAAGATGCTTTTGGTGTTGAATCTCATCGCCGTGCTTGGGCTGCAACACAAGAAGGTCGTTTCAAAAATGAAATCGTTGGTGTTGAAGGCCACGATGCAAATGGTTTTAAAATCCTTTGCGACATCGATGAAGTGATTCGTCCAGATGCAAACCTTGAATCGTTCAAAGCATTACGTCCTGTATTCGATCCAAAAGGCGGTACTGTAACTGCGGCTACATCTTCAGCTTTGTCTGATGGTGCTTCTGCAATGTTGCTTATGTCTGCTGAGCGCGCACAAGCGTTAGGTTTAAAACCACGCGCTGTAATTCGCTCTATGGCAGTTGCAGGCTGCGACGCTGCAATCATGGGTTACGGTCCAGTTCCAGCAACTCAAAAAGCGCTTAAACGTGCTGGTTTAACGATGGCTGATATTCAAACTATCGAGTTAAACGAAGCATTTGCTGCTCAAGGCTTATCAGTAATGAAAGGCTTAGGCGTTTATGACAAGCAAGACATCATTAACTTAAATGGTGGTGCGATTGCTTTGGGTCACCCACTAGGCTGTTCTGGTGCGCGTATCACCACTACGTTGTTGAACGTAATGGAACAACAAGATACTCAAATTGGTCTTGCGACGATGTGTATCGGCCTTGGTCAAGGTATTGCAACGATTATCGAACGTGTTTAATTAACACCACGATAAAAAAATCCCCGCTCAATGCGGGGATTTTTTTATCGGCCTTTTAAACCATCTTGAATTTGCTGTTGTAAATTTATGAGGTCATTAATATTCACTTTCATCGTCCCATCACGATAAGCATCAACATTACTTCGGTTAATGTTCAGAGGTCTTAACATTTCAAAAATACCGTTGGTTGGATCAGAAGACTGTATTCCACCGGCTACCGCTAAAATGTATTGTTGTAAGAATGGAGAAAGTTGAGACAAATCTGGTTGTGCCATAACTGGCTGATAATCTACCGTAGTCATGCCTTCAGGGACCAAAGCATTCTGTATATCATTATGAGTTTTATACTCACGGTGTTGCAGAGCCTGACGCACTTTTTTATCTTCTTGAAATGGTACAAACCCCACCTCTTCACGTAGCTCAGATTCAGCCATAACGCGAATTGTTGGTAAAGTAGCGACCTCTTCAGCTTGAACAGTCGGCAACCCCATAAAAGCAAATGCAGCGATCAAAGCTGATTGTTTTAGAAAGTTCATAACTTGCTCCAAAAATCAGTCACCCTATTCAAATTAAAAAGATGATGATTAAATTAAAAGTATCTATAAATAGGCTACAACAAAGTCGAATTTGATTCAGTAATGCTCAGATAAACGGTAAATATAATTAAATTTTTTAATGTAATAGTAAGGAACTTTATAAAAATATTTTAGAAATTAGCCTGAATGTGACTAAGTCAGATCATACTGTTAGATTTAAATATTAAGATCTTTTGTTTATAGTCAGACTTTTATACATCCATTGAATTCAACAGAAATAATGAACTTTAAAATATTAAATCAGAGCATTCTCATGAGCTGCCTGCTAGTCAGTTTATTTCTCACTGGTTGTGCGAGTAATCGCGTTATTGGTGAAAGTACACGAGAGCTATTTACAAAATATGAGTCAGGCCATGAATGGATCACTTTAGTTGAAGATAATGTAATCGCATTCGGAAAACCCTCAATATCTCTCCCTAATGAACCTGAGAACAGTATTGTCATCGCAGGTAAAAAATATAGTTATGTCATTAGTAAAGGCGGTAACGATTTCATTCAATTAATTAGCCAGTTAAATCCACAATATATTCAAATAAGTAATGATCTGGATTTTATTGCACCTGCTTCCAACAGTAATCATTTTAGCGGGCACATTAGATTTTCTTATAATCCGCCTCATGGAAAATTGAATGAAAAGGAACTAGCTTTATTCAAACAATATGGCGTGGTTCAGTGTGACTGCACAGAAAAGTTAGAGTCACATAAATTTGATCTTAATCTTGAAGGAACTGTTTATCCTACTGTAAGTAACCTTAACTCACTAAAGCCATTGTCAAAACCCTATCACGTTAAGATTCAATATCTTCACTATAAGAGTGGCAAAGTACCATTATCAACTAAGGAGAAGTTAGGAAATTTACCACTGCTTCCGTTCCCCTTAACTTTCGATATTATCGCTTTACCTGCGAAAGTCATAGGTATCATTTATCAGCCTTAATAAACTTTCAATGACAATAATGAGTTTTAAAAAAGTAAAATCCCCGATCAATACGGGGATTTTTATTAGTTCTCTAACATCTCTTTTAAAGAATTCACCACTTGTGGAAACGTCGTATAACCTTCTCTACCTAAAAAGTGCCCACCATTAGGAACAGTAATGTACGGCGCATCAATTTCTTTAGCCAATTGAATCGTAAGTTTTGGTGGAACCAAATCATCGTTATCAGACAAATAAACGAGTTTTTTCTTTATGTCATGAAAGTAACTCATATCGACTTTGCTTTTTGTTATATAAGCATCGAGTGGAGAAAAATCTGAAATAGTTCCAGAAAATCCGGATACTAAAATCATTCCTCCCATGTTTTGATAATCATGTCTTTGCAAAAAGTGCAGTAAAGTAATAACACCTAAACTGTGAGCAACGAAATACGTATTTTCATCCACAGTAGGGATATATTGATCTAAAACTTTCTGCCATGCTTCCACATCCGGATGTTCAGAATCTGGAAATGGAATTAAGGTAACGGTTGTATCTTCATCTTCTATTTGATGTTTTAGATCTAAAAACCAGTGATCGTCGATAGAAGCAGAGTAACCATGAAGTACAAATATTTGACGCATGTTGTTCTCCCGAAGTTCAATTGTTTTGGCATTTGCAACGAATGACATGAAGCCGAATAACATTAATAAAATGAGTTTTCTAATCATGGAACAAGTACCATTTTGAAAGATATAAACATGCTAAACTATGACACCACTGTTAAGGTCAACCCTATTTTATGAACCTTGCCAAAGTTGCCGAGCTCACAAAAGTAAGCCCTCGTATGCTACGTTATTATGAGAGTTTAGGGCTTATACAGCCTCATCGGGCGAGTAATAACTATCGAAGTTATACGCAAAAAGATATTGAAAATATTAAGAAAATTAAAATATTGAATGATGCAGGAATGAATCTAAAAGACATTCCGGCTTTGTTACCTTGTTTTGATTTAGATGAACGCATATTTACGCTATGTTCAGTAGTTCAAGAAAAGCTGCAAACTGAGCTCATGCACGTGTCCCAGCAGTTAATCAAACTACAATCTTCTCAAAGTTTATTACAATCTTTTTTAACAAAAGGGAAAGCTGAGAGCACCAATCCATAAATTTTGATGCTCACGTTCAATTTATTCTTTTAAATCTCCCTCTAATGCAGCTACGTTCCTTTTCTTAATTTTTTCAACTTTTGCATTCAGCTTTAAAACATCTTGGTAAAGCTGGTTAAATTTTTTGACTTGGGCATTTTCATGAAAAAGAATCATTTGGTCTTTCTTTTGCCATGGATAGTTTTTTAGAAGTTTAAACATTTCTGCTGCTTTATCTAAAATTTGCAGTTCAATCATAAAAATTGCATGATCTTGATCAGCCTTTTGTTGAGACCCCAATTTCATTTCCAGCAGTTGCCTCATCTCTGCATCCACAGATAATTCCTGAACTTTTGCTAAGAAAGTTTTATGAATTTTTTCATATTGAGTTTGATATTTATCTGAAGCCGTACGAACATCGGCTAACATTTTTTCTGTTTCCACATACTTCTGTTTTTTATCAAGATCTAAACGATCAACATTTAAAAAAGTATCCCACTTTGCTGCTTTTAATTCTCTTAAATATTCATTACGTGCATTTATATTTTGAATCCAATAACTTAAGAGAAATTCTGAAATTTGCTTATAGTGACCTGCCAAACGTTTATCGTGAATATCGAGTTGGATGGGTTTAGACCAGTCTTGTGCTTGGTCATAAAGCTGGTTCATTTTTTCAGTCATGACCACATCAAACATTTGGCTACTGTCTTTGGCCTGTTGCTGTTTGATATGTTGATAGGTGAAAAAAATAATACTCGTGATAACAACCAGACTTGCAATTGCAATCAAAACTCGGCGCATACACACCTCCTATTTCCCTTCTTATAGTTTTGCTCTTTATAGTTATGAAATAGAGCTTATATCTTCTTTATATGCCATTTATTTCACAATACGCAACACTCTATTCGCTATTCAAAGCTTTAAATCCTTGGACATCATCCCTATTATGATGGGTAATTAAAATTTATGAGATTCTCCCATGCGTGTTGATGTCTGGTCTGATGTAGTTTGTCCTTTCTGTTATATCGGCAAAAAACGCCTTGAACATGTAGCTGCTGAAGCAGGTATTGAACTTGAAATTCACTGGCATAGTTTTGAATTAGATCCTGATGCGCCAGCAAAACATGACACATCAAATACAGAACGTTTGGCTAAAAAATACGGCCGTACCTATGAAGAGATGGAAGAAATGGAGCGCAATATTGCGGCCATGGCTGCCTCTGAAGGTATTGATTTCCAATGGCAAAAGGCTAACTCTGGCAATAGTTTCAATGCACACCGTATTATTCACCTTGCGCAAAGCAAAGGTTTGGGTAACCAAGCAAAAGAAGCTTTTTTCCATGCTTATATGACCGAAGGTCTAGCAATTGGTGAACGTGAAGTTGTTGAAGAAATCGCTTCTCGTATTGGTCTTGATAATGCCGAAGTTGAATTTGTATTAGATACAAATGAACTCTCTGACTTTGTTCGTCATGATGAAAAAATTGCGAAAGAGCAGTTAAATGTTACTGGCGTGCCATTTTTTGTATTTGATCAAAGAATTGCGCTTGCAGGTGCTCAACCACGTGAAGTCTTTTTAAACGTCTTAGAGCAAGCACAGCTCAAAGCAAATGCTGAAGAAGTTGAACAGGATGATGCGGCTGTTTGTAATGATGAATCATGTGATATTCCACAGAAATAAATCAGCACAATTAAAAGTGTGATTAAATCGTATGTTTTATCACCATTTTAGCAATAGAGCGTTCTAAAAAAAGAACTATCTAATTGTTTAAAATCAGTTTATCATTGCCGCTTAGAATATTCGCGCTGTAATGTTCTGTTTTTTATGTGTTTAATGATCGGAATTTGAAGTTTCCTTGATCTATCATCCCCCTTAACTGGGGGATTTTTTTTATGTAAAAATAATCGCTACTAGCTTAAACTTTTTAATTTATTTCAAATATGTAAGAAAAGTTAAATTTACTTAACTTTTGTGTCGCCCTCTTGATTTTATTAGAAAAATCAACAAAAGTGGAAACAACAACAAAACATAAAGATAGATATGAAAACATTTCATGTAATGCCGTACCGGCAGATTTTTGCACTTTTAACGCTTGGATTCGGTTCAGTATGCATTACTCATGCAGAGACCATCTCTTCTTCCTCAAACCAGCAGGTAGGAGGTTCAAGCTCTGGAGTACAAACCGAAGTCACAACAGATGAAAATCTTCTAGATCAGATTCCGCGCTGGGTGGACGCGACCCCCACCATTTTTCCAGAGCAGTCCAATCAACCTATTGTTCCACCTACTGAACAAACAGAAGACCAGACATGGGTTGACCGTAAACAAAAGAACATTCGTAATTGGGCCGATCGTACTTCTGAAAAAATTGACAACTGGTTTGGTGAAGTCGATCCAAAGAAACCTGCAACAGCAACTATTCGCGTAATGGTCGATAATTATTGGAATGAATACGATAACTTTGAAATTAAGCCCAGAATACGAGGTAGGATTAAGCTACCTACTCTAGAAAAACGTCTAAGCGTCGTGTTTGGTGATGACTCTTTAGATAACGAATTTAATAACAGTCCAGCCAATATTAACCAGAACCCAAATCAAGGTTCAAATAAGAAACTAGACGGTAAGCAAACTCGAGATGACAACAGTTCTATTGCTTTACGTTGGTCAGATTTCTCGAAAAAATTGCCTTTTGAAACAGATGCTGACTTAGGTATTCGTTCTGGAGATGATATTTACGTTCGTTTAAAAGCATCGAGAGATTGGCAATTACGTAATGATTTTAAATTTTATGCAGAGCAAATTTATCGTTATGGCATAGACAGCGAAAACTACTTACGTACCAATCTTGAACTTACACATGCCAGACCAAATCAGCCAATTTTATCGAATCAATTCAGCCTGACCTATGCCGATGATCAAGATGATGATCTAGCTTGGGAAAACCGGACTTTCCGCGAGCATAGTTTCTTTGCAAATAACCGTTTTAACTATGGTATTTATACCAGTGGTTATTACAACGACAATGACTTACGTTTAAATAGCTGGGGGCCTTTTGTTTCATGGCGTCAACCTGTTTTACGTGAATGGTTCTTTGTTCAAGGAGATGTAAATTACTTTAATGACCATCGTGAAGATCGCAACCATTTCGTCAGCACATTCTTACGTCTAGAAGCACTTTTTTAAGCCTGTAAACATCACCTTGGAAACTTCATTCAAGGTGATGAATAATAAAACACTTTTAAATAAAAATTTAAGCTTAGCCTCTTAAAATATTATTCTAATTTTTGATTCTTTTTTATTCTGAACGATGAATCAATTCTCTTCTTTTTCATTTCACTACAGATCAACTGTCTTAGTTTGTATTTATAGTCTGGGCGTATTGGCTTTACTTCCGCATACTCAATTTTTTTACAGTTCTATAAAGCACCAACGTTCAAGACGACATTCCTACTCGTCGAATCAACTCAGCAAAGCAAACAGACTATCTCTGCCATTTGCACTCTCTCCTTGTGAAATAGAGACAAATAATTCTTTACCCGATGGAGCCTTAATTCAAGAACTTATGGCTGTATTCGGAAATGATACGTTATGGAAGCGTGCAACCCAGCCTGAACACCCTTATAAAGCCTTGGGTAAGAAAAAGAAGAAAGCATCATCAAATCAAGCTGCACCAACTAATCCACTCAGTGCAAGCTGGGCCACCATTTCAACCTGGATGCCTTTTGAAAATAATCTTGATCTAGGTTCAAACTCAGAAAGTGATGTCTATGTACAATTTTTGGCAAAGAAAAAATGGAACTTAAGACATAACGTTAGTTTAGATACAGAGCAGATATTTCGTTACGGTTCGACCAGCCGGCACTACACTGAAACCACTCTCAATCTAACGCAGAAAATGCAAGATAACACATTATTTTCTAATAAATTTAATGTAAACAAGAGCGAAAATGAAGATTACAACTGGGGAAATTGGACTTTTCAACAATTTGAGTTTGTAAAAGATAATAGTCTGACTTACGGTGTCTATAGTGGTGGCGTATATACCAAAAATGATATGCGACTAAATAGCTGGGGACCTTATATTTCATGGCGCCAGCCTGTGTGGCGAAATTGGCTTTTTATGCAAAATGACCTGAATTTTTTTAACCATATTGATGACGATCCGAAACATCAACTCAGCGTTCAAATGAATCTAGAAGCTAATTTTTAGCCAAAAATTATCAAATTGTGGATAACTCTTTCTTTATCCACAAAAAAGCCCCTGAAGGTTCAGAGGCTTTTTTTATACTGAATTATTTCAACAGTAAGCTATTAATACGTTTTACATAAGCTGCTGGGTCTTCTGGTAAACCACCTTCAGCAATAACGGCCTGATCGAAAATCACATTTGCCAAATCATCAAAATGTTCTGAACCTTCAAGTTTTTTCACTAATGGATGCTCAGGGTTAATTTCTAAAATTGGTTTGATTTCAGGAACTTCTTGTCCCGCTTGTTTTAACATGCGAATAAGTTGAGGTGATAACTCACCTTCGCTTGTTACTAAACACGCAGGAGAGTCGACCAGACGCGTAGTTACGCGTACTTCTTTGGTTTTCGCTTTCAATGAATCACTTAGCTTATCAACAACAGGTTTGAATTGTTCAGCTGCTTGCTCAAGTGCTTTTTTCTCTTCAGCATCTTGCAAATCACCTAAATCAACCGCGCCTTTAGAGACATTCTTTAATGGCGTACCTTCAAACTCTTGAACAAAGTTCATTGCCCATTCGTCAACACGCTCTGCCATTAATAATACTTCAATGCCTTTTTTCTTGAACAACTCAAGCTGTGGCGAGTTTTTCGCTGCCGCTAAACTGTCAGCAGTCACATAATAGATGGCTTTTTGGCCCTCTTTCATACGTGCCTTATAGTCAGCGAAAGAAGTCGTCACTTCATCATTTGTTGAAGTTGCATAACGTAATAATTTTAAAATACGTTCGCGATTACCAAAGTCTTCGCCCAAGCCTTCTTTAATGACTGAGCCAAACTCACTATAGAAAGTCTTGAATTTTTCTTGGTCTTTTTCATCTGTCGATTTAGCCAAACCATCAAGCACAGTTAATACACGGCGTGCATTACCTTCACGAATCGTTTTTACATCACGACTTTCTTGTAGCAACTCACGGCTTACATTAAGCGGTAAATCGGCGCTATCCACCACACCTTGAACAAAACGTAAATAATTTGGAATTAAATTATCTGCATCATCCATAATGAACACACGTTTTACATAAAGCTTAATGCCCGCTTTTGCTTCACGAGTAAAAATGTCATGTGGTGCTTTACTTGGAATATAAAGTAATTGGGTATATTCGGTACTGCCTTCAACTCGGTTATGCGCCCAAGCCAATGGCGCTTCAAAGTCGTGAGTTAAATTTTTGTAGAACTCAATGTACTGCTCTTCAGTCACTTCACTCTTGTTACGTGTCCATAAAGCACTTGCCGAGTTGATCGCTTCCCACTCGCCAGTTTTGACCATTTGACCGCCTTTAGACTCTTCGCCTTCAGCTGCCTCTTCCTCTTGCCAAACTTCTTTTTGCATTTCAATTGGCAAGCTAATGTGGTCAGAGTATTTATTAACGATCTGCTTAACTTTATAAGATTCTAAATAATCAAGAGCGTCATCACGCAAGTGAAGAATGATGTCTGTACCACGTGAAGCCTTATCAATTTGCTGAACTTCAAACTCACCTGTACCACCACTAATCCAACGCACCCCTTCAGATGCATCTAGACCTGCACGGCGTGATTCCACTGTAATTTTATCGGCAACAATAAAACCTGAGTAAAAGCCCACACCAAATTGACCAATCAACTGAGCATCTGCTTTTTGATCACCAGTCAATTTTGACATGAAATCTTTAGTACCCGATTTTGCAATCGTACCTAAGTTATCAATCGCTTCTTGCTGGTTTAGGCCAATACCGTTATCAGAAATTGTTAAAGTTTTATCTTCTTTATTTAAAATAACTCGTACATGTAAATCTGGATCATTTTCATAATATTCAGGATGATTAATTCCTTCAAAGCGCAACTTATCACATGCATCTGATGCATTAGAGATAAGCTCGCGTAAGAAAATCTCAGGGTTAGAATAGAGAGAATGCGTCACTAAATGTAAAAGCTGTGCAACTTCCGCTTGGAAACTATAATTTTGTGATGCTTGTTCACTCATAAATCACTCCTTAAATTTTGAAGTCTGTTTGTTCTCGAATGCTTTATGAATGGAGGACTTCTAGAATTTTTCAATCCTGAATATTAAAAATTTTTACTCTAATTAAAATGGACCATGGCTTAGCACTCTATCTTGCAATATTGTGTCTAACTGCTTTTGACGTTGTTGATAAGCTTTAGCAATACAACTTACACCAGCAGCACAAGCATTTCTTTTTTTCAGCCATTGGTATTGAGCATCTTTCTGGCTATCACGCCCACCCATTGGTAAAGCATGCAGAACAATTTGATAGGTTGTTGCCATTTTTACATCTGCATCATTTAAGGAACGATTTTTACAAATACTCTTTTCCGTTTTAGTTTTTGCAGCATCACAAGAAAAACTTGCTGCTTGTAAATTCTGTGTAAAAGCTATGCTACTAAAAAGCGCCAAGCAAATCGCTAATTTGTTATTCATGATTTTATTCCCATGTTTGTAATGAATAAAAATTAGTTTAGAAAAAAATATGCATAAGATGTGTAGAAAACTGTCTGTTTTATGCTTTTTTTAGTGCAAGTAAAACTCATAAAAAAACCTCACATAAAATATATGTGAGGTGCCTGAGTCTAGGTTTATTATTATATTGTTCTATTTATTATTATGCTTAAAATTTATAGCTATAACCTAAAGTATAAACAAATGGATTAATATCTAGATCAAACTTAGCACCATTTGTTAAAGTAACTTCCGGACTAATATCCATATAACGAACATCTACAAATACTCCCCAGTTTTTAGCATCAGCAGGTTGGAAGTTAAAACCAACTTGCCCTGCTACACCAAAATCTTCTTTAACTTTGTCAGCAACCCCTTCTTCATCCCAAGGAATAAATGCGGTTGCACCAACACCAATATACGGCGTAAAACGCGTCGAGTTTTTAAAATGGTATTTTGCAGTAATCGTTGGTGGTAACTGTTTAATACGCGCTACCTTGTTTCCGTCTAACAACACATCATGATTAACTGGGGCAGCTAATAATAATTCTGCTGAAAAAGGCGATTGACCAAAAAAGTATTCAACTGATGGTGTAAATGCATATTCATGATCTGCTTTTACGACACCTAATGCAGTTGTTGTGTCTTCTGATGGAGCAATAACACTTCCACCAAATTTAACTTGCCAGTTACCAGCAAAAGTAAAAGAAGACATCCCCATTAATGCAACAACCAAAGCTTTTTTGAACACTTTAATATCTCCAAACTTATTTATATTTATAATAAACACGTATTTTAAAATCATGCAATACTCATTATAAAACTATTTTATTTTTTATTTTTAAATAACTGTTTTAAATAAAATTATATATTAACCAACTATTTTAATAGGTTTTAAAACCAACCTTATTAATCAAGATTATCTTATATTACCAACCATTTTAATATACTTTTTAATTCTGAGTATTTTAATATAATTTATTTTAAATACATCTTTTATTTAGTTAATAAAAAACCCTCTTAATTTAAATCTAAAGATCATCATTAAGAAGGTTAATCATTCAATATTTTATAAAAAATTTATAAAACCATTGCAGCAATCCAGCCAAAAATTAATAGCGGAATATTAAAATGAATAAATGTAGGTACAACCGTATCCCAAATATGATCATGTTGCCCATCTACACCTAAACCAGCTGTTGGTCCTAAGGTTGAATCAGAAGCTGGTGAACCTGCATCACCTAATGCTGCGGCTGTCCCAATAAGAGCAATAGTCGCTAATGGTGAAAATCCAAACTGTACGCATAAAGGTACATAAATGACCGCAAGTACAGGTACACTTGAGAAAGATGAACCAATACCAATTGTGACAAATAAACCAATGCATAGCATTAAGAAAGCTGCGAGTGCACGATTATCTCCGATAATATCGACTACACCGTTCACTAGCTGATTAATATCTCCCGTATGGGTCATCACTGATGCGAAGCCCGCAGCGGAAATCATAATGAAACCCACCAGGGCCATCATCCGCATGCCTTGTACAAAGACATCATCTGCATCTTGCCACTTAAAAATTCCAGCAGTAGATAGAACAGCAAAACCGACTAAACCACCCAAAATCATTGAGCCTGAATAAAGCTGTGCAGCGAGTGTCAGACCGATTGCAAGGAGTGCCATAAAAATGGTTTTCTTGGCAATCACTGGCGCCTGCTCTGCCTCATGCTTTAACTCTTCAGCATCTGCTTTTAAGTCAGCTGTTTCAACTTGAGTAGTTGCACGAAGAGGCTTATCTAAATCAATCGTTGTGGTTGGCGTAATAGCACGATCGGCATAAATCCTTGGTTTACGGTAGCTAATAAATACAGCAACCAAAGTACCTAAAACCATCCCCAAAACTGGAATGGCCATGCCAATTGACATCATCCCACGCTCTACATGCAAGCCGTACGCCGCACCGACCTTGTTGATATTTCCCATCAAAATTTGTTCAAGGAAAATTGCACCAAACCCAACTGGAAGGAAAATATAAGTTCCGACTAAACCTAGAGTAAGCACACAGGCTGCGGCTCTACGGTCTAACTTTAAATGGTTCATTACCCGTAATAATGGCGGAACGAGTACAGGAATAAAGGCAATATGAACCGGAATAAGGTTCTGAGAGAAAATAGCTGAAATAAGTAAAATACCTAATAGTAGATATTTCACTTTAGTTTGACGGCTTTTCCCCGCTTCCATTCCCAACAAACCAATAAGTTTATGAGCAAGTAAATCAGGTAAACCAGATTTTGACAGTGCTAGAGCGAATGCTCCTAGCACTGCATAGGCAAGTGCGACTTCAGCACCATCACCAAGACCAGCGTTAAAGGCATCAACGGTTTGAGAAAGGCTTAAACCTGCTACGAGGCCGCCTACAATGGCAGAAACCACTAAAGTCAGTACGACAGAAACGCGTGCCAGTGATAATAAAAACATCACTGCAATCGCAATAACGACAGCATTCATGAATAAATTCAGAGCAAAACAAAAGGCGATATTCTATCAGATTCAGATCTATGAAGCCGAAAATATCGCCGAATTAACTGTTTTATGCAGTCACTCAATCATTAAGCTTGAGCCTTAATAAACTGACGAATATGATCTGCAATTTTCGCAGGCTCACTCAGAATTGCCCAGTGATTTGCCTCAAGCTCTACATATTCAAATTTTTCTACCCATTTTGGCATAGCCTCAGTGATATATTCAGGGCTCACAAAAGTATCATATTTTAAAATAACCGCTTTGACTGGACATTGCGCATAACGTTGACGTGGGCCAGTTAAACGAGGAATAAAATTGGCACGATATAAATTAATGCCATATTTACCATCAGCATTAATATTATTATTTAAAGGTAAATTACTTTTCCTCTCTAACTGAGTCAGCACTTTCCCCCATTTTTCAGGACTAAAAAGAGACCACACTGTTGGTGCTAGTAGAGGAAGATGGAATGCACCGATATACCAAGATTTGGTTAATATTTTTAAGATTTGACCTGGTGAAGATTTAAATTTATCACGCAAAAATAAAGCGGCATGATCAAGACATGGTCCAGAAATTGTTGTATATGACAATAAACGCCCTTTAAATTTAGGCTCTGTTGCCGACTCCCAAGACTGGATCGAACCCCAATCGTGCGCAGCCATATGAAATTGACGATTTGGTAATAATTCATCAACGACTTCTTGTAAGTCTAGAGATAAACGCTCCAAACGGTAATCACGTATACGTTTTGGTATAGAAGACAAACCCGCCCCACGTACATCATAGGTGACAATGTAGAAGTCATTGATTAAATGTTCAATGATGGATTCCCATACTTCTTGATTGTCAGGATAACCATGTACTAAAACCAACGGTGTATTTTTTTCGTCGCCCCATGTCTTGGCACAAAGCGTTTGTTGGTCACTTGTTGTTACTGTATGAACTTTTGGCTGCATAATCATTTCCTATCTTGTTTTTCAATCGATCATGTCGTTAGTCGGATAGAGCATTGCTATCAATATAAAAAAGATGATACTTATCTAGTATGAATACTGTTTCAATAAAAAAAATTGACTATTATGGCTATTTTAAGAAGACTTCAGAACAATCCTACGATTTCAAAATTTCTATTTAATCACTACCCACCTTATCGGGGAGCAGGGATTTATATTGAAATCATGAATTTAGAACTTTGTCATGTACGAGTAAAAATGCCTCTGACTTGGAAAAACCAAAATTTGGTTGGAACGCATTTCGGGGGCAGTATTTATTCAATGGTTGATCCATTTTATATGATGATTCTGCTGCATCATCTCGGATCAAAATATATTGTTTGGGATAAAGCTGCTGAGATTAATTTTCTTTCCCCTGGTCGAAGCACTGTGCATGCAGATATTCGAGTCGACTTGGCTGAAATTGAGCAAATTCGTGAACTTGCCGACAACTTCGAACCTGTTTTAAGAACCTATCATTTAAACATTTTTGATGAAACTGGAGTAAGAATTGCTGAAGTTCAAAAAACGCTTTATATCAGACGTAAAAAAGCAAAACCCTTTCAACAATAAAAATAAGCGCTGAATAAGCGCTTATTTTTATTAATGTGCTAAATTTTTATTTTTTCTCTTCAATCGCTGCACCAGCACCACCACCAATCGCACCGCCAATTGCAGCACCAGAGTCACCACCCAATATTGCTTTACCTACTACAGAACCAATACCCGCTCCGATCGCGCTCTTAGTCGTGGTTTGCTTACTACCGCCTTGGGTATTTGAACCAACACCAGCACCTACTGCTGCACCTAAACCTGCACCAACACCGCCACCTACATGGTTACCTAAGCCACCACCTAGTGCACCACCTGCTGCTGCTGCACCAATACGCTGGTCAGATGGACTCATATTTTGACAACCTGTAAACATAAGCGTAGACAGCATCACAGCAGAAACTAATCCAATTGTTTTTTTCATGACCATACTCACTATTATCTGTTCTAATAAAAAGCATAATCCTCTTTTATGAGGAATTTGATCAGATTGTGTTATTCGTCTGTCCTAATCGATTGATATTTTGTAAAGCTCTTCCTTTTACACTTATTCATTGCAATTTTAATTATAAAAAAGGCATAAAAAAGAAGTCTCTAATAAGATAAAGACTTCTAAGGTTTAAACATTATTAAGTGTACTTTTAGTACTTCCCTTTCTTCTCTTCATAAGCTGCGCCAGCACTACCACCTAGTGCTCCGCCTGCAGCAGCACCAGCGTCACCGCCAATGATTGCGCCACCTAACACGGCACCCACACCGGCACCAATTGCACTATTACGTACTGTTTTACTGTTAGACCCTTTTGCATTAGCTGCAACCCCTGCACCAAGTGCCGCTCCTAAACCGGCACCAATATTACCGCCCACATGTTTTCCGACAGCACCACCTGCACCACCGCCAATCGCAGCTGAACCAATACGTTTACTTTCTGGGCTTGCATTTTGACAACCAACAAACAAAGTTGTTGACATCAGGCCAACACTAACAATCATCATCATTTTTTTCATTAGATTTACTCCAGTCTTCATAAGGATGTAGCCTAATACGTTTTTGTGGAGGGTTTATCCCGCTTAAGTAATGAAATAATGGCTCTTCAATATGTTTTTGTAATTACCACTTTTAATTGTTATAAATAAAAAAGGCACCCTTAGGTGCCTTTTTTATTGCCAGTCTAAACTTAGAATTGTTCTGAGTTTAATGCTTGGCTGAATGCTTGGTCTACTTCGCTGAAGTCATTGTGAAGCTCATGTTCAGCAGCTTCTGCTTCTTGACGACGACGTTCTAGGTGGTATGCAAGACCAGTACCAGCTGGAATCAAGCGACCTACTACAACGTTTTCTTTCAAGCCACGTAAATCATCTTCTTTACCTGTTACAGCCGCTTCAGTTAACACACGAGTTGTTTCCTGGAACGATGCAGCAGAGATGAACGAGTCAGTAGAAAGCGATGCTTTAGTGATACCCATCAATAGACGTTCGAACTTCGCAGGGAACTTGTTCTGAGCCAAGACAGCTTGGTTCTCTTGAACAACGCGGATGTAATCCACTTGCTCGCCTTTGATGAAGCTTGTATCGCCACCATCGGTGATATCAACTTTACGCAACATTTGACGTACGATAACTTCAATATGTTTGTCGTTGATTTTTACACCTTGGAGACGGTATACGTCTTGAACTTCGTTCACGATGTAGTTAGTTAATGCAACTTCACCTTTCAAACGTAAGATGTCATGCGGGTTTTGTGGACCGTCAGAAACAGTTTCACCACGGTTCACATGCTCGCCTTCGAACACGTTGATTTGACGCCATTTTGGAATCAACTCTTCGTAGATCTCAGAACCATCATCAGGGCTAATTACCAGACGGTTTTTACCCTTAGTCTCTTTACCGAAGCTTACAACACCTGAAACTTCAGCAAGAATTGCATGTTCTTTCGGCTTACGTGCTTCGAACAAGTCAGCTACACGCGGAAGACCACCGGTAATATCACGAGTACGTGATGTTTCTTGTGGTACACGACCAATAACGTCACCCACACCAATCGTTTCGCCATCGCGAACAGTTACGATTGTGTTTTGTGGCAAGAAGTAGAACTGTTCGCCGCCATCTGTTGTATCCAACACGATTGCAGGACGTAAATCTTTACCAGAAGCAGGACGAGCTGTTACAGGTAAGATTTCAACAGTAGTCATACCAGTTGCATCATCAGTTTTTGATGTTGCAGTTACGCCATCAGCGATTTGGCTGAAACGTGCTTTACCAGCAACTTCTGTAACAAGTGGATGCGTATGCGGATCCCAAGTCGCCACAATACCGCCAGCTTCTACAGATTCACCATCTTTCAACAAGATGCTTGCACCGTAAGGAAGTTTATAGCGCTCGCGTTCACGACCTAAATCATCGGCAATACCAATTTCACCTGAACGAGAAACTGAAACCAAGTGACCTTTTGCATGTTGTACAGTTTTCACGTTATGGAAACGTACAGTACCTTTGTTACGTACTTGAACACTGTTTGCAGCAGAAGTTCGGCTCGCAGCACCACCAACGTGGAACGTACGCATCGTTAACTGTGTACCTGGTTCACCAATAGACTGTGCTGCCATTACACCTACTGATTCACCTGGGTTAACCAAGTGACCACGTGCAAGGTCACGGCCATAACATCTAGCACATACACCAAAAGCAGATTCACAAGCAATTACTGAACGTACTTTGACTTCATCCACACCCGCTTCTTCAAGATGAGCTGCGATTTTTTCGTCAATTAACGTACCGCGAGGTAATACAACTTCATCATCAGATGCACGACGTACATCTTCAGCAGTTACACGACCTAATACACGGTCACGTAATGGTTCGATAACATCGCCACCTTGAATGAATGGAGTCATTACTAAACCACCCGCTGTACCACAGTCAGGCTCGGTAATTACCAAATCTTGTGCTACGTCTACAAGACGACGTGTCAAGTAACCAGAGTTCGCAGTTTTTAATGCTGTATCGGCCAAACCTTTACGCGCACCGTGTGTTGAAATGAAGTACTGAAGTACTGTCAAACCTTCACGGAAGTTCGCTTTAATCGGCGTTTCGATAATCGAACCGTCCGGTTTTGCCATCAAGCCACGCATACCAGCAAGCTGACGAATCTGTGCCGCACTACCACGGGCACCAGAGTCAGACATCATATAGATGCTGTTGAATGATTTTTGCTTCTCGTCTTCACCTTGTTTGTTTTTCACAACGGTGTAAGACAAGTTATCCATCATTGCTTTAGCAACTTGGTCGTTTGTACGCGCCCAGATATCGACAACTTTGTTATAACGCTCACCAGCAGTTACGAAACCTTGTTCGAACTGTTGTTCGATTTCACGAACTTCTGTTTCTGCTTTATCAATAATTGTGTGCTTAGTAGGTGGAATGAGCATGTCTTCCATACCTACAGATACACCTGAACGAGTCGCTTGACGGAAGCCCAAGTACATTAATTGGTCAGCAAAGATAACTGTATCTTTCAAACCAAGTTTACGGTAACAAGAGTTGATTAACTTTGAGATATTCTTTTTAGTCATCTCAAGGTTGATCATGTCAAAGCTTAAGCCTTGTGGAACAACTTCCCAAAGCAAACAGCGACCTGGTGTTGTCTCAACAATAATAGTTCCGTGTTCACGTTCACCATCTTCATTGATAACAGTTTGATGCACACGTACTTTAACACGAGCATGAATCGCAACCTGACCAGTTGCAAGTGCACGGTTTACTTCGTGAGTATCAGCAAACACCATGCCTTCGCCTTTAGCATTTACTGCATCACGTGTGATGTAGTAAAGACCCAAGACAACGTCCTGAGAAGGAACGATGATCGGCTCACCATTTGCTGGTGACAAGATGTTGTTTGTTGACATCATCAATGCACGAGCTTCTAACTGTGCTTCAAGTGTCAATGGAACGTGTACCGCCATTTGGTCACCATCGAAGTCGGCGTTAAACGCAGCACAAACGAGTGGGTGAAGACGGATGGCCTTACCTTCAATAAGAATAGGTTCAAATGCTTGAAGACCTAAACGGTGAAGTGTTGGCGCACGGTTCAACATTACTGGATGTTGACGAATTACAGAAGCAAGAACGTCCCAAACTTCTGGAGTCTCACGCTCAACCATTTTCTTCGCAGCTTTAATGGTTGTTGCCTGACCTGAAGCTTGTAGTTTCGCGAAAATGAATGGCTTGAATAATTCAAGTGCCATTTTCTTCGGAAGACCACATTGGTGAAGACGTAAAGTAGGACCTACAGTAATTACCGAACGACCAGAATAGTCAACACGCTTACCTAGTAAGTTCTGACGGAAACGACCTTGTTTACCTTTGATCATATCTGCCAAAGATTTTAACGGACGTTTGTTAGAACCAGTAATTGCACGACCACGACGACCGTTATCAAGCAATGCATCTACAGACTCTTGTAACATACGTTTTTCGTTACGTACGATAATGTCTGGTGCTGCAAGATCAAGAAGACGCTTCAAACGGTTGTTACGGTTAATGACACGACGATATAAATCGTTCAAGTCAGAAGTCGCGAAACGACCACCTTCAAGTGGAACTAATGGACGTAAATCAGGTGGAAGTACCGGAAGTACATTCATCACCATCCATTCTGGCTTATTGTTTGAATCGTTGAATGCTTCCATCAATTTCAAGCGTTTAGACGCTTTTTTCAACTTCGTTTCAGAAGTTGTTTGAGGAATTTCTTCACGTAAACGTGCGATTTCAGCTTCAAGATCGATATCTTTTAATAAGTCCTGAATCGCTTCTGCACCCATTTTCGCAGTGAATTCATCACCGTGCTCTTCAAGTGCATTGAAGTATTCTTCGTCTGTTAAAAGTTGATACTTTTCAAACGGAGTCATACCTGGGTCAGTTACAACGTATGATTCGAAATACAATACACGTTCGATATCACGAAGCGTCATATCAAGTAATAAACCGATACGAGATGGTAACGATTTTAAGAACCAGATATGTGCAACTGGAGAAGCGAGTTCAATGTGACCCATACGTTCACGACGAACTTTCGCTGTAGTTACTTCAACGCCACATTTTTCACAAATGACGCCTTTGTATTTCATACGCTTGTATTTACCACACAAGCATTCGTAATCTTTTACTGGACCAAAAATTTTGGCACAGAACAAACCGTCACGTTCAGGTTTGAAAGTACGGTAGTTAATTGTCTCAGGTTTTTTAACTTCACCATGAGACCATGACTTAATCATTTCTGGTGACGCAAGACCAATACGGATACGGTCAAACTCAATTGGTGCATGACCATCTGAGTCCGTTTTCTTACGCATGATATCGAGCAAGTCTTTCAATTTTTTTCTCCGTGTGTCGGGAAGCAACGCTTACCCGACTGGGTCACAAATATTGTTTTTTCCTAAAAAATCGTGAGTCTTACGACTTAGTCACCATTTTTCAGTTCAATGTTGATACCTAAAGAACGGATCTCTTTGGTCAATACGTTGAACGATTCAGGCATACCCGGATCCATATAATGGTTGCCATCTACAATATTCTTATAGATGCGTGTACGACCTTCAACGTCATCCGACTTAACAGTTAACATCTCTTGAAGTGTATATGCTGCGCCGTAAGCTTCGAGTGCCCAGACCTCCATCTCACCGAAACGCTGACCACCGAATTGTGCTTTACCACCAAGCGGTTGCTGTGTAACAAGTGAGTAAGAACCAGTTGAACGCGCATGCATTTTGTCATCAACCAAGTGGTTCAATTTGAGCATGTACATGTAACCTACAGTTACAGGACGATCAAACTGCTCACCCGTACGACCATCAAACAATACTGTTTGACCAGTACGCGAAATATCAGCTAATTCAAGTAAGTCTTTAATTTGGCTTTCTTCAGCACCATCAAATACAGGAGTAGCTAAAGGCACACCAGCACGTAAGTTGCCAGAAAGAGCTAAGACTTCAGCATCAGTTAAGCTATCAAGATCTTCTTGCTCGCCGCCGACTTTGTTATAAATCTTGTCTAAGAATTCGCGAAGTTCTAAAACTGTGCGCTGTTCTTTCAACATTTTTTCGATTTTATCACCAAGCCCTTTAGCTGCCATACCCAAGTGAGTCTCAAGAATCTGACCCACGTTCATACGAGATGGTACACCCAATGGGTTCAATACGATATCTACCGGCACACCGTTAGCATCGTGTGGCATGTCTTCAACAGGTAAAATGTTAGATACAACACCTTTGTTACCGTGACGACCAGCCATTTTATCACCAGGCTGAATACGACGTTTAACTGCTAGGTAAACCTTAACAACTTTCAGAACGCCAGTTGTTAACTCATCACCAGTTGAAAGCTTACGTTTCTTCTCTGCAAACTTCTCATCAATTTCTGCGCTCTTCTCTTTCAAGAACACTTGAATTTGAGATAAACGTTCAGCAATTGCTTCGTCTGTAGGTTGGATTTCAAGTAAGTCAACAAGTTCTAAACCAGACAACATATCTGCAACGAGCTTGTCGCCACGTTTAGTCGAACCACCACCGTTAGACTCTTGGCCGTTAAGCAAACGAATTACACGCTCACGAGCTGCTTCTTCAAAGATCTTGTATTCTTCTTTCAAGTCTTTACGGTAAGCGTCAAGCTGTGCTTTTTCAATTGCCATCGCACGGTCATCTTTCTCTAAGCCATCACGAGTGAAGACTTGAACATCGATAACTGTACCTTTAGTACCAGATGGAACACGTAAAGATGAGTCTTTAACGTCAGCTGCTTTCTCACCAAAGATTGCACGAAGCAATTTTTCTTCAGGAGTTAACTGAGTTTCACCTTTAGGCGTTACTTTACCAACAAGGATGTCACCAGCAGTAACTTCCGCACCGATATAAACGATACCCGATTCATCAAGTTTAGAAAGTGCAGCTTCACCTACGTTAGGAATATCGGCAGTAATTTCTTCTGCACCTAACTTAGTATCACGCGCTACACATGATAATTCTTGAATATGAATAGAAGTTAAACGGTCTTCTTGAAGTACACGCTCAGATAATAAGATCGAGTCTTCGTAGTTGTAACCATTCCACGTCATGAACGCTACACGCATGTTTTGACCAAGCGCAAGCTCACCCATATCTGTTGAC
Organism: Acinetobacter sp. yr461; assembly: GCF_900110445.1. Taxonomy (NCBI): domain Bacteria; kingdom Pseudomonadati; phylum Pseudomonadota; class Gammaproteobacteria; order Moraxellales; family Moraxellaceae; genus Acinetobacter; species Acinetobacter sp. yr461. The sequence continues at coordinate 51,064 of NZ_FODU01000016.1, forward strand.
GGACCGTCTGCCAGAATGTCACCGCGAGCAACTTTGTCGCCCAAATTCACGATAATATTTTGGTTGATACAAGTATTTTGGTTAGAACGTGTATATTTAATGAGGTTGTAAATATCTACACCAGCCTCACCTGCAATCATTTCATCTTCGTTTACACGAATAACGATACGAGAAGCATCTACATATTCAATCGCACCACCACGGTTTGCGATCACACATACGCCTGAGTCACGTGCAACGTTCGCTTCCATACCTGTACCTACAAGCGGTTTATCCGCACGTAGAGTAGGAACCGCCTGACGTTGCATGTTTGAACCCATCAATGCACGGTTCGCGTCATCGTGTTCAAGGAATGGAATAAGTGATGCAGCTACAGATACAACCTGCTGTGCAGATACATCCATATGCGTCACTTTTTCAGGTGGCATACGTACAAAGTCACCTTGGTGACGAACAGAAACAAAATCTTCTGTTAAGTTACCATCTTTATCTATCGCAGAATCGGCCTGTGCAATAACAGTACCTACTTCTTCAATAGCAGAAAGGTATTCAACAGCATCAGTTACTCGGCCATCTACCACTTTACGGTAAGGTGTTTCCAAGAAACCAAAATCATTTGCTTTTGCATAAACAGAAAGCGAGTTGATCAAACCAATGTTTGGACCTTCCGGCGTTTCAATTGGACATACACGACCATAGTGAGTTTGATGTACGTCACGTACTTCAAAGCCCGCACGTTCACGCGTTAAACCACCAGGCCCAAGCGCTGAAACACGACGTTTATGTGTAATCTCAGATAATGGGTTGTTTTGATCCATAAACTGAGACAATTGGCTTGAACCAAAGAATTCTTTGATTGCAGCTGCAACTGGTTTTGCGTTAATGAGATCTTGCGGAGATAAATTATCTGTTTCTGCTTGGCTTAAACGCTCTTTAACAGCACGTTCAACACGAACCAAACCAACACGGAATTGGTTTTCAGTCATTTCACCAACAGAACGTACACGACGGTTACCTAAGTGATCGATATCATCGACTTCACCTTTACCGTTACGGATTTCAACTAATGTACGTAATACATCGATGATATCTTCGTGCGATAAAATACCTTCTACTTCACGTGACTTCTGGTCAGTACCAACTTCGTATGGGCGACCCAAACGACGGTTGAATTTCATACGACCTACTGGAGATAAGTCATAACGTTCAGAAGAGAAAAATAAGTTATTAAATAAGTTTTCAGCAGCTTCTTTTGTTGGTGGCTCGCCTGGACGCATTACTTTATAGATTTCAACTAATGCTTCTTCACGACCAGATGTTGTGTCAGCACGTAATGAGTCAGCAACAAATGAACCACGGTCAATATCGTTCGTAAACAAGATATTGAACTGTTTAACACCGCCTTCTGCCAGTTTCACCATCACTTCATGGCTTAACAATGTATTTGCAGGAATCACATCACCATTACGTAAAGTAATATCTTCGGCAGTGATACGCTCATACAGGTACTCATCAGGAACTGATAGCTTAGCTAAACCAGAAGCTTCCATTTGACGTACGTGACGTGCATTAATACGTTTACCTTGCTCAACAATGATTTTGCCATCATTGTCTGCAATATCAAATTGCGCCATTTCGCCACGCAGACGATCTGGAACGAGGTCAATTTGATAGCTACCCATATCAAGATATACAGGCACTTTTTCATAGAACAAATTCAAAATTTGTTCATTGTTATAACCCAATGCACGCAACACAACAGTTGCTAATAATTTACGACGACGGTCAATACGTACATAAACTAAATCTTTTGCATCAAATTCGAAATCTAACCATGAACCACGGTAAGGAATAATACGTGCAGAATAAAGTACTTTACCACTTGAATGTGTTTTGCCTTTATCGTGATCAAAGAACACACCAGGTGAACGGTGTAATTGAGATACGATTACACGCTCAGTACCATTGATCACAAAGGTACCATTGTCTGTCATGAGTGGCATTTCGCCCATGTAGACTTCTTGTTCACGTACGTCTTTAATAGATTTAGTTTCGCGATCTTTAATAATCAAACGAATTTTTACGCGCATTGGTGCCGCATAAGTCGAACCACGTAAAATACATTCACGCACATCAAACTCAGGCTTACCAAGGCTATACTCAACAAATTCTAAAGCAGCATTGCCAGAATAACTTTCTATAGGGAAAACTGAACGAAATGCGGCTTGGAGACCGATATCTTCGCGGTTTTTTGGAGATTTGCCACCTTGCAAGAACGTTCTATACGAATCGACCTGGATCGAAAGTAAGTACGGTGCTTCCATTACTTGGGGCAATTTACCAAAATTCTTACGGATCCGTTTCTTTTCGGTATATGAGTATGCCATCTGGAGTCCTCGGAAAGTAAACCAAGCCCGCCTGCAGAACGGGCTCAGAAGGAATTACACAGGCCGATATGGCCACCACTGTTTACAAATGCTGCAATTTTTAGTGGTATTAAAACGCTTAACAATATTTTTTAAAAAGAAAAATATTGGTAAACATTTGAAATTACTCTGATTATTCTAAAACACGACAATTATTGTACAGAACAAACAAAAATCGAGCCGATTATTGTAACGCAAAAAGGCTGATGACCCAAGAGCCATCAGCCATTTTATGGAGCCGATTTAAAAACCGACTCCTTTTACAATTACTTAAGTGTAACTGTAGCACCAGCTTCTTCAAGTTTCTTCTTAAGTTCTTCGCCTTCTTCTTTAGAAACGCCTTCTTTAAGAACTTGAGGAGCACCTTCAACTAGGTCTTTAGCTTCTTTAAGACCAAGGCCAGTTGCTTCACGAACTGCTTTAATTACAGCTACTTTGTTAGCACCAAAAGAAGTCAACTCAACGTTGAATTCAGATTGTTCTTCAGCAGCAGCAGCAGCAGGAGCAGCAGCTACAGCTACAGCAGCAGCAGATACGTTGAATTTTTCTTCAAAAGCAGAAATAAGTTCAACAAGTTCAAGAACAGTTTTTTCAGCAACTGCGTTTAGGATTTCTTCGTTTGTTAAAGCCATGAGATTAACTCCAAATGGGTATTGAATGGTGTGGAAGTAGATTTAAGCTTAAGCAGCTTCTGACTCGTTTTTCTCTTGAAGCGCTGTAAGTAAGCGACCCAATTTCGAAATAGGAGCTTGAAGAACAGATGCGAGCATAGTAAGCGCTTTTTCTTGGTTTGGAAGGTTTGCGATAACGCTAACTTCAGCACCTTGATAAAGTTTGCCGTCAAATGCAGCAGCTTTTAATTCAAATGCTTTGTTAGTTTTAGCAAATTCTTCAAACAAGCGTGCAGCTGCACCCATATCGTCTTCAGAAGTTGAGAATGCTAAGATTGTTGGGCCAACAAGGTTGTCATTCAAGATTGCAAATTGCGTATCTTGAAGAGCACGTTTAGCCAAAGTATTACGTACAACACGTGTAGCAACACCTAGTTTACGAGCTTCAACACGAAGAGCAGTTAATTGCTCAACAGTTAAACCTTGATAGTCAGCAACAACGGCAGCGAACGCTGTAGAAGCAGTTTGAGCCACTTCAGCAACGATCTGTTTTTTGCTTTCAATAAGAAGAGCCATTGTAAAACCTCCTAACGGTGATTTATGTACTCAAAAAAGTACACTCCCAATTCGCAAGTCAACAAAGATTTGACTTACACGCGGAGGAGGAATAAATCACACCACCGCGTCTACGCAGGCTGGGCTATTAAGAAGATATTCAAAAGAAGTCTCTTCGCCTGTGGTCTTTGACGCTGATAAATTTACATTTATCAATTCAAAGTCCGCCTGATGAGTGAGGAAACAAAGCATTACTTTGAATGGGTGTAAAAAATCTATGACTTCTTACACCCTGCCCTCAATCAGGACTTTAAAATTCTTGACTAAGTTTAAAACTTAGTTAGAAACGTTGCTTACATCAACAGTAAGACCAGGACCCATAGTTGAGCTCAAAGTGATCTTTTTGATATAAACACCTTTAGAAGTTGCAGGTTTTAACTTTTTCAAGTCAGCAACTAAGGTTTCAACGTTTTGACGGATAGCAGCAGCATCAAAGCCTAACTGACCGATCGCAGCATGGATAATACCCGCTTTGTCTACACGGTAACGAGCCTGACCAGATTTAGCGTTTTTAACAGCATTCGCTACATCAGGAGTTACAGTACCAACTTTAGGGTTTGGCATTAAACCACGTGGACCAAGGATTGTACCGAGCTTACCAACAACACGCATAGCGTCAGGAGCAGCGATTACAACATCAAAGTTAAGGTTTCCACCTTGGATGCTTTCAGCAAGGTCATCAAAACCTACGATGTCTGCACCAGCTTCTTTAGCAGCTTCTGCTTGCGCGCCTTGAGCAAATACCGCTACACGTACAGTTTTACCAGTACCAGCAGGTAATGTAGTCGCACCACGAACAACCTGATCAGATTTACGCGGGTCTACACCAAGGTTTACAGCTACATCTAAAGATTCTTTGAACTTCGCAGCAGGTAAGCTGTTAAGAACTTGAACCGCTTCTTCCAAAGTGTAAACTTTGTTTGCTTCAACAGCAGCAGCAATGGCTTTTTGACGTTTAGTTAACTTTGCCATGTCTTATAGCTCCACTTCCAAGCCCATAGAACGCGCAGAACCAGCGATGGTACGTACACGTGCGTCTAAATCAGCACCAGTTAAATCTGGTTCTTTAGTAGTCGCAATTTCTTCTAACTGAGCACGAGTCAACTTACCAACTTTAGTTTTGTTTGGTACAGGTGAACCTTTTTGGATACCAGCAGCTTTCTTAAGAAGAATAGAAGCTGGTGGAGTTTTCATGATGAATGTGAACGACTTATCGTTGTACACAGTAATCACTACAGGAATTGGAAGGCCTTGTTCAACTTTTTGTGTAGCAGCATTGAATTCTTTACAGAATGCCATGATGTTTACACCACGTTGACCTAATGCAGGACCAATTGGTGGAGATGGATTTGCTTTACCAGCTGGAACTTGCAGCTTGATATAGCCGTCAATCTTCTTAGCCATTTTAAATACCTCTGGGTACAAACGCCGCTAGGCTCCCCAATGTTTACGCTACACTTTTATTACAACAACAATGCCCGATAAAATCGGGCGTTTTTCAACCAATTAAGATTAAATCGTTTTTTCGACTTGGCGAAACTCGAGTTCAACCTGAGTTGGTCGATTAAATACGTTAATCGTCAACGTTAAACGCGACTTCTCGTATTGAACTTCTTCCACCACACCTTTAAAGTCTGTGAATGGACCGTCAATAACAAGTAATTCTTCACCTGGCTCAAACATCGTCTTAGGACGTGGTGCTTCACCAGTATTACGTACACGCGCAAGAATCGCATCCGCTTCACGCTGAGTGATTGGTGCTGGTTTTTCAGGTGTACCACCGATAAAACCTAGAACCTTTGGACATTCTTTAACGATATGCCAAGTATCATCATTCATTTCCATTTCAACTAACACATAGCCAGGAAAGAATTTGCGCTCAGATTTACGTTTCTTACCATCCTTCATTTCTACCACTTCTTCGGTAGGAACAAGGACATCACCAAAGCTATCAGCAACAGCGCTACGCTGGATTCGTTCTGTAAGTGAACGTAACACTTGTTTTTCATAGCCAGAGTAGGCATGAATAATGTACCAACGTTTCATAGCTCTTTTACCCGATAATCAACTTAATTAACCAACCCAAACCATAGTCAAAACACCATAAAACCAATGATGCAACAACTACAACCAATAGAACCTGCCACGATGTAGTGACTGTTTCTTGTTTTGTTGGCCAAGTTACTCGACGCAATTCGACTCGTGCATCTTTTAGCAAACGAACGAAGCCTTTACCTTGATGGGTGGCGTATAATAAACCTAAAGCCACAACGACACAAGCAAAAATTGCCCCAACGCGCACCCAAATATTGTTTGCAGGTGCCCAATGCGCTGGCAAATACTGATTCGCCATAACAGCTAAAACCAATAATGCAATCGCAATCACCCATAGAATAATATCTAGAGGCGAACCAGAACGAACAACTTCAGCAGAATTATTTCTTTGAGGAATTGGCGCGTCGCTCAATGCGTCACGCGATTTATCATTCGACATTTTTGTACTCGTCGTAGAACTCGCGACTTATTATATGAACAACTAAGCCAGCATCAAGCTTTTTATTTGAAAATATGGCAGGCCAGGAGGGACTCGAACCCCCAACATTCGGTTTTGGAGACCGACGCTCTACCAATTGAACTACTGACCTATAATGCAAGTTGAGAGCCAAAGCCCTCAACCTGAGACGTAATCCGTCACTATATTATGCTTATGCAGTTACTTTCGCAACAACACCAGCACCTACAGTACGACCACCTTCACGGATCGCAAAACGTAGACCTGGGTCCATTGCGATTGGGTGGATTAATTCTACTGACATTTCAACGTTGTCGCCTGGCATAACCATTTCAACGCCGTCTTGTAATTGGATTGCGCCAGTTACGTCAGTTGTACGGAAGTAGAACTGTGGACGGTAGCCGTTAAGGAATGGAGTATGACGACCACCTTCTTCTTTAGAAAGTACGTATACTTCTGCATCGAATTTAGTGTGCGGCTTGATTGTACCTGGTTTAGCAAGTACTTGACCACGTTGTACGTCTTCACGCTTAGTACCACGAAGAAAAACACCACAGTTCTCGCCCGCACGACCTTCATCAAGAAATTTACGGAACATTTCAACGCCAGTAACTGTAGTTGTTTGAGTATCACGGATACCAACGATTTCAACTGATTCGCCTACTTTCACGATACCAGCTTCTACACGACCAGTTACTACTGTACCACGACCAGAGATAGAGAATACGTCTTCGATTGGCATTAAGAATGCTTTGTCGATAGCACGTTCTGGTTCTGGAATGTAAGAGTCAAGCGCTTCAACAAGAGCAAGAACTGAAGGCTCACCATATTGACCAGCATCACCTTCCAACGCTTTAAGCGCAGAACCACGGATAACTGGAGTGTCATCACCTGGGAAGTCATAAGTAGAAAGAAGTTCACGAACTTCCATTTCTACTAATTCAAGTAATTCTTCATCATCAACAAGGTCACACTTGTTCAAGAATACGATGATGTAAGGTACACCAACCTGACGAGAAAGAAGGATGTGTTCACGAGTTTGTGGCATTGGACCATCAGTCGCAGCACATACAAGGATCGCGCCGTCCATCTGAGCAGCACCAGTAATCATGTTTTTAACATAATCGGCGTGGCCCGG
>NZ_FODU01000036.1:0-1318 GCF_900110445.1 Acinetobacter sp. yr461
ACGATTTCTTTAGAAAAAAAGCCTTTGGCTTGCGCGCTTGCGGTGCGTTGTTGGCTCACCAAGGCAAACTGGTCCTGATCTGCACGATTGACGTTAAACTTTTTAGCTACGTTTTCGGCAGTCTGGGGCATGGTGTCTACACCATACAATTCTTTAAGTTTTGGGTTAATGAAACGCCAGCCCATGGTGGTGTCTTCAATCTTCTGGCTACGACCAAAAGCACTGTCTGACTTACCCATTACATAGGGTGCACGGCTCATGCTTTCTACACCACCTGCAATCACCAGATTTGCTTCACCCGCTTTAATGGCACGGGCAGCAATGGCAATCGCATCAAGTGATGAACCACACAAACGGTTAATAGTGGTCGCAGGCACCTGATACGGTAAACCAGCAAGCAGTGCTGACATACGGCCGACATTACGGTTGTCTTCACCCGCTTGGTTCGCACAGCCATAGATCACATCATCGACCTGTTCCCAATCTACATTCGAGTTACGCTGCATGAGCGCTTTAATCGGCAAAGCACCAAGGTCATCGGCACGAATAGGGGCAAGGCCACCGGCATAACGGCCGAATGGAGTACGGATAGCATCGATGATATAAGCGTTTTTTAATGTCATTTCCTACTTCCTTACCCTTGTGTCGCATCAATCAAAGTTGCACCTGTCAAAGCTTGTAACTCATCAAAGCTAAGACCTTCCACTTTCTCAAGCACCTTTAAACCATCGGTAGTCACATCAATCACACAAAGATCGGTGTAAATACGGTCAACACATTTTTTACCCGTAACCGGATAACTCAGCTCAGCCACAATCTTCGGTTCACCTTGCTTGGTCACATGATCTGTAGTGATAAATACTTTTTTAGCACCCACAGCTAAATCCATTGCACCACCGACAGCAGGAATCGCATTCGGCGCACCCGTGTGCCAGTTCGCCAAGTCACCATTGGCTGCAACCTGAAAAGCACCAAGCACTGCAATATCAAGGTGTCCACCACGCATCATCGCAAATGAGTCGCCATGATGGAAAAAGCTGCCGCCTTCAAGCATGGTCACAAATTCTTTACCCGCATTAATCAGTTCAGGGTCTTCTTCACCCGCAGCTGGCGGTGGACCAAAAGCCAGTAAGCCATTTTCAGAATGAAGGAAAATATCTTTATCGTTGGGTAAATAGCTGGCGATCTTGGTCGGCAGACCAATGCCTAGATTTACATAGGCACCATCTGGAATATCTTGTGCCACACGTTTTGCAATCTGGTCACGGCTGAGTTTCTGGTAGCTCATGTTATTTCTCCTTATTGCTTATTGTGCGGG
>NZ_FODU01000009.1:0-87677 GCF_900110445.1 Acinetobacter sp. yr461
AGTGCAGCGGTAGTTCAGTTGGTTAGAATACCGGCCTGTCACGCCGGGGGTCGCGGGTTCGAGCCCCGTCCGCTGCGCCATTCTCTTGATTCCCTTGTCTAGAGAATGTAGAGTATAAAGATACATTCGTTATCTTTTCTCATTAAGGGCGCTTAGCTCAGTTGGTAGAGCGTCTGCCTTACAAGCAGAATGTCGGCGGTTCGATCCCGTCAGCGCCCACCATTATTTCATTCCGAAAGTTAAATTTTTCAAATATTTAAGTTGCTTATTTATTTGTAATTCTTAATCTATATTTGAATTCTTTATATAAGTCACTCTAAATTTAGTTGTTCTATTTTAAAGCTCAATGTTTATATCTCCAATTGACTGAAAATCATTAGTTAAGTTATTTCTTATTTGGATAAATGACTTTTGTGTTATTTAATTTGGGGCTATAGGTTTAAAACCTAACTGTGTTTAAAAGTGATTGCCTGAGTTATAGACTAAAAAATTATTTCACATAAAATTTTCTTAAAAAATTTATTTTATATTTTTATTGAATAGACTTCTCTTATATTAAATTTGCCATGTAATGACTCAAATAGAGCTTTATATATTTCATAAGTTTACTAGGTCTATTTCTAACGAATAACAATACTTTCTTGCGTAAAAAAACTGCTATTTTTTAATAGCAGTTTTGAAATAAGTCATTCTTAATATTCGTTAAAAAACCATCCACTTGCAAAAGCGAAATATTCTCGTAACCAAGAATTGTAGCGAGTAGCTAAAGGTGTTTCAGCAGCCACTGTATAAACTTGCGTATAACCTTGTTTTTTAGCAATAGCTGCTGCTCGTGGAGTGTGAAAATCGCTTGTGACAATAGCTATCGGTTGGTCGAGGGTAATGTGGTGCTGTGCTAATAGTGGTTTACTATTCATTAGATTAAGTTCAGTACTTGTACTTTTATCTTCAAGTATCATTCGTTCTTTTGCTAAATGATAATGTTGCTCTAGATAACGCGACATCACTAATGCTTCGCTTTCCTTTTCTGAAAAATCAAGACCTCCCGTTACAACAACTTTTGCTTGGAGCTGTTTTAGAGCAATAGGGGCAGCCGTATCTAAACGTTTTGCAAGAATTTTGGATGGTTGACCATTTTCAACGCCACTACCTAATACAATGATTGCATTTACTGGAGGCAGATTTTGACTTGTCTCTTTATTCTCTTTAATAAAATCAAAGAAATAGCCTAAGCTAATTAGCCATATCCAGAGGCATAACCATCCAAAACGCCAAAGTGTGTGTAAGCGATAGTGATAGAAGAAGAAACGCTCTAAATGATAATAAAATAAAGAATAGAGGTAGAAGAAAGCGCCCAAAATTAAAGGGATAATTGTGCCGACATTAATTTTATTGAGACAAATTAGAACCAATCCATCTAGAAATAAAATCGAACCAATGATTGCTAGGAAAATACGGATCCACTTACTGACTTGCATTGTGTTTACAGTTGCAATTTAAATTGCAGACAGTGTATGCAAAATCATTCTGAATGCAATAAAAAACCGAGTAAAGCATCTGTGCCATTACTCGGTTTTCTGATTTATAGGCCTTTAATAAACATCGCGGCGATAACGGCCTTGTTGTCTTAATTCATCTACCTGTTCATCACCTAGAATTTCAACCAGTGCTTGGTCGACTCCGCTTGCCATACCATCAATACTACCGCAAACATAGAGAACAGCGCCGCGCTCTATCCAGCTTACTAATTCTGCTGCATTCTGACGGATTACATCTTGAACATAAACGCGTTGTTCTTGATCTCGGGAAAATGCTAGATCTAGGCGTTTTAACATTCCTGTTGTTTGCCATGCTTCAATAGTTGATGCATAGAAGAAATCACATGCTCTTTGACGTTCACCAAAGATTAACCAGTTTTCAGTGTAGTCATGACGAGTACGTGTATGTAACAGGCTCATTAAACCTGCAATACCGGTTCCGTTACCAATACAAATAATAGGGCGGTTGTCATCAATAAGATGGAATGATTCATTGGTACGAATACGTAAAGCAACGTCATCATTGACTTGAGTATGTTGAGTCAGCCATCCAGAACCTAAACCTAAATTACCAGACTCATCATGCTGTTGACGAACAACTAAACGAAGCACTTGCTGAGAAGGAATACTCGCAATTGAATATTCGCGTGTTGGTAGAGTAGGGAGCTGTTCTAATAAATGATCTAGATTAGCAAATGGTTCAATTTCACCAGTTAAGTCTTTATTCCAAAGCGCTTTCTCAATTGAAATCTCTAATGAGTCAACTTTTGCATTTTTAAGAATATGATGCTTCTGCAAGAATGCGTGAATACGTTCAGGGCTATTACTAGGCTGAATTTCAGCAATATCACCAGCTTGCCATATTGCTTCATGCTTTGCGTTAAGCTCAATATTATAAGCAGGTTGCCCTAAGCTATTTGGATTGAGTAAGTCACGTTGTTGTAATGTCCATGTATCAAAAACTTTTTCTAAATTTACAGCATGCAAATCTAATTTAGTTGCTTTCGCAAGTGATTGATTCCAGTTTTGAATATCCGATAGGTTTACATTATCAACTTCAATTGTATTAAAGAGGGCATGAGCACCATTAGTTTTAAGCCAAGCATCTACTGCATGACCAAAACTACAATACGTATCAGGATATTCTTTAGAACCTAGCGCCAAAACAGCATAGTTCAAGTGCTTAAGATCCAGATTCACTTTTAAAAGCTTTTTAGCAAAGCTTGTCGCGAGGTCGGGAGCATCACCAGTACCATATGTACTGATTACAAATAAAACCTGCTCATGCTGCTCTAAATCAGATTGTGTTAGCTGCTGTACAGGTTTAACCAGAACTGGTTGATGAGCTTCTTGTAAACTTGTTGCTGTACTCCAAGCAAGTTGTTCTGCTACACCTGTTTGAGTTGCGTAGGTAATAAGCCAAGGCTTTGCATTTGGATCAATATATTGCCCTGCTAAAGACTGACGAGCCGCCTGTGTTAACTTTTTCTGTTTGCGGCGTTTAAGATAAAGCATCAACCCTGTAACAAAGAATAAAGGCATTGCCAATGAAGCAAGCATCGCAACGAATTGATAAATTGGTCCAAAGAAGCTACCACGGTGCACGGGTAACATACTGCTCATGATTTTTTGATTAAGCTTTTTATCTTCGTAAAGCTCCATCTTTTCGATAGTGCTAGTTTGATAATTATAGATGGCTTGGTTACGTGCACGTTCGTGTTGCGGGGTAGCATCGACAAAGCTTAACTCAATTTTTCCATCATCTTTTTTCGGTAAGTTCAATGTTAGCGTCGAATAATCACGTCCGACCTGACTATTGAATCCACTCCATGTTTGATTAAGTACTGTAATGAGCTGAGTATTATCTAACTGAGGCTCTGATTTTTTATCAGTATTATGCTCAGATCGTTTATTTTGTTGCATTCCTCGATTTTGAGGGGCAGGGCCATGACCTTGTGGCTTGGGTTGTTCAACGCCCATCACTTTGAACATGCCACTACGCCACCAGTCATAAGACCAATATAGACCTGTACATGCGAATAGTAGGTAAAAAACAATGACCCATGTGCCGACAACAGCATGTAGATCCCAAATAAAATTTCGGCCTTTCAATTTTGGTTTAACCGCGAGCCATTGACGGGCAGAATGTTTTTTAGGCCAGCGTAAATATAATCCACTCAGTACAAAGTAAATTAACATTAAGGCACAGGCACCAGTAATTTGCTTGCCAACTTCGCCTGCGGTTAAATTACGATGAATTTGTTGTATTAATAACAACAGTTTTCGGCCTTTAACATCGGGCAGAACCTGAGCGTTATAAGGATTCACCATCATATTATAGCCACGGCGTTCACCTTCTTTTTCAATATTGACAGTAGAAGAGGCGGTTGGATCCTTGGCAATCGTAATGCTATTAATTTTAATTTCAGGCTGAGTCGTATTGAAATATTGATATAGCTGAGCAGGGGTTAATTTTGGAGTGCTTTCAGCTTGAACAACATAACTATCAGAATTTACCCATTTTAAAATTTGTTGGTCATAAGAATAAATTGCACCTGTTACACCCATAATGGATAAGATTAGGCCAGCAGTAATACCCAGAAACCAATGAATTTGAAATAAAATTTTTTTAAACATGGTCGAAAATGTAAATATGATGGAGATCTTGTAACGAAGTATAGCCGAAGATTGAGTAGATAATATGGATTTTGGAGATAATATTAATTTTCATTATCATTTGTTTTTACTGTAATAAAAAACCTCCATAAGGAGGCTTTCTATAAAATCAAAACTTACAGAGTTTTCGGTTCACCTACAGCTTCTTTTAAATGCGTGCGAATCGTATTGAACGAGAAGTTTTTAGAATCCATGCGCTTAGGTAAAATATAAGCACCTTGTTGTTCTTGGCCTTTTGGATCTTTTACTTTGAAATTTACCAAGATGAAATCAGGTCCATTGTACCATTCGTAGATATTTTTCCATCCAATTGTACCAACGCCTTCTTGTTGGCCCATTTTTTGGCGCATCACAATACCATGAGGCTGCACGCCTAAACGAATACCTTTGATTTCCTGTACCGGAAATTCATTCATTTTGCGTTTAACGTACCATTCTAATCCGTATTTACGACCTAGGTAGTAAAGTACTACAGCGACAATAGCAACCCAGCAAAAAACAGTAGAGTAGTTCTTAATAAAAATAAGACCTAATATAGCTAGGGCTAAAACTACACCCATAATTGCCCAAATTTTTGTGCTGATTTTATTGGTGCTGCGCCAGATAAGAAGCTGAGCATTACGTTGTTCAGCTTCTGACACGTCATATGGAACAGGCTGAAGCGTATAAGCGTATAAAGTTTTCGCGGTCATAGTGCAAATAACAAATTGTAAACTGTTTTAAGTTTAGCACTAATTGGCATAAGTCAGGAAAGGATATTATGCCAATTTAATACTAAATTCCGAGGCAAATTTATAATGATGCAAGCTCACTGGCATCATTATCAAGATCATGACTTAGACGTTGTTTTAACATACTAAATCGGTTCAACACACCAAGCATGAGTGAGAGCTGTTGTAAAATAATGAGTGATTTTTGGTCATTTTCATCATTTTGGCTTAGACGCTGACGTATCGTTTGGAGCATATTTTGTGCTGTAAGATCAGGCATCTCATCTCTTAATAGAGCTCCTTGAATATCATCTAGCGCTTGGTCTAATAATTTAAGAACAGCTTGATCCTGAAGGCTTTCTCGATGTGCCCCAAGTGCCGCGATATAACTTAAAAAAGTATGGTTTAAACACAAAAATTCAAAAATATCGGATTTACGAGTTGGGTCAAAATCGGGTTCAGTCGCTAAAGTGGAAATAAGTGAAGCAACTTCAGCATCTGTATTGTGTGCAGCTCGACGTACAATTCGGTAATTGAGCGCATGATTGTGGCCTTCATGATATTGTTTGACGACTTCAGCTAAATAATTACATTGAGCTTGTAATGAACGTCTGATGTTGCGAGGCAAGCGTCGGAACTTCCAGTCGGGCCAAATAAATGTCACGCCAAACCAAGCTAGAGCACAACCAATTAAGGTATCTAAAAATCTTGGAATGGCTGCTGCCATTGCTGAACCGTCCAGATTAAAGTTAATTAGTGCCAAAATTGTAATAAAGGCAGTTGCTTGCGCATATTGTTTACTGCGTAACTCAAAAAACAGTACTCCACTTAATATCAACATAAATAGTTGCCCTTCAGTTGAAGGAATTAAGAAGATAATCGCAAGACCTACAATAATCCCAACTAACGTTCCAACAATTCGTAGACGTAAGCGGCGCTTGGTAGCGTTAAAATTAGGTTGGCTTACAAATAGAGCTGTAAGCATAATCCAATAACCATATTCAATATTGGTCATTTGGATGAGTACATATCCAATAAATAAAACAATCGATACACGAATCGCGTGGCGGAACAACACAGATTCGGGAGTTAAATTTTGTTTTATCCGGATGACAATATCATTCCAGCCTTGTAAATCATCATCTTTAAGCTGGTTTTCGGCTTGTTTTACTTTATCAGATTGAATGTGTTGTTCTGTTTCCAGATTGAGTAACTGGGAATCGATAGATTTTAAGTTTTGGTATAAAGCGAAAAGCGCATTTACCCATAAAAGGTCATAATGCTGATCACGACGTAACTTTTCTAATGAGAGGCGTAGGTTTTCAAAGCTTTGTTTAAACCTTTTATTATGGTTATAAGGTTTGCGTTGCAAAATACATTCATTTAACTCTTGGCAAGCTTTGCCTTGGATCGCCAAAATTCGCTGGAATCTAAATAAAATATCACTGTGCTGAAAAATTTTGGCTAACTTTTGATAATCGATATGAGCGGAGTCAGCACGTTCATGAATGTCTTGAGCGACAAAATAATAATGTAAGCTTCGGCGTGTATCTTTTTGCCCACGGTCGCCTTTTAAACGAGTTAATAAAGCTGTTTTTAAGTCGTTAAAAATCGTAATTAACTTACCGTTTTCTAATGACAGTTCGATCATACTTTGCTGATAGCTGGCAGGAGTCATATCTACATCAAACAAATTTGATTTTGCAAAGAGAAAATCGCCTAGGGATGCATAAGACGCGGCCAGTTTGTCTTGTAGTTGTCGAACTGGGAATAGTAAAAAACTAATAGTTGCAATTAAGCCATACCATGCAGCACCTGCAACTAAAAGGGCAGGTTGGATGTACCAGTGGTCAAAGAGGTGAACGCCCAACATGGTATATACTGAAACAACCAAACATCCATAAGAAATGGTTGCATAACGGCGCCCTAATGAACCCAGTAAAATCCAGCCAATACACGAAGCAATCAATCCCAAAGCAAAAGCCATTGGGTAGGGGAAAAGTAATTGTACGGAAGCTGCGGTAATGAAGAAACCAATATAAGTATAAATCAGGTTCATGATTCGTACTGAAAAGCGATCATCAATATCGCTTAAACCAGCTGCAACCACACCTAAAGTAAGTGGAATTGTTGCTAATTGATAGCCCAGAAAATAAGGCACGAAAGCAGTTCCTGAAAAGGCTATCAGCATTCGCACGTTATACATAAATGTTGTGTTATAAGTCGCTCTTTTTAGGCGTTTAAACCAAGATTTCAAAGGAAGTCCTTGCTGATCAACCTGAGGATAAAGGATTTGTGTATTTCTACACCAATGTTGCACAAATCATACGATAGACAGTGTAAGCTTGTCTGTATGCAAATGATTGAAAAATGAAATATCGTTATGTCTGAACAAACAGCCCAGCGTCAATACTCTATTGGCTGGATTATGTTGCTCGCTTTACTTACGGCTTTAGGGCCATTATCCATCGATATGTACTTACCTGCTTTGCCACAGATGGCGCATGATTTTGGGGTAAGTACACAAATGGTGGCCAATACACTACCAGCTTACTTTTTTGGTTTAGCTGTTGGGCAATTGGTTTATGGTCCTCTAAGCGACCGGATTGGTAGAAAAAAACCACTTTATTTTGGTCTCGCACTTTATGCAGTCGCAAGCTTATTTTGTGTATTGGCTACAAATGAATGGGGCTTGATTGCTGCTCGTATTTTGCAAGCTTTAGGTGGCTGTGTCGGCGTGGTTATGGCTCGTGCAGCAATACGCGATAGATTAGACGTTCAAGGCTCGGCACAAGCTTTTTCAAGCATGATGATTGTAATGGGGTTAGCACCTATTTTGGCGCCGATGATTGGAGCCTGGATTTTAATTTGGTTTCCGTGGCAAGCGATTTTTATTGCGCTTTCAATCGTGGGAGTCATATGTTGGTTGTGCGTACATTTCTTCTTTAAAGAGACCTTGGCAATCGATAAAAGACTCAAGTTGTCACCATATCAGGTAGTTACCCTCTATGGGGCTATTTTCAAAGATGCGAGTTTCCGCTTACCTATGTTTGCAGGCTGTTTAACAGGGGCGGCGCTATTTTGTTATATCAGCTCAGCACCAGCAGTTTTTATGGATCAATACGGACTGAATCAGCAAGAGTTTGCTTATGCCTTTGGACTAAATGCTTTTGGCATTATGTTGATGTCATCTTTAAATAAGCATTTAACATCACGTGTTGAGATCACTAAACGGTTAAAGGCAGGTTCACTTGTACAAGTGACTGGAGCCATTATTGTATTTATTGCGGGTTTAATTCCTGCTGCGCCTTTATGGCTTGTTATGTTAGGGCTATTTTTAGCTATTTCAGGCATTGGTTTAACAGGACCAAATGCAATGGCACTTGCAATGTCCAAACAAGGTGCCCGTGCAGGAACAGCCAGTGCAATTATGGGAAGTATGCAATTCGCTTGTGGCCTCTTGGGTGGCGTGCTGCTTAACTTCCTCATTTGGTCTGCATCGCTCAACATGGGCGTGATGATGGTGTTATTTACGCTGAGTGGGTTCGTTGTCGTTTTAAAAGCGGCGCAACAAGTAGAAACCAAGCCATTCTCATAGTTTTAAAAGAATGGCGACTTAGATTTTATTCGTCTAGAAAAACTGTGAAATTTTCGACAGGTTCTCTAGGTGTAATGAAGGTATTTACAATGTGATTAGGATCAGCATGACCTAACGCAATTGCACAAACTAGCTCTTCATCATCTGATGCACCCACCATATCTAAAACAATAGGGTGAAAATGGTTCCAAGCTGCTTGTGGGCATGTATCTAAACCACGTGCCTTGGCAGCAACCATCACGTTTTGGATCATCATTGCGATATCCATTTTAGACCCGATTCCCATGGTTTTATTTACTGTAAAGAAAAGGCCGGCTGGTGCATCAAACAGTTTAAAGTTACGTAACTGTTGTTCAGCCATTTTTTCTTTTTCGCCCTTTTTAATTTCGAGTAGACCATAGAGCCCCCAACCATTTTCGCGGCGGCGGTCAATAAAAGGGGATATCCATTTTTCAGGGTAATAGGCAAAAGTTTCTTTATATTGTTCTGCAAGTTCCGGGTTTTTTGAAACTTCGATTTGTGCTGCACAAACACGTTCAACCATTTCATTACGCTTGTTGCCTGTTACTACATAGACTTTCCACGGTTGAGTATTTGTTCCAGAAGGTGCTCGACTTGCGACTTGTAATATATCTTTAATAACTCCTGACTCAATTGGAGTATGTAAAAAAGCGCGGACAGAATGTCGAGAAGTGATAGCTTCATCAACGAGACGAACTTGTTCCAGATTCATGAGATACTCCTATATCATTTTCTTAAATATTTCATACTTTATTGAAGCTTAATTTCATGTTTTGAAAGTACTTCATTTATAAGCACAAAATATTAGAAAAGAGATATTCTTACAGGTATGATAATTTAATTAGTTTAGACATATTGTCTGATTAATCATAATTCGAATATGCCACTTTAGATTTAAATAGACAAAATAGTGTGATTTTGTCGGTTATAAAAATAAAAGCATAACAGTGAGTGGGTGAAAAATATTCAATTGAAAAAAAGGTATAATATGTTTAAAAACAGTACAAAACGGATAGTTTTATATAAAATATGACCATTTTTTATATAAAATTTTAATGAAAAATATACACAAAACTTTAAATTTCTGCATAATACCGACTTTTTTACGCAGGTATGATTTCTCCATACTCACGTTAGGAAATAGTGGCTGCAAACAAAATCCCTTTACAAAAAGGATTTAGTTGCAGAAATGGAGAAATACACGAGGTATAGGAGCTTTACATGAGTCTACCACTCATCAACAAGCAGTTCATGAAACAAGGATTGGCGATTACCATTGCAACCATGAAAATGAACGTAACTCACGCAGCTACTGAGCCACAAAAAATACAACAGCTTAGTACAGATCTAAACGCACTCTTCTTTGATCATGGAGAAAAGGGCGCAGATAGTCGCGTTATGGCGATCGCTTGTTACAGTCTTTGAAATTTATATCCAGTTTAGACATTTGCTCAAAAGTATATGTAAATATGCTTATTGGCTTAAATCCAGATTTTGTATAATTCGCTTAATTGATGGGAATCATTAGACGAGTTTATTTAGCGGTGGTCATTTGTTAGTTTCCAAGTTTATAGCTGAGTCGATGCATACTGTTTTTCCAAAAGCGGAAATTTTCAGTAGTGCAATGATATTATTTTGTCTGAAGGTCGCTTTCTCTCATGCAACCTTCAAAGGCTTAGTGTTGGGCATGATGTTGCTTAAACTTGTGACGATAATTGCTATTCAATTGACATTAAAAGTTTTTTCTTGAATTTACTGAAAAGTCCCGGTTTCTAGGGGCTTTTTTGTTTATTGCAGTATTTTGGCATGTGCTTTTAGCACATTAGCAAGGAACGTAAGCGGACCGAGTATGAATGAACAACTCAATGCCACACTGATGTCGTGGGTAAAATTTTTTAATGACCCTTTATGGGACTTTTTGGTTATTTTCTTGCTGGCTGTAGGTGTTTTTTATACGGTCTTAACAGGAGCAGTGCAAATTCGCATGTTCTTGCAAAGTATCCGAGTGATGAAAAGCAGTCGTACAGAAGGCGAAGATGAGCATGGTCTTACACCTTTTCAGGCGTTTGTAACAGGCCTTGCGAGCCGTGTTGGGGTAGGTAATATTGCTGGTGTAGCAATTGCCATCGCAATTGGTGGTCCTGGTGCAGTGTTCTGGATGTGGGTAACAGCTGTTCTTGGTATGAGCTCTGCTTTTATTGAGTCTACGCTTGCTCAACTATTTAAAGTTAGAGATAGTAAGACTAAACAGTTCCGCGGTGGACCAGCCTACTATATTACTCAAGGTTTACGTAGTAAAACCTTTGGTGTGGTCTTCGCACTTGCATTGATCTTTACCTACGGTTTCGTATTCAACTCAGTTCAAATCAATGCGATTGCTAATGCATCTTCACATGCTTGGGGTTGGGACAAAGCTAATATTATTGCTCATTTAGGTGGCGTTGATCTAGAAATTTCATGGGTTGGCCTTGCTCTTGTAGTTTTAGTGGCATTGGCAATTTTTGGTGGTATTAAGCGTATCGCTAAATTTGCAGAGATGTTTGTACCTTTAAAAGCAGGTCTTTATCTATCTGTTGCTCTATATATTGCAATCAGTAACTACGCAATTTTGCCTGATATTTTAAAGCTGATTGTAACTGAAGCTTTCAATTTTAATTCTGCAGCAGGTGGTTTCTTTGGTGCGGCAGTGTCAATGGCAATGATGCAAGGGATTAAGCGTGGTTTATTCTCTAACGAAGCTGGTATGGGTTCTGCACCAAACGCAGCGGCTGCATCTGATGTAAAACATCCTGTAAACCAAGGTTTGGTACAAATGCTCGGTGTATTTGTAGATACTTTTATTGTATGTACAAGTACTGCAATCATTATTTTGGTTTCTGGCGTTTACCAAGATGCAGGTTTTGTCGGTGTTGAATTAACACAGCGTGCCTTAGAAACTCAAGTTGGACATTGGGGCTCGGACTTCCTTGCAGTTCTATTATTCTTATTCTGTTATTCAGCTGTACTAGGTAACTATGCCTATGCAGAAGGTAATGTACAGTTTATTAATAACAATCCGAAAGTCATGTTCATCTTCCGTATTTTTGTATTGGTGATGGTGTACTTCGGTGCAATTGGTAGTGTTCCGCTCGTTTGGTCTATGGCTGACTTGTTTATGGGTATCATGGCAACCATTAACTTGATTGCAATCGTACTATTAACACCGATGGCGCGCACATTGTTGAAAGATTATCGTGAACAATTGAAAAAAGGCATTAAAGAGCCTGAGTTTAAAATTGATAAGTATCCGGAATTGAAGAAAAAAGTTGATTCAGATATCTGGTAAGTTAAAAAAGGCCTCTTATAAATAAGGGGCCTTTTTCACAGGGGGATAGATAAAATACTTGAGTCTAAATTTTAAACATGACAAATTAAATAAATTCGATACAGCTTTTCACAAGACTAGCAACTAAAATTGCAATCCGAACTTAAACCTCATAGTGCGAAGATAGGCCATGAAACAGCTTAAATTGTGGGTTCTCGGACTCTCTATGGTGTTGGCAGGATGCCAGACCACTACACACTTATCTGCTG
The DNA here is from genome assembly GCF_900110445.1 of Acinetobacter sp. yr461. Lineage (NCBI taxonomy): Bacteria > Pseudomonadati > Pseudomonadota > Gammaproteobacteria > Moraxellales > Moraxellaceae > Acinetobacter > Acinetobacter sp. yr461. Next base: position 12,117 of record NZ_FODU01000009.1, read on the forward strand.
CTCTAAAACCGCAAACAGCGGAGGCTTATGCTCGTTCTGTCGATCAGCCATTTGCACGAATTAAAAAACAGCAAAAACGTCCAGTTGTTGCGCTCGTATTGGGTAGCGGTGGAGCACGAGGTTACGCTCATATAGGCGTCATTGAGGTTTTGGAACAACATGGTATTCGACCAGATTTTATTGTAGGTACCAGTGCTGGTAGTATTGTTGGAGCACTTTATGCAAGTGGTAAAAGTCCTTCTGAATTACGTGATACTGCATTAAAAATGAAAGCTGGCGATGTGCGTGATATTAGTATCGGGCTAAAAGGTTTTTTTGATGGCAAAAAAGTAGAAAACTACGTTAACGAGCAAGTAAACAACATGCCACTCGAAAAAATGAAAATCCCAATGTATGTGGTTGCAACTGAATTAAAGCATGGCACTAAAACTGTGTTTAACTATGGTAATACTGGGCAAGCTGTAAGGGCTTCGGCTTCAATTCCAAGCATGTTTGTACCAACTAAAATAGGTAAATCTGAATATGTCGATGGCGGTTTAGTGAGCCCTGTACCTGTTGAAGTCGCTCGCGATTTAGGTGCTGATGTCATTATTGCTGTTGATATTTTAGCTCAGCCTATTTACACAGAAACCTCGAATGTCTGGGGACTGTTTAACCAGAATATTAATATTATGCAAGGTCGTCTAGCGGCAGAAGAATTACAATATGCAGATGTTGTTATTCAGCCCGATTTAAGAGAAAAAGCGCATATTTTTGATGTAAAAGGCCGTGAAGCTACTATGAAATCCGGCATAGATGCAGCTAATGCCAAACTTTCTGATATTCAATTTGCAATTGATGAGAAAATAGCTGAACAAAATTTATCTACGGATGGCTTGAGCGCACAAACCCAATAATTTAACGTTAATCTTTTGAAAATTAAATAAAAAGCCTGAGTAGGGCTTTTTTTATGTGAGTTTAAATCCTTAATTTTTGGAATAAAAATTTTTGTATATTAGGTACATGTTGGATATGCTGAAAACTCTGATGACCAATATAAAATATTGATGTCATTTTTAAAAAATAATTGATTTGTAATGTATTGAGGCTGACTAGATAAATGATACAGCAACAGGTTAAAAATGGGTTTCCAACATTAGATGATATTCATGCTGCCGCAGAGCGTTTGGAAGGTTTAGTCGTAAAAACTCCTTTTGTTTTCTCAGAAACCATTTCTAAAACCTTAGGGGCTGAAATGTGGCTGAAATTTGAAAACTTACAATTTACAGCTTCTTTTAAAGAGCGTGGGGCACTGAATAAACTGTTGTGTTTATCTGACCAAGAAAAACAACATGGTGTTATTGCAGCTTCGGCAGGCAATCATGCGCAAGGCGTAGCGTATCATGCTCAGCGCACAGGGGTAACTGCGACCATCGTGATGCCGAAATCTACGCCTAATGTAAAAGTACAGCGAGTGCGTGAATATGGGGCACGAGTGATTTTACATGGACAAGATTTTTCTGAAGCAGCTGCTGAAATGCACCGTGTTGCACAAGAAGAATCTTTAACGATTATCCATCCATTCGATGATGCAGAAATTATTGCAGGTCAAGGAACCATTGCGCTTGAAATGCTTGCAGCTGTACCTGATCTAGACATTTTAGTTGTGCCAATTGGAGGGGGCGGCCTAATTTCAGGTATTGCGATTGCTGCCAAAGCCATAAATCCAAAGATTAAAATTATTGGGGTGCAATCAGTTGTATACCCAAGTATGGCAAAACTACTGTGCAATTATCAGCATGCTGTTTCAATGGGTTCGACCGTTGCTGAAGGTATTGCGGTGAAAACTCCGGGTGAGCTTACAACTCAAGTTGCTAAAGAATATGTCGACGATATTGTGGTTGTCACGGAAGACATGATTGAAGAGGCAATTGCACTGTTACTCAATATTGAAAAAACGGTGTGTGAAGGGGCAGGTGCAACAGGTATTGCTGCAATTATGTCTCGTCCTGATCTATTTTTAGGCCATAAATTGGGTGTAGTGCTGTCTGGTGGCAATATTGATACACGCGTTATGGTCTCTGTATTGCAACGTCATTTAACGCGTACAGGCCGTATGGTCCGTATTCGTGTTGAATTACCAGATAATCCGGGTGCTTTAGCTCGTTTAACAGCAATTATTGCTGAGCAAGGCGGTAATATTTATGAACTTCGTCATGAGCGATTCGCGGCTACAAGTCGTGCAAAAGAAAGTGCCGTGAGTGTTGACGTTGAGCTTAAAAGCGCTTCAGACCTAGATTTGCTCATTCAGGCAATGCAGTTGGAAGGTTATATTGTTCGTAAAGAAGAGATTTAATCTCTGAATTGCTGTGTTATAAAAGCCGTATATGGCTCTATTGAGGGTCATATACAAGGCAATTTAAATGGATTAAATTGCTCAAAAGGGATGAATTTACAAAAAAACGATCAAATCCTTCAATGAAACGAGAAAAACTGACAATTCTCTAAACTTTACCCTTCACAATTTTAAGGTTTAGGTTTTAGTATTCTTCTCATTGTAAATTTGAAGAAATATAAGGATATCCGCGCTCAATGTTCAAATCATTTTTTCCATCACCACGGTATTTTTTTATATCTGCGGTTATTTGGCTCGCGTTAAATATGGTGCTCTGGTACACAGACGGAGATCACTGGGGTGAGTATCTAGGCTTTCCTCATGGTTATGCTGAAGCTGAATTACCAGTTGGTGTAAACCGTTTTTGGTCACCTGCTTTTTTATGGTTTTATCTTTGGTTTTTAGTTTCTACCGCTCTCTTTGCTGGCTTTTGGAAAATTATTTCCAATAATCCATGGCAGCGTTGGTCTATATGGGGCTCGGCATTTATTTTGTTTAATATCTGGTTTGCTGTTCAGGTCAGTGTTGCGATTAATGCATGGTATGTGCCATTTTGGGATTTAATTCAAAAAATGCTTTCGAATGGTGGGGGAAATCTTTCGGCACTTTATAGCGAAACCTTAGTGTTTCTTTATATTGCAATGGTGGCTGTAACTCTGGCCGTGATTAATGCTTTTTTCACAAGCCATTATGTATTTCGTTGGCGTTCGGCAATGAATGAATATTACACTGAGCACTGGGAGCAACTGCGCCATGTTGAAGGTGCCTCACAGCGTGTACAAGAAGACACGATGCGCTTTGCAACTATTTTGGAAGATTTGGGTGTTGAGCTGGTAAAGGCAATTATTACACTTATTGCTTTTTTACCTATTTTATTCCAACTGTCTAAACACGTTCCTACATTACCAATTATTGGAGAGTTAGATCATTCGTTAGTATGGGCGGCAATAGTCTGGTCAATTTTCGGTACCGTTCTGTTAATGGTAGTAGGTGTAAAATTACCAGGCCTTCAATTTAATAATCAAAAAGTAGAAGCGGCGTATCGTAAAGAACTCGTCTATGGCGAAGACCATGCAGACCGCGCAAAACCTGCTACCTTGCGTGAGTTATTCAGTAACGTACGTAAAAACTATTTCCGACTTTATTTCCACTATGCATATTTTAATATGACGGCGATTTGGTATGGACAACTTGATATTTTGTATAACTTGGTTGTCCTTTTCCCATCAATTGCTGCTGGTAAGCTCACATTAGGTTTAATTCAACAAATTGCAAATGTATTTGGACGTGTACGTGAATCTTTCCAATACTTAATTAGTTCATGGAAAACAATTATTGAATTACTTTCGATTTATAAGCGTTTAAAAGCCTTTGAATCGATATTACATAAGTAAAAAAAGCCCGCGAAAGCGGGTTTTTTTATGAGTTTTGTTTTAATGAGTTGCGTTATAAAAGTTGAGAATAGGGCCAACTAAAGACTGTTGCGATTTATCTAAGGTCACTTGAATCTCTTTATAGTTAAACGTGTCTTCGTCGTAATATTTAGCAATACCATGTGTTTTATTATTGATTTGGGGAATTTGATAACTAAAAAAAGCTATTTTCTTAGAGGGATGAACAGTATTGATCAGTTTTTTAGGGTCTTTATATCCACCAAACTCATTTTCAATACTTTCTTTTAACAGTTCTGGAAAATAGAGCGTTGCATTTGGCAATCCACATCCAACACAAAATGAAGAGTCATAAAGCTCTATCGCTTGTTTTTGATCTGGACTTATTATTAGAGCAAAACCACTACCGTTGGCACCTGCATTTGCTTGCACATCTTGCCAATTTCTAGGCACAAGCACTAACCCTGTTTCAGGTAATGCAAGAAGCTTAAGCTGCTTGGCATGTTGAGCATCAAGCTTAAAATTAAAGCGGCAATTTTTTAGTGTGCATTTTTCAAAATCTTTAAGCAAACCATCATCTGTTGGGCTCAGCGCAGTAACACCATAAAATGGCACGGTAATACCATTTAAAAATTTTGCTTCTCCGAGAGCGTAGAACTGATTATCTGCTTTTCGGGTTGCAGCAGAGCTATAAAACTTTGGGAAATGGGGAGTAAAGCTTTTTACTTCGGCATGTGTAATTGAAGCTGTACTCACTAACGCGACACATAGTAAAAAATATAGTTTTTTCATTTTTAAAAAGTAATCATTTAAATTTTCTATCAACCTAGCATATTCTTTTAAACTAGACGGTAACCCAAAATTTTATACTGTTTTTAACTTAATAATAAAAACAGATCTATAGAGACATGAAAAAATGAAAAAAATGCTTTCAATTTGCTGTTTATCAGCCATTAGTTCTTATAGTTTTGCTCAAGACATAAAAGGCATTTCATTTTCACATCAAGAGTGGGAAATCTCTTGCAGTAATACGGGAGCATGTAAGGCCGCAGGGTATCAAAGTGAAGAAAATGGTGATAATCCAGCGTCGCTGCTATTAGTGCGTAAAGCGGGTCCAAAGCAACCTGTACAGGCTGAATTTGCTTTATCAGACTATGAGCAAAGCTTGCCTGCAAGTCAGCTTAAAAATATCCACTTTTATATGAATGGCAAAGATTTAGGCACTGTCACTGTGGATGGTTTCGAGCTGCCATTAATGGGGAAACTAAATAACTCACAGGTCAACGCTTTACTCGAGCAGTCAAAGCAAAAAACTGCAATTATATTTAAAAATACGCAGCATGAATGGACGATTTCTGATGCAGGAATGACTGCTGTGTTGCTAAAAATGGATGATTTTCAGAAGCGTATCGGAACTGTTGGTGCTTTGGTCAAAAAAGGGTCTGCTAATGAATCAAAAGTGTTGGCAGCCCAATCCAAATTAATTGTAAAGCATGTTAAAACAGAGCCTAAGCCATATTTGACGTTGCAACCAAAAAGTAAGTCGTATCAATCTGTTCATCATAGTTTAATGTCAGCTCAATCGAACCCAAAAGAAGAAGGATTTTGTGAAGGAATTTATGGTAGTAGTGATGGAGCTGAACCGCAGGAAATTGAACTTTATAAACTGACCAATAAGAAAGTTCTGGCGACTACGCTATGTTGGAGAGGTGCCTATAACGAAGGGTATGGCGCTTGGGTACTTGATGAGTCTTTGACTGGTAAAGCAACATTTGTAACTGAGACAGCATCGGATTTTGATAGTGGCATTATTAGTAGTGCTCAAAAGGGAAGAGGTGTTGGAGATTGCTGGGCGAGTGAGGAATGGGTGTGGGACGGTCAAAAGTTTGTACATACGAAAGATATGTGGACAGGCATGTGCAAAGGTTTGGCAGCAGGGGGCGTGTGGGAGCTTGATAAAATTGAGTCTATTGTCAAATAGCTTAGTAGTCGACTAAAAATATTTTTAGGAAAAGAATAAATGATTAAAAGTAAAATAGAGATAGCTTTCTTGGTTGTAGCTGGAATCTTTACTTGTTTTGCCAATCCTGCTTTTGCTGCACCTTTAGATATTTTAGAGTTTAAAAAAATACAATTAAGCCAAAATGAGCAGGACCAAGTTTGTATACAAGTTAAAAATTTTTGTGAGCATCCTGATCAATGGCGGGTTTTAAAAACAGCAGATCAGAGGTTATGGCTTCTGTCAGGTGGCGATATTATTCAATTTAATCACTCTGCGGCGGGGCTCAAAGTATTGAGACAGTGGCATGTAGATCTTTCTAATCAAAAGGAGGGTACATCTGATGGGCAATTTATTTTTCCCAAGCTTTTTCCTATGACCCAAAACCGTTATGCCATTGCTGTAATCGACTCATTTTCTGAAATGTATTCAGGAGGCGGTGCAAATATTGAGCGTGCTAGTTTTTATGAGTTAACTGATTCTGGAAAGACACACCAGTTTATTGCGAACTATCCATTTAGTTTTAGTCGGATGATCAGAGCCTGTTTTTCTGAGCAAGACTATGAAAGTTCCAAAGGGAATTGTCATGATGAGGATTCTTTAAGTCTGGATATTCGTCCAATCAAACCGTTATTGTGGCAATTTCGCTATCGTTATAGTTTAGGCGTATCACCTGCATCAGATTCAGGTGAGAAATCATATAAGGGCAGTAGAAACTTAAATATTGACTTAAATAAAGCACCAGAACAACCGAGCATTCCTGAAACATGGAATTATGCTGGAATGGGTTAAGGATTAAATCAGTTGATAAATTTGAAGAAGTAGACGATTTACAGAGTCATAACAGGTAACTCCACTCGCTCTGTGATACAAAGAACAGATTGTTTATTGGAGCTAGACCTATGTCACGTCATGTTTATGCGATTGCCCGCCGTAAGTTTTCACATTTGAGCCGTTCAGTTTGTATGGCTGTTGCTGTACTGGGTACAACACAAATTGCGATGGCTGGCCCAACGGTCGATCAGTTGAGTGACTGTTTAGTTAAGGCCACAACCACTTCTGACAAGACTACTGTACTTCAATGGACATTTACGGCTTTAGCTGCCCATCCAGACTTAAAAGCATTTAGTAATGTAACACCCGAGCAAAAAGATCAGTTAGATCAAAAACTGGCACAGGTTTTACAGCGGGTGATTGTAGAGCAGTGTTCTGCCCAAACCAAAGCTGTGATTCAAGCGGAAGGTGTTAAGGCTGTTGGAGAGGCTTTTCAGCAGTTAGGTCAAAGTGCTGGCGAAGATATTGTTAAAGACCCAGCGGTTAAACAACAATTGCAGGGCACATTGCGTTATATCGACTTAAATAAATTGGTGACAACGTTTTTAACCCCAGAGATTTGGAATAAGTTGGGAATCACGAGATAGTAATTTAGTTTTCTGCTTCTTAAATAAATGAATGTAACCTGCTATTAGACGAAATGGGGTTCTAACTAACAGCAGGTTTTATTTTTAATGGCAAGACCTAATTAAATACTAATCGTCGCCCCTAAAACTTTCACAAATTGCGCTAACCAAGCTGGATGTGCAGGCCAAGCGGGAGCCGTCACTAAATGTCCATCCGTAACAGCTTCGGTCACAGCAATATCTGCGTATTGCCCACCAGCTAATTTTACTTCGGCAGCACATGCAGGGTAAGCAGAACACAAGCGGTCTTTTAGTACATCTGCCGCAGCAAGTAACTGAGCGCCGTGACATACCGCTGCAATTGGTTTTTTCACTCTATCAAACTCACGCACAATTTCGATAACACGTTCATTCATGCGTAAATATTCTGGTGCACGACCACCCGGAATGACTAGGCCTACATAGTCTTCGGTATTAACCGCCTCAAAATCATAGTTAATGGCAAAATTGTGACCGCGTTTTTCGCTATAGGTTTGGTCACCTTCAAAGTCATGAATAGCAGTAGCAATATGGTCGCCGTTTTTTTTATTTGGACAAATTGCATGCACGGTATAACCTAAACCAGTTAAGAACTGAAAGGGAACCATAGTTTCATAGTCTTCGGCATAGTCACCGACTAACATTAAAATCTTTTTAGACATGATTTTATCTCTCTTTTTTAAATATAGGTTATCTAAATTCTTAATTTAAATTAGCACAGTCACTGTGTCATTTTTTAGAAAAAAGCGCATTCTTTAGTCGAAGGGGCCTTACTTATAAGTAATAAAAAAAGCCCCGATAAATCGAGGCTGTTTAAAGTTCATTAGGTCTTTTCTTATAACTGGCAAGCTTTACCCTGATATTCATAACGGTTTACAACGTATTCTTGACCATTCCATCGATAAATAGCAAAACAAAACCCAGGGCCTCCATTGTCAATATCAGGCCAGCCATCTTTACCTTTGGTTTTCAAAAAGGTGGGTATGCCAGAGTTACTAAATAATTGTTTCCATTTCCCGTCTTTTTGCTGTGAAACAATATAGTAGCCAACTCCAGTATTGCCATAACACATGCTGCTACTATCTTGAATAACGGCATCTTTACGCCCATCACCATTCAAATCTTTATAGATGATAATTTCACCAATATCACAATTGCCTTCCCACACATGTTTAGTTTTTGCAAAGCCTGCTGCTTTAAAAATAGGTGCTACTTCGCTCTTTGGAACTTGAGCAGCTTGAGCAAAAATTGTCGAGTTTATTAACAATAAAGAAGTCGTAATAAGTAATCTATTTGTCATGGTTAACCTGTTGAGTATAGTTTTAGCTTAAAAATTTATTGTGGATTCATTAAGTTTATAAAATAGATAAAAACCCGCTCTAAAGCGGGTTTTCTTTTGAAGTGAGATCAGTTTAACCAATCAAATTTTTCATTAATTCATTGACTTGAGCAGGGTTAGCTTTACCCTTAGATGCTTTCATGACTTGACCTACAAGACCGTTAAAGGCTTTTTCTTTACCAGACTTGTACTCTTCAACCATTTTTTCATTGGCTGCAAGTACTTCTTTAATGATTGCTTCAATCGCACCAGTGTCAGTTTCTTGCTTTAAGCCTTTTTCCGCAATAATGTCATCGGCAGATTTACCTTCCGATTCCCACATAAAGCCAAAGACTTGTTTTGCAATCTTACCGCTGATGGTGTTATCAACAATACGTGCAATCATGCCACCAAGCTGTTCAGCAGAAACAGGAGAGTCAGCCAAATCTAGGTTTGCTTTGTTTAACGCGCCTGAGAATTCGCCCATCACCCAGTTTGCACATACTTTACCTTGTGCAGAACCGCCCGCAGCAGCTACAACAGCCTCATAGAAGTCCGCCATTTCGCGTGAGAGCGTAAGTACATGTGCATCGTACTCAGTTACACCAAAGTCTGCGATAAAGCGTGCACGGCGTGCAGCAGGTAGCTCTGGAAGCGCAGCACGAGCAGCTTCAATTTGCTCATCTGCAATAATCACTGGTAACAAGTCTGGATCTGGGAAGTAACGGTAGTCATTCGCTTCTTCTTTAGAGCGCATTGAACGCGTTTCCATTTTGTTTGGATCGAACAAACGAGTTTCTTGGTCGATGCTCCCACCGTATTCCAAAATTTCCATTTGGCGTTCAATTTCAACATTGATTGCTTGTTCAATGAAACGGAATGAGTTGAGGTTTTTCAGCTCACAACGCGTACCAAACGGTTGACCCGGACGACGTAAAGACACGTTACAGTCTGCACGGAATGAACCTTCAGCCATATTACCGTCAGAAATACCTAACCAACGCACAAGTGTGTGGATTGATTTGATATATGCCACTGCTTCTTCAACTGAACGCATGTCAGGTTCAGAAACGATTTCAAGTAAAGGTGTGCCAGCACGGTTTAAGTCAATGCCAGACATGCCTTCAAACTGGTCATGAATCGATTTACCCGCATCTTCTTCAAGGTGAGCACGAGTTACGCCAATACGTTTTGTTGTGCCATCTTCAAGTTGGATATCAATGTGGCCTAAGCCGACAATTGGATTATCCATCTGACTGATCTGGTAGCCTTTTGGCGAGTCAGGGTAGAAGTAGTTTTTACGAGCAAATACAGATGCTTGGTCAATGTAGGCATCGATCCCCAAACCAAAGCGAATCGCAAGATCAACCACTTTTTCATTGAGAACAGGTAAAACACCCGGCATTGCCAAGTCTACAAGGCTTGCTTGTGTGTTTGGGTCTTGACCAAATTCAGTCGATGAACCAGAGAAAATTTTAGAATGGGTTGCAAGCTGAGTGTGAATCTCGATACCAATAACGACTTCCCAACCGTCAATCAATTTCAACTTTTGAGCTTCAGCCATTATGCATTCTCCTCAGCAATTGCCGCACGTTTGGTATGCCAGTCAGTGTTTTGTTGGTATTGATGAACAATAGACAGCAATTGTGATTCTGACCAATAGTTACCAATTAACTGTAAGCCGACAGGCAAGCTATCTTTGTCAAAACCAACAGGAGCATTAATCGCTGGTAAGCCTGCTAAGTTCACTGCAAGTGTATAGATATCGCCTAAATACATTTCAGTTGGACTTAAGTTTGCACCAATTTTATAAGCAGTCGTTGGTGCAGAAGGTGCAGCAATCACGTCTACATTTTCAAATGCTTTTAAGAAGTCTTGTTGAATTAAACGACGAACTTTTTGTGCTTTCACATAGTAAGCATCGTAATAACCAGCAGAAAGAGCATAAGTACCAATTAAGATACGGCGTTGAACTTCTGGACCAAAACCTTCTGAACGTGAACGCTTGTAAAGATCCATTAAGTCAGCTGGGTTTTCACAGCGGTGGCCGTAACGAACACCGTCATAACGAGACAAATTAGAAGATGCCTCTGCTGGCGCGATGAGGTAATACGTTGGTACATAGGCTTCAGTCATATTGAGATCAATCTCAACAAGCGTTGCGCCCATTTCTTCAAGCTTTTTCAAAGACTCTTCAACGCGTGCTTTTACGTCAGCATCTAAACCAACAACGTTGAAGTACTGTTTAGGAATACCAATGCGTAAGCCTTTTACAGATGTATTGCTTAAGTTTGTCACGTAGTCATCGACTTCTTTTTTAACAGAAGTTGAGTCTTTCGCATCGTGACCTGCAATTACATTCATCAGGTAAGCACAGTCTTCAGCAGAGCGTGCCATTGGACCTGCTTGGTCTAAAGATGATGCGTAAGCAATGATACCGAAGCGAGATACACGACCATAGGTTGGTTTTAAGCCTGTTAAGCCACAAAAAGAAGCAGGTTGGCGAATTGAACCACCTGTATCAGTACCTGTAGCGAAAGGCGCTAAATCAGCCGCTACAGCCGCAGCAGAACCACCTGATGAACCACCAGGAACATGGTCAAGTGCCCATGGGTTACTGGTTGCGCCAACATACGAGCTTTCAGAAGTTGAGCCCATCGCAAACTCATCCATGTTCACTTTACCTAAAGTGACAAGACCAGCTGCTTTAGTTTTTTCCACAACAGTTGCATCGTAAGGAGAGATGAAGTTGTCGAGAATTTTTGAACCAGCAGTCGTTTTAATGCCTTTGGTACAAAAAATATCTTTGTGTGCCAGAGGAATACCCGTTAGAGCAGTTGCATTGCCTGCTTTTAATGCAGCATCGGCAGTATCAGCTTCTACAAGCGCTTGTTCAGGTGTAACCGTCACATAGCTTTTAACTTGTGAATCGAGTTTCGCAATACGTTTTAAATAGTGTTCAGTCAGTTCGCGAGATGAAAACTTCGCTTGGCTTAAGCCCTCAGCAAGTTCACGAATTGATAAGCGATGTAAATCAGTCATGAGTAAAATTTCTTTACATTCAAAATAGGGAAGATGGGTTAATTGAGTAAAAGTTATTCAATCACGCGAGGAACAAGATACAAACCATCTTGAGTTGCAGGTGCAACTGCTTGGTATTCATCTCGATGATTGCTTTCCGTTACCACATCAGCACGTAAAGGTTGAGGATTGTCAAAAGGACTTTTCAAAGGTTCTACGCCTTCCGTATCAATGCCTTTTAAGGTTTCCATCATGCCTAAAATTTTATTTAGACTTTGAGCATATTCAGCAGATTGCGTATCATTGAGCGACAATCGAGCAAGATTGGCGATTGCTGAAACTGTTTGTGCATTTAAATCTGCTGAATGCTGTGCATCCGATGTAGACATAACATCACCTAATCAGTATTAAAAATTTTCAAAATATCGTGCGTTATAATAAGCGATTGACTTGTTCAAATCATCACATTTAGTTTAAAGTTGCCACCTTGCATCCACATGAAAGTTTAACTGAGAACGAACCGTGATTCTAAAACGACTAATTGGCTTGTTTTCGCCGGATCTAGCCATTGATTTAGGTACAGCAAATACACTTATTTATGCACCAGGCCGCGGCATTATATTAAATGAACCAACAGTTGTGGCAATTCGTCACAGTGGTTCACAAAAAATTGTTGCTGCTGTAGGTCTAGATGCGAAGCAAATGCTGGGCCGTACGCCTGCGAATATTTCTGCAATTCGTCCAATGAAAGACGGTGTAATTGCGGATTTTGAAGTGACTGAAACCATGTTGAATCAGTTTATTGGTAAAGTTCACGAAAAACGTTTGTTCCCACCTGCACCTCGTGTGGTTGTATGTGTACCATGTAAATCAACTTTGGTCGAGCGTCGTGCTATTCGTGAAGCAGTATTTAATGCTGGTGCACGTGATGTTCGTCTTATTGAAGAGCCTATGGCTGCTGCAATTGGCGCAGGTATGCCAGTTGAACAGGCGTGTGGTTCTATGGTTGTGGATGTTGGTGGTGGTACAACAGAAATTGCAATTATTTCATTGCAAGGTTGTGTCTATGCTGACTCTTTACGCATCGGTGGTGATGTTTTTGATGAGCAAATCATCAATTATGTTCGTAAAGCTCATGGTTGCGTGATTGGTGAAACCACAGCAGAAATTATTAAAAAAGAAGTAGGTATGGCTGTTTCTGATGGCACAACATTAGAAATCGAAGTACGTGGCCGTAACCTTGCAGAAGGCGTACCTCGTGCGATTACTGTAACTTCTGACGAAATTACTCAAGCAATCTCTGATCCGTTACAAAACATTGTAAGCGCAGTAAAATCAGCACTTGAACAAACTCCTCCAGAGCTTTCTTCTGATATTGCTGAGCGTGGTATTGTGTTGACAGGTGGTGGTGCGTTACTTCGTAACCTCGATAAATTGTTAGCTCAAGAAACTGGTTTACCAGTTGTGGTTGCTGAAGATCCTCTTACTTGTGTTACCCGTGGTGGTGGTAAAGTATTGGAGTTCTTTGACAATCCGAACCATGACATGCTTTTTGTTGGTTAAGTTTAAGGATTAGGCGGTGCAACCGAATATTTTTTCAAGACAGCCGCCATCTTTCCGCTCGTTTATTATTGCGGTCATTACATGCTTGGTTGTGCTATTTTTTGATTGGCGCATGCCGTATGTGATTCAGCCAGCAAGGGATGTCTTGTACGCTGCATATAACCCAATTTATGCATTGGCTAGTTATCCAGTACTGTCGAGAGAATGGCTGAATCAACAAACAAAATCTGAAGCACAACTGCGTCGTGAAAATACTGCGATGCAGGCTGAGCTTTTACAGGCTCAAGTCCGCTTACAGAAACTTTCTGAACTATCTGCTGAAAACACCCGTTTGCGAGGTCTCCTTGATACACCATTAATTATTGATGGACGTATGGAAATTGCCGAAGTGATCGGGACAGATGCAGACCCATTACGTCATATCATCATTATTAACCGTGGCTCTATGGACCATTTAAAGGTCGGTCAAACGGTTCTGGATGATAAGGGGATTATGGGGCAGATCATTAACGTATATCCTCATAGCTCACGTGTGATGTTGTTATCAGATAAAGAACATTCACTTTCGGTACGTCTTGAACGCACTGGAATGAGGGCAATTGTTTCTGGTACAGGTGATTTGGGCCGTTTGAAAATGGAATATGTGCCGACTAGTGCAAATATTCAAGTGGGCGATAAAGTGTTTAGCTCAGGTTTGGGTGAACATTTCCCAGCAGGTTATGCAGTAGGTACGGTTGCCAAAATCAAACGTCATAACTCAGGTGAGTTTGCGGAAATTGATGTAACACCAGCAGCGCAATTAGCAACAGGACACCATGTAGTTGTACTTTTTTCGGATTCATTAGCAAAGGAGCAGCCATATGCCAATCGCTAAACTGAAACGAGAAAAGCGCAAAGATCCATTATGGGGGATTATTATCTCCGTTATCGTGGGTTCTGTGCTCATGGTTTACCCGCTGTCCTACGATATTTCAGGTTGGCGCCCATTATTCATGTTGATGATTATGCTGTTTTGGGTGGTATGTCAGCCAACGTGGTGTGGGGTCTGGTTTGCATTTGGAATGGGGATTTTTACAGACTTATTGCTTGATGCACCTTTAGGTCTCAATGCCTTAAGCTTTGTAATTATGACTTTTCTTACCCGTTTTTTAATTCGTGAACGCCGTATCTTAACCTTTGGTAATTTATGGACGATTGCAACTCTGGTCATTATTGCTCATTTAGCGTTTATGTGGGTAACCCAGACTATGGGTGGAATTCATTTTTCGATTGCTAGACACTGGCAACCATTAATGACAAGTATCATCACTTGGCCAATCGTCTATTATTGTTTGGCAAAATGGCGAATATAGTTTTAGCATCTAGCTCTCCTCGTCGGAAGGAGTTGTTGCAACAACTGGGTTTGGATTTTGAAATCTATAGCCCTGATATTGACGAATCTGTTCATGAGAATGAACTCGTTCATCAGTATGTTGAACGTTTAGCTAGAGAAAAAGCGCAAGCTGTATTAAAACTTTTTCCAGAAGCAATTGTTATTGCTGCCGATACAAGTCTAGGGCTGGATGGCCAAATAATTGGTAAGCCTGAATCGAAAAGCCATGCTTTTGAAATATGGAAACAATTATCTGGGCGTTGGCATGACGTGTTTTCTGGAATATGTGTTGCTACTCAACAACAAATGTTGAGTCAGGTTGTACAGACACAAGTTGAGTTCCAACATCTGACTACGCAAGATATGGAAGATTATTGGACCACAGGAGAGCCTGTTGGGAAGGCCGGTGGATATGCAATTCAAGGGATTGCTTCTCAATATATTCCCCAAATTCAAGGAAGTTATAGTAATGTGGTAGGACTTCCTTTATACGAATTTGCACAGTTATTAAAAAGAGTAAAGACATAAGGTGTTGTTATCATTCTTAATTGAATAGCATTGTCGATGAACACTAGACAAAGTTAAAGTTAACAGCTTCTCTGACTCTTTAATAAAAATTTTATAATGCTTTGAGTTTATGTATGTCAGAAGAATTACTTATTAATGTCACGCCTATGGAGTGTCGGGTGGCATTAATCGAAAATGGAACTGTTAATGAGCTGTATGTCGAGCGTACAGTCAAGCGCGGTCTAGTCGGCAATATTTACAAGGGTAAAGTCGTGCGAGTGCTTCCGGGCATGCAAGCTGCTTTTGTTGATATCGGTTTATCCCGAACAGCCTTCTTACATATCAATGATATGGTTTGGCCTCGTTCACAGCCCACCCCAAACGTTTTTGAACTCTTACATCCCGGTCAAACCCTGACCGTTCAAGTCATGAAAGATATGTTAGGAACGAAAGGGGCACGTCTGAGTACAGATCTCTCAATTCCTTCTCGCTATCTGGTTCTCATGCCATATGGTAACCATATTGGCGTATCGCAGCGTATTGAGTCTGAAGAAGAGCGTGAGCGACTACGCAATATTATCGAAAGTATTCAATCTGAACATAATCTGCCGGGTAGTGTGATTGTACGTACAGCTGCCGAAGGTGTGGATGAGGCAGAAATTGCACGGGATATGTGCTATCTGAGTAAATTATGGGAATACATCCAACGTAAGCAGATTGATGTTGCAGTTCCTTCCTTAATTTTTGAAGAGCTTCCATTACCTCAGCGTATTATTCGAGATTTAGCAAGCGAAGAGACTGCAAAGATTTATGTCGATTCGAGAGAAATTCATGCCAAGCTTCTTGAGTTTGTTGAAGAATTTGTTCCGAATATGCAAAGTCGACTCATTCATTATCCGGGTGAGCGACCGCTATTTGATCTCTATAACGTCGAAGAAGATATCCAGAAAGCCCTTCAAACACGCGTTGCTTTGAAATCGGGTGGTTATCTGATGATTGACCAGACTGAAGCTATGACGACAATTGACGTTAATACTGGCTCATATGTTGGCGGTCGTAGTCTTGAAGACACCGTTTTTAAAACCAATATGGAAGCGACTCAAGTCATTGCACGTCAACTTAGACTGCGTAATTTGGGTGGTATTCTCATTATTGATTTTATTGACATGCAAGAGGCAACTCACCGTGAAGAGGTGATGCGTCAGTTTGAAAAAATGCTTGAACGCGATCACGCCAAGACCAAAATCACTCAGGTATCAGAACTTGGTCTGGTCGAAATGACTCGCAAACGAACACGGGAATCGTTAGAACATTTGCTGTGCGAGTCGTGTCCAACGTGCCAAGGACGTGGTTTTGTCAAAACAGCAGAGACAGTGTGTTACGAAATATTTCGTGAGATATTACGATATACCCGCGCATTTGAGTCAACGAGTGGCTTTACTGTTGTTGCTCACCCTTCAGTGATTGACCGATTATTAACAGCAGAAGCGCCCGCAGTGGCTGATTTAGAGCATTTTATTAACCGTGTGATTAAATTTCAGGTCGAAAATTTATATACGCAAGAGCAATACGATATCATTTTAAGTTAAAGTTGTAACAAGATATCGCTTAATCCTTGTTACAACTGAAATTTTACTTTCATTCATGAATTTTAAATACTACTTACATACAGTAGCCCTAGACGTTCTCCCTATTTAACGTCTTAGCAAACAATAAGAGGTATAACCCATGAATGTAAGTGAAAACTTAATTAGCAACGGTCTTAAACATGTTTTAGAAAGCACACCAGTAAATAGCTGCTATATGTTGAATGACCAAGGTAAAGAAGTACCGATCACAACCGCAATGATTCGTTCAGTATGTCATCAGTTGCTTAACCAGTGCCGCACAATCAAAAAATAAGGGGCCAATTCAAAGCCCCTTAGTTTTCTAACTTGCTGAATGATGTTTCAGTTGCTTCTCTGCAATAATTTCTTCAAACCGTTGAATCTCATCTTCTAAATGAGTCAAAAGGTTTTGCATTTTTGGCAAAGCATTTCGACAAGCCGTTAATCCAACTTCAAGCTTATCTAAATAACTGGTCATGGTAATATTTAAAGCTTGTCCATCCATGACAATCGAAGCAGGATAGAGAGCGTCTAATTTCGCGCCATTCCAATAAAGTGGCTCACGTGGCCCTGGTACATTGGAAATCACTAAATTGAACGCCTGACGCTTAGGAAGCATTCCTGACATGATGTTTAATCCTGCTGGACCATAAACAACCGCGCTATAGTTTAAAATTTCATTAGCAGTCATACGGCTAAAGCGTTGCTTTGAATTTTGCATGCTGCGACGAATAATTTCTAGACGTTCTAACGGTTGGTCTTTATGAGTCCCTAAATTTGCCAGAATCATAGTAATCCGGTTACTCATATCAGAATCATCTGTGCGCAATGAAGCTGGAACCATGGCAATAAGTGGCTTTTTAGGTAAGCTATTTTGACTAATTAAATATTCACGTAAAGCACCAGAACATACTGCTAGTACAACATCGTTAATCGTTACGCCTAATGCTTTTGAAATTTTTCTAAGGCGGCTCAATTCAAAGGATTGGGCAGCAAAACGACGTGAAGCACTTACTCTTTGGTTCAAAATCGAAACTGGTGCCTGAAAGGTAGAGACATAATCAGGATTTTTGCCCATTTCTTTAAATATAGTCTGAGATAACTCTTGCATTACTTTAGGAGCTATATCGAGTTGAGACTTAATGCCTCCTAAAATACTCTTAATTTTACTTGTACTTGGAGTAGGCACTTTTAGACGTTTAGTTCTTTTGCTCTCAACACACCATAAAGGGACCACATGTTTCTCTTCAGGTGTCTTTGAAAGTGATTTCTCGATCAAACGCATACCGGCAACGCCATCAACCATTGCATGATGGATTTTAAAATACATGGCGAAACGGTTGCCTTCGATTCCTTCAATAATGTCACAGGTCCACAGCGGCTTGGCGCGGTCAATTAATGAGCTGTGTTGTTGCGAGATATAAACCAGAAGTTCACGTATGCGCCCAGGATGAGGCAAAGCAATGTGGCGAAAGTGATGATCGATATCGAACTCTTCATCCTCATCCCAAAATAGACCATTTAAACGGTTATTGAAGGGAGGAATAGGAATGCTTTTTGAGCGTTTAATATCTTCTACTAAATCATGTACAAAGGTTTCAGGTGCATTTTCAGGAATTTCAAATAAAAATAATCCACCGACATGCATGGGTTGCTGTCTTTTTTCAAGTGACAGAAAAATGAAATCAATTGGGTGTAATGGACGCATAAATCATTGTGCCTCATGCATTTTTCTAAGAAGCCCTTATCTGAGCTCTTATTAGAATTATAGAACCGTAAAATTAAGTATATAGCGTTTAGAGTAGAGAAAATATGACTTTGTGTACGTAACATGACATAAAAAAAACCACTGATTTGCCAGTGGTTTTTTGATATCAAACTACTTTTTCATGTTACCTGCATGTAATCCGCACTCTTTTTGAGTCGCTTCTTCCCACCACCAGCGTCCTTCACGTTCATGCTGGTTCGGTAATACAGCTCGTGTACATGGTTCACAGCCAATAGAAACAAAACCACGTTCGTGGAGAGGATTATATGGAATTTCCATCATACGGATGTAGCTCCATACTTCGGCACTTGTCCAATTCGCTAGAGGGTTATATTTAATAAGTTGCTTATCTGGTCCAGAAAAACCAGCATCAGCTTGTACCACTGGAATTTCTGTGCGTGTACCAGGACTTTGGTCTTTACGTTGACCAGTAATCCAGCCATCTAAAGTTGCAAGTTTTTTACGTAAAGGCTGAACTTTTCGAATACCACAACATTCCTGATGGCCATCTGTAAAAAAGCTGAATAAACCTTTTTCGTTTACCATGTTTTGAACAGCTACAGATTCAGGGAAACAAATTTCGATATTAATATTGTAGTGTTTACGGACAGTTTCAATAAATTGATAAGTTTCAGCATGGAGTCGGCCAGTGTCGAGACTAAAGACACGGAAAGGCTTGCCTAAACGTGAAGCAATATCAATTAAGACAACATCTTCTGCTCCCGAAAAAGAAATTGCGATTTCACCTTGTTGGCTTAAAGCAAGTTCTAAAATTTCCCGAGGGCTTTTGGTTGCATATTCAGCAGCAAGAGCATCTACGATATCAATAGTCGGAATAACGGTCATGTGTGTTCCTGGCAAAAGGCTTGGGCGCATTGAGTTATGAAAAATATTCTAAAGGATAGTTGATAAGCTGCTTAGCACTTTAATTTCGATCCTTATGAATAAAATTGATTTGATCAATAACAACGCAAAACTGAAAATCTTAATGGTATGATACAGCAATTTTTAACTAACGTTGGAAGCATTCATGGAAATCGTATGCCTAGATCTTGAAGGGGTTTTAGTTCCTGAAATCTGGATCAATTTCGCTAAAAAAACAGGGATTAAAGAACTCGAGGCTACAACTCGTGATATTCCGGATTATGATGTTTTAATGACTCAGCGTCTTAATATTTTAAAACAACACGGTCTAGGCTTAAATGACATTCAAGAAGTCATTGCTGAGATGGGGCCTTTACCTGGTGCAAAAGAATTTGTTGAATGGGTGAGCACTCATTTCCAACTAGTGATCTTGTCAGATACTTTTTATGAGTTTGCGCATCCTTTAATGAAGCAATTGGGTTGGCCAACAATTTTCTGTCATAAGTTAGAGACAGATGAAGAAGGAATGATTACAGCTTATAAGCTACGTCAACCAGATCAAAAACGTGAGTCTGTTAAGGCACTACATGGCTTAAATTTCCGTGTAATTGCTGCGGGTGATTCTTATAATGATACAACCATGCTGGGTGAAGCTGACCATGGTTTTTTGTTTGATGCACCTGCAAACGTAATTGCGGAGTTCCCGCAGTTTCCAGCTATCCAGGGCTATGATGCATTAAAAGAAGCAATCCGTTCAGTTTCAAAGCGTAGCATTCCAGCATAAGAATAAAATAATAAAAAAGGCGCTTTAAGCGCCTTTTTTATTATTTAGTTTTGAGACTTAGAATTTATAACCAAGTTTTAAACCATAAGCGATTGCATTATTGTCAGAAAACTCTGCAACATATTCATCACCGCCAGCTTGTGCACCAGTTTGAGCTTTAGCATCCCCTAACCAGAAGTATTTTACGCCGCCAGCAATAAACGTTTGAGGAGTCGGACTATATTGAAGACCTAAACCTACGTTCCAGTAACCTTCCGTTGGACCTAAAGTTGTGATTGGGTCACCTGCACCAGAGTCCCAACCTACAGAAACGTTACCTGCCCACTTGTCGGTAAGTTTACGGCCTACCCCAGTGTTCACAGACCATTGGTCATCTGCATAACTAACTAAATCGAAACCATTTGGACGGTTGACAATAGGGCCTACAACTTTTGATAGTTGTCCAAATTTGTATGGTTGAACAGAGAAATCTTTCCAGTTCACCCAACGTACGTTGGCAAAGGCAACAGTGTCAGCCATGATTCCCGTTTGGAAATCAAAGTTAACTGATTGAGGCGTGGTAATTGTGGTATCTGCTGAGCTATTTTTAATTGCCTCACCAGCAGCAGCTTGCCCTAACAGTGAAAGAGCAGGAAGTGTAGGCAAGTTTTCACGAATATTAACGTCATGGTCAATTTCAGAGCGATACGTTAAAGATGCTTTTAATGCAATTTCAGGAATTTGATAAGCGAAACCTGCTAACCAACCTGCACCACCTGTTTCTTTAATATCTGCGTCATAGCCATTGTAGATACTGTAAGCTTGACCACGGAGATTGATATTTCCTTTAATGGTTTGATATACGCCGCCTGCATAGAAGTTCCAGTTTTGATTCGGTTGGAAACCAAAAACCATTGCAAGGTTCTGAGTATCAACTTTAACCTTGGTGGCACCTTTACCAAGCAAACCATTGACTTGAGCTAAACCAGCGTCAACCTTTGCAGCAACGCCTTGTTTTACACCTGCATCGATAACAGCTTTAGTAGTTGCATCATTATTATAAGCATTTAAAGTGGCAGCAAATTGTGCTTGTCCAGCAGGAGAGGATAAGTCAACTCCTTGGGCTTGCAGCGCGGCACCCACACGTTGATTAGCAGTTAATCCATTAAATGTTGTATCAATAGTGCTTGTACGAATAGCATCTAATCTTTCAGGAGCTAAAATTGTATTGGTGCTATCTGATACAAATACATTTTTTCCAGAATATTCAGCATCTGCGCCGAATGGTTGATCGTATAGTATACCAAATGAGAATTTATCATTAAGTTGCAGTTTTAATGCAGCATTTGGGAAATAATAATCATTACCCATATCGCCAATATCACGGCGCGTTGCACTTGAGCCTGCTTCTTTACCCGCTACATCTGGGTCTAAAACAGAAATACCAGCTTCAAAGTAATTATTAGGCTGCAAAAATGCAGACATTGATTGTCCAGAGCGATCCAATGCTGCTGCAAAAACCCCAGTTGCAGGCAGCGTTGCTAAAATCATTGCAGTGCTCAGATGTTTTAATTTCATTTTAATCTTTCCTTGAACTTCAAGACATTTTTTTAAAAGTAACAGAGTTAAACCGTTTAAACTGTGTTGCCTTCAAAGCTTCTACTTACAACTTATAAAAGCTTTGATAACTCCATGTAACAAAAATAGCATAATTACAATAAGAGTAAATCTGTTATATGAACTGAGCAGTACTCATTTTTTATACAAATAAGGTCAATAATGGATGAAATATGAAGGAATATTTTCTTTGATAAATTATTTTAATTAATTGATATTTATATTTTTAATCTATTAATAAAGTAGTTTGTTTTAGTGACATTTCTGTCACAAATCCAAGAAAAATGGTCAAAGATTTTTTTGTAAAAATATGAATTAATTGATTATGAAATGAGTATTAGTTGTCATTTTTACTTGATAAGTCTAGTTTCTCTACATCTGTATATTATTGATTCAGTTTTATATTCTTAATTTTATAAAAAAGTTCCTCCTTATTTTTTTACCATTTGATCTATTTTTTGAGTAAATTTAGAGTTTCTATTTGAGAGGTTAAGCAAGAAAATAACCGAAAATAATAAGCTAGATTCGATTATTCATTTTTTAGAGCTAAAACACAGCGTTAGAGTGGGTATAAGTTTTCATCAAATTGTTCAAGCTTAGGAAATTTTAGTGGTTCAAGTTGGTCTAGATGCGTTAGATAAGTTACATAGTCTTCTAGGAGATTTTCTCTGGCTTCTTGGCTAATATAAGGTACATGGTAGGCAGTGAATGGCGGTAGAACTTCAAAACCAGCATATGCCAAAGTACCACGCTGAATCGGAGATAGATAATGTTCGATTGGGCCATGAATAGCCTTTTCTCCAAACATATGTGTTCTGCCGCCAAGTGTTAAACACAGCATGGCTTTTTTACCAGTCATTCCGCCGTGGTTATAAAAGCGTTTACCACCGTAAAAGAGCCCTGAAACAAATACACGATCAATCCAGCCTTTTAAAATTGCTGGTACAGAGGTCCAGTAAAGTGGGAAATTTAAAATGACTAAATCAGCTTTTTTTACCTTTTCAATTTCTGCCTGAATATCCGGAGCTAGAAGTTGATTTTTACTGGCATTTCTTTGTTCTAGAGCATAGTTAAAATAGTCAGGCTGATTGAGCTCTAAAAAATCCTCTTTGGTTGCAATAGGGTTAAATTGCATGGCATATAAATCTGAAACCTCTACGCGATGTCCCAATTTTTCTAAGGTTTGCTTTGCTGTACTTTTTAGAGCAGTAGTAAAAGATTGTGGTTCTGGGTGGGCATGGACAATCAGGATATTCATAGGGGCACCTGTGTTTTTCAGAAATTGTGCTGTCTAGTGCAATTAAGCGGATTTTGTTTTGAATCACTATGCATCAATTTAAAAGCATGGCATAGTTCATGAACTGACAGTTTTTACCATTTCGCGCCATTTATTTTGCTCAATGGGATACTCATGAATCCAGAATTACCCGGAACTTATATTAACTTAATCGTCGAGACTGTTAAGCGGTGGGGTGTCTCTTGCAAGCAGCTTTTAGATGGAAGCGGCATAACAGTAGATCAATTAAAAAAACCATATTGGTATGTTGAGTTTAATGCCTTAAATCAGCTCATTGAGCGGGCCATCGAGTTGTGCAAAGAGCCTGCATTAGCGGGGTATTTGGCTTTAGAAATGACTGCTTCATGTTATGGTTCAGTCGGAATGGCTGCCATGGTTTCTCCAAATTTAGGAGAAGCCTTAAAAATTCTTGAACAGTTCATTGGGTCACGTTGCGAGGTTTTTAAACCAGAATTAAAACAAGAAAATAATTATGCATATTGGTTCATTCATCAGCCTGTAAAGGAATTTCAGTTGAGTCCAAATGCCAACATTTTTTTATTGGTAGGCTTTGTTCAAATTGCAAAAAATTTAACAGGCTTATCCAATTTAGGGAAAGTTGAATTACAAATGCCAGAACCGACAGGTTTTGCCCAAATAAGTAGTCAACTGGCAGTCACTTGTTTATTTAATCAAAAACGCAACAACTGGATATTTCCAAAAGAATATTTAACACAGCCTGTATTAACGGCAGACCCAATGTTGGCGCCTTTAGTAAATGCACAATGCAAGCGAGATATAGAAAAATTAAAGTTACACAGTGGCTGGAAATGGCAAGTCAAACAAGTTGCTGAAAAATTACTTGTAAATGGCGAGATTGAGACATTAAAGGTAGGGCAAGTGGCTCAAGTCATGAATATTTCAGAGCGAACTTTGCAACGATATTTAGCCATTGAAAATACAAGTTTTACCATCTTAGTTGACTCACTTAAAAAGCAACATGCCCAGAAACTTTTAGCTCAAAATAACATGTCGATTGAAAAAGTAGCTTTAACTTTAGGTTATGCCGAGACTTCTCATTTTACCCGTGCATTTAAGCGTTGGATGGGAGTCACACCCAAATATTTTCAGACCCACAGCAAAATGGATGAATTGAGTTCACATTTGGGTTAGAGAGGTCACTGATTTAATTGCATAACCTCTAAATCTGATTCGAGAGCTTTAAGCCGTTCGTTCTGGCTTAGATGAAAGCAACTGAATCACTTCAAAATAGCTAAGTGGTGTCGGGACATGTCCGCGGTCTCTCAATAGACGATGCATGCGTGGCAGTTTGAAGTAGGGTACCGAAGCCATTAAATGGTGTTCCATGTGGTAATTAACATGAATAGGGGCCACAAAGCTTCTAGCAATCCAACCTGCACGTGTTGTACGCGTATTTGTTAAGGCTGTCAGGCTCGTTTGCATACCTGCATGCTCCGCCATTGAGCGAATTCTTAAAAATAATGGAAATGGGGTCAAATAAGCTAAAGGCCATAACCAATAAAAACGTTGCTGACCAAATGCCTTTAAAACACCATAAAGAGCTGCGTTGGTTGCAATGGCTCCACTACTGTTTTTTACAAGACTTTTGGCATAATCAACAAGATGTTTATTGCTGCGGTCTAACCAAACCTGATCATTTGCAACGGTCCACTTCATTAAATCAAGATCCATTAGCACTCGACCAAAGCTAAATTTTAATCCCGTCATCCCCGTTAAGTCGCGTAAGAATTTACGAGTAACAGATTTTTTGCTTACAGGAAAATCCGACACCAAAGAAAGGTCGGGATCATCTGGAGTAGAGGTTTTTGCATGATGGCGAACGTGATGTTGACGGTACTTGTGTAGATCATTCCAGATTGGACGGGCGCATAACCATTCGCCTACAAAGTCATTTATTTTCTTATTTTTGAATAAGCTTTTATGGGATGCATCATGCATCAGAATTGCTAGGCATAACTGCCGACCCGCCAATATAGCCAAGGCAAGCATACAAGCAAGTAATTTGCCCCAACTAGGTAAGTAATCCCACATCATAATTAAGCTAGCAAATGTTCCCCCAATAACCGCCCATGTACTTGCAACAGCCCAAGCGCCGTAAGCATCTGAAGGCTCCGTGAGTTCTTGTATTTCTTCTCTGCTAAATAGATCGGTAACACTAACCTGTGTATTCATTTTTATTCTCCCAAATCAGATTTTGGTATTCATATTTTATATTACCAATATAATCATAAAATTTTAAAAGTTGTAATATTTGTTTGTAAAAAAATAAATCGTTCTTTAATGTGTTAATTCATTTTCATAAAGTTTTTGCCACAGCTTTTGTCCAATCGAGTCTAGCTGTTGTACATTCTGAGCAAATTGATTGCGGGCATGTTCATTAACAAAGGGAGAGGGTAGTAAAGGATCATTCATTAATAAAGTAATGGTTTCTCGCCCTAGTAACAATGCTTGAGCAGCAGCGTCATTGAGCGATAATTTTTCATATTTTAAAAGCCACTGCTGAATATCTTGGCTATAGTTTTTGTAGTTTAATTCGAGTTGTTGGGTATCCCATAAAGACGCAATCAACTGAAGGCTTTTTGAATCAAATTTTTGAATAATAGAAATTTTGGCTTCACTTTCAAGGCCTGCTAAAACAAGTTCTTCACATGTTTTTTCGAAACTATAGGCCAAATTGTCAGGTCGAATATAAATACCGGTTTCGAGTTCTTTAAAGCCAAATTGACGTAATGCTCGTTCTCTCTTTTTTAAAGCGGTGCGATCTATGCGACCTAACGTACCTGTAAATACTGCAAGATAATGTTGTTGCCATTCTTTGGTTTGTTTAATGCCATTTTTGCGGTTCAAAATGATTTTTGCCCATTCTTTGGTTGATGGCGAAAGTTGATAAATACCGCGATCGACACTTTCTATCATGCCTTCATTTAATAACCGAGTTGTAGCAACACGAATTCCATTTTCACTCATATTAAAGAGTTTGGCGGCAATTAATATTTGTTTGATGGTGAGTTGAGGATAGGCTGAGGAAAGAAACAAATCGATAATAAGATGGCGTGCATTAATTTTAGTATTTTTCATTCAGATAGAATTTTTGATATGAGCTGCATTTAATCACAATAATATCATGTTTT
Source organism: Acinetobacter sp. yr461 (assembly GCF_900110445.1). NCBI lineage: Bacteria > Pseudomonadati > Pseudomonadota > Gammaproteobacteria > Moraxellales > Moraxellaceae > Acinetobacter > Acinetobacter sp. yr461. The sequence continues at coordinate 38,169 of NZ_FODU01000009.1, forward strand.
TTTAAGGACTTTTTAAGATCATTTTGTAGAGTAAGAGGCGGCAAAAAAGCTTTATCTATAACAAGAGAAATTTTGGCAGTTCTTTACCAAGTTTTATCTTTTTACGATAGTTAACCCAAGTTTGTCATCATGATGTGATACATTATCGCACTTTAAATAAACTGCCTTTAACTAGGGGCAATAACCACAAACGTTAGAAATGATCTGATATTGAACATGTGTTAAGTCAAATTTGAGGCTTACCAATTGCGATAAAACAAATTTTAGATCGTTCTAGTGATTAACTTTCTTTGAGCAAGTTATGGAAAATTTTGAAGTTATAAAAGCACTGTTTCTAGGCTTTGTTGAAGGCTTAACTGAGTTTTTACCCATCTCGAGTACAGGCCATCTGATTCTATTTGGTCATATTATCGATTTCCATTCAGACGGTGGACGTGTATTTGAGGTCGTAATCCAGTTAGGTGCTATTTTGGCAGTGTGCTGGTTATACCGACAAAAAATTATTAATTTGATTAAAGGTTTTTTTAGTGGAGATGTCGAGTCTCGTCATTTCGCCATCAGTGTACTTATTGCATTTTTCCCTGCAGTCATTATTGGTGTTTTGGCCGTCGACTTTATTAAAAGTGTTTTGTTCAGCCCAATTGTCGTTGCTATTGCATTGATTGTTGGTGCTCTCATTATTTTCTGGGTTGAATCTAAGCAGTTTGAACATAAGACGGACGATGCGACCAAAATTACTTTTAAACAAGCACTTTTAGTCGGGCTTGCTCAATGTGTTGCCATGATTCCGGGGACTTCACGTTCAGGTGCAACAATTGTAGGCGGAATGTTTGCGGGCTTATCACGTAAAGCTGCTACAGAATTTTCTTTCTTCCTTGCAATGCCAACCATGTTGGGCGCAGCAACTTTTGACTTGATCAAAAATGCAGACGTACTTACCGCTGATAATATGATTAATATTGGAGTGGGCTTCGTTGCAGCCTTTATTGCCGCTTTATTTGTTGTAAAAGCATTAGTGCTATTTGTAGAGCGCCATACGTTACGTGTATTTGCATGGTATCGAATCGTATTGGGTGTAATTATTCTGATTGCAGCAATGTTCTTTAATTTATCGGCTTAAAATCTGATGAAATGAAAGGGCCTAGACTATTCTAGGCTTTTTTATGCCTAAAAATTGATTTGAATTGCCTATTTATACAAAGTAAACCTAAGACACATGTTTTCATTTTAGGTTCATTGTTATATTCATTTAGACAAGATATGGAGCAGATTAATGACCCTTCCAACAACCATGAAAATTATTGAAATTACCGCTCCAGGTGGACCTGAGGTTCTAAAAGTTCAAGAGGCTAATATTCCAGCACCTCAAGCAGATGAAGTCTTAATTGAGGTAAAGGCTGCTGGAATTAACCGCCCTGACGTGTTACAGCGTATGGGCCTATATCCAATGCCTAAAGGCGTTACTCAAATACCGGGATTAGAAGTTGCTGGCGTGGTGGTTGCGGTAGGTGACCAAGTGCAGCAGTTCAAAGTTGGAGATAAAGTTTGTGCTTTAACAAACGGTGGTGGCTATGCAGAGTACTGTGCAGTTGCTGCCACACAAGTACTACCAATACCTGAAAATTTATCGTTTACTCAAGCCGCTGCTATTCCAGAAACGTTCTTCACAGTTTGGGCCAATCTTTTTGATATTGGTCGTTTAAAGGCAAATGAAACAGCATTGATTCACGGAGGGGCCAGTGGCATTGGTACCACTGCTTTAGCCATCTGTCATGCTTTAGGGATTAAAACTTTTGCTACGGTTGGAAGCGAAGATAAAGTTGAGGCACTCTTTGATTTGACCACGGCAATTAACTATAAAACCCAAGATTTTGAGCAAGAAATTTTGAAACACACCCAAGACCAAGGTGTTGATGTCATTCTGGATATTGTGGGTGGCTCTTATTTCCAGAAAAATTTAAATCTATTAAAACGTGATGGTCGACTTGTCATTATTGGTTTTATGGGTGGTCGAATCGCAAAAGAATTTGATTTACAAAAATTGATTTTAAAGCGCGCCACGATTACGGGTTCAACGATGCGAGCGCGTACTAGCGAAGAAAAAGCACAAATTGCCCAATCTTTGCATGAGTATCTGTGGCCCTTATTGGCACAAGGTAAGTGTTTACCTCAAATCTATAAAACGTATGATTTTTCAGATGTACAAAGTGCTCATGAATGTATGGAGCAGGGTGATCACATCGGAAAGATCGTTTTAGAAATGAACGCATAAAGCTGTAGTCACTAAAGTTTAGGTGAACGACAGGTTCGCCTAAACTGAATTTTATAATTCTAAATTCTGCCTATTTCTCTATAAAATTGCCAAATTCTATTGGCAGATTGCACCACTTCTATGACTTCACCTATACATTGAGTAAGAAATAAGAATTGGCTCTTAATTTATTATTTCTTTCCATACTGATGAAAAAGGATAGTAACAATGAATACCTCAAATATTGATGATAAAAATCCTACTCCAGATTTGGCTGAAGATAATGCCTTTTTCCCATCACCTTATTCACTGAGTCAATATACTGCTCCAAAAACAGATTACGATGGCACGACTTATTCAACGCCGTATACGGGCAGTAAAAAAATCTTAGTGATTGCAACCGATGAGCGTTATATTCAAATGCAAAACGGCAAGTTTTTTTCTACCGGAAATCATCCTGTTGAAATGCTTTTACCGATGTTTCATTTAGATAATGCTGGCTTTGAAATTGATGTTGCGACACTTTCAGGTAATCCTGCCAAACTTGAAATGTGGGCGATGCCAAAGCAAGAACAAGTTGTATTAGAGACCTTTCAGAAATATGCAGACAAGTTAAAGAATCCTCTAAAGCTCGGAGATATTTTAGAAAAAGTAGTAGGGGAAAACTCACCTTATGCGGCTGTCTTTATTCCGGGTGGGCATGGTGTATTAGCTAAGATTCCACATAGCCTTGAAGTAAAAAAAGTCCTTAAATGGGCAGTTGAACAAGATAAATTTATTATTACCTTATGTCATGGACCTGCTGCGTTATTGGCTGCGGCTGTAGACGAAGCGCCTGAAAACTATATTTTCAAAGGTTATCAAATTTGTGTATTCCCTGATGCTTTAGATGCAGGCGCGAATATCGATATTGGCTATATGCCGGGTGCGTTACCTTGGTTAGTTGGTGAAAACCTTGAAAAACTCGGTGTGGAAATTTTAAATAAGGGTATTACCGGACAATGTCATAGAGACCGTAAATTGTTAACAGGTGATAGCCCACTTGCTTCTAATAATTTAGGCAAACTTGCAGCTGAAACATTGTTGGCTGAAGTGAAGAATTAAGTACACTGCTTTGTTGAAAATATGTGCGCCCTGCGGGACTCGAACCCACGTCGGTCGCTTAGGAGGCAACTGCTCTATCCAGTTAAGCTAAGGGCGCATAATTTTATGATTATAAACGAAAAAGCTATTGCTAAGGCAATGGCTTTTTCATGTTTTAAGTATTAAAACTTTAGCCATAGTGGGTAATAAAGATAAAGTTGAACCACTCAACAGTTTCATAACTACTTATGCCTTGTAGAAAAAATAGTTTATAACGCTAAAAAATCACAAAAAATTCATGCTTATCTTTCTATGATCTGAAGCAAAAGATGAAAAGATTCAAGCAAGCAATCGGGTGGATAGCATTATTACCAGAGAGTTGTTTGTTAAAAATCAGATTTGGCTATCGTATAATTCAAAAGGGCATAACATGAAAAAAATTGATGAACAGGACTTATCTAGAATTATTGAAATGGCATGGGAAGATCGGACTCCATTTGAAGCAATTGAGCGAGAGTATGGCTTAAGTGAAAGTGAAGTTATTCGTTTGATGAGATACAACCTGAAAACCAATAGTTTTAAACTCTGGCGCAAACGTATGGCAGGGCGTAAAACTAAACATCAGCAATTACGTTCACCAGAAATTGAACGAGCTTACTGTTCGCGTCAGTATAAATATGCATAACTTCTAATTTTATTGTCGATGAAATTTTAATTTTTACAGTGCATAATTTTCTGATTATGAATAAAAAAGCCCCTGTCGAAACAGAGGCTTTTTTGTATTTAAGTATGAAATATAGAATTATTGTTTTTTAGAATTCAATAATTTAAATAGTACAAACATGAGAACGATCCAGATTGGAATCATCATCACTGACTCTTTGAAACCTTGGCTCCACATGATGTAGAGAACAACTGCAATAAAGCCTAAAACCAAATAGTTACTAAATGGTGCCCAAAGTGCAGGGAAGTGAGTTTTTTCACCTTTTGCTTTCATTGCTGATCTAAATTTGAGGTGAGTCAAACTAATCATTGCCCAGTTCAATACTAATGCACCAACGACGATATACATTAAGTGACTTAATGCATTTTCGGGTACAAAGTAGTTCAACAGTACACAACCAAAAATTAACAATGCAGAAAGTAATACGGCTGGAACAGGTACGCCTTGTTTGTTTACTTTTTTGAAAACTTTTGGAGCGTTACCTTGTTGAGCTAGACCGTATAACATACGGCTGTTTGCGAACATACCACTGTTATAAACAGATAAAGCAGCAGTTAAAATAATAAAGTTAAGAAGATGTGCAGCCCAACCAATTCCCATTTGGCTAAAAATCATGACGAATGGGCTTTTGTCGAGACCACCAAGATCTAATTGGTTCCATGGCACTAATGAAAGCAAAATTGTTAGTGAACCGATATAGAAAATTAAGATACGGAAAACGACTTGGTTAATTGCTTTTGGAATGGTTTTTTTCGGATCTTTTGCTTCAGCCGCTGCCATACCAATTAGCTCAATACCACCAAAGGCGAACATTAAGAAAGCTAACATATAGAACAGGCCACTAAAGCCATTTGGAAAAAAGCCACCATGTGTCCAAAGGTTGCTAAATGAAATGCTTGAATCTACATCTGCTGTAAATAGCAAATAAAGGCCAAATACAATCATCGAGATAACCGCAGTTACTTTAATAATGGCGAGCCAGAATTCAGATTCACCATAAAATTTAACGTTGGTTAAGTTAACTGCCGTGATTACGACAAAGAAAAATAAGACAGAAGTCCATGCTGGGATATGGGGCCACCAATAATTAATATATTTGGCCACAGCGGTGAGTTCACTCATCGCAACCAGAACATAGAGTATCCAATAATTCCATCCAGCTAAAAATCCAGGAAATTTCCCCCAATATTTATAAGCAAAATGGCTGAACGATCCTGCAACAGGTTCTTCAACAATCATTTCTCCCAAGTGGCGCATAATCAAAAACGCGATTAAGCCGCCAATGGCATATCCTAAAATAATGGATGGTCCCGCAGATTGAATCACTTGCGCCGAGCCTAAAAATAATCCGGTACCAATTGCTCCACCCATAGCAATTAATTGGATGTGTCGATTTTTTAGTCCTCGTTGCAGTGTAGAAGATTCGTTGGTCAAAGGTCTTCACTCACAATGAATAAGTAAATTATTCTAATAGATGGAGTTATTTTAGCCTAGCCTACAAATTAATAACGAGTGACTGAAAAGTACTCTTAAAAAATATTTAAAATCAATCATTTGTATTTAATATTTCAATATCGAGTGAAAAGTGTTCTAAAAAATATAATTTCATATAGACTTTTTTTCTTAGATTTTGCTTAGATTAAGTCATTGCAAGCATATTGCTAAATTCCCAAAATATGCCCGCGTCAATACGATTGATGTATAAAGCAGAGTGCTATCTCTTGACCTTAAAACAATTTAAGATGAAGAGAAGGGTAAACAAGAATGCTTGTTTTGATATAGAAGAACATAATAGTAAGGATAACAGTTGATATGAGCTCAGTACCGCAAATTAAAATTCCAGCAACTTATATGCGTGGTGGAACCAGTAAAGGTGTATTTTTTAAGCTTGATGATTTGCCGGAAAAAGCCCAAATTGCAGGACAAGCACGAGATCAACTCTTACTCCGTGTAATTGGTAGTCCAGACCCTTATGGAAAACAAATTGATGGGATGGGGGGAGCCACTTCTAGTACTAGCAAAACTGTTATTCTCGCTAAAAGTACTCAGCCAGAGCATGATGTAGATTATTTATTTGGTCAGGTTTCAATAGATCAGCCTTTTGTAGACTGGAGTGGTAACTGCGGAAACTTAACTGCTGCGGTTGGCTCTTTTGCTATTTCAAATGGTTTGGTCGATGCAGACCGTATTCCTGAAAATGGCCTATGTACTGTTCGAATTTGGCAAAAGAATATTCAAAAAACCATTATTGCCCATGTGCCTATCACCAATGGTCAAGTTCAAGAAACTGGTGATTTTGAACTTGATGGTGTGACGTTTCCTGCCGCTGAAGTTCAAATTGAGTTTTTAGATCCAGCCGATGATGGCGAAGAAGGCGGCGATATGTTCCCGACAGGAAACGTGGTTGACGAATTAGACGTTCCTGATATTGGTCGTTTCCAAGCGACATTTATTAATGCAGGTATTCCAACCATTTTCTTAAATGCAGAAGATTTGGGTTACCAAGGCACTGAATTACAAGATCATATTAATAGCGATGCGGCAGCACTGGCACGTTTTGAAAAAATTCGTGCATATGGTGCGGTGCAGATGGGTTTAATTAAAGATATTTCAGAAGCAGCTGCACGTCAGCACACACCAAAAATTGCTTTTGTTTCTAAACCAAAAAACTATACAGCTTCGAGTGGTAAGCCAGTTTCAGAGAGTGATGTTGATTTACTTGTTCGTGCTTTGTCGATGGGTAAATTGCACCATGCCATGATGGGAACAGCAGCAGTTGCGATTGGCACTGCTGCTGCCATTCCAGGTACATTGGTGAATTTAGCGGCTGGTGGTGGCGAACGTGAAGCGGTACGTTTTGGGCATCCATCTGGAACATTACGTGTTGGTGCTCAAGCTGAACTTGTTAATGATCAATGGGCAGTTAAAAAAGCCATTATGAGTCGTAGTGCACGTGTGTTAATGGAAGGTTGGGTGCGTGTTCCGGGTGACAGTTTCTAAACCTCATCTAAATAAAAAGCCTCTCAATATGTAGAGGCTTTTTTACGTCTGCCTTTAAAAACTCAGCACCCACTTTTCACAGTGAATCGTGTATGATGTAGCGCATGAATGCTTCATTACATTCAATAAAATTTCTCTACTGATTTTATCGAGGCGACTGTGTCATCACTCTCTCAAGTTAATGCGGATGTTTTAAAACAAGCTCAACAACGTATTCAACAAGATTTATTGACGACATTGGCCGCGTTCTCAATTCCAGAGCCTTTAAAAAGTGCAGTACACCATGCAGTTATGCTTGGTGGAAAACGTGTGCGTCCAGCTTTATGTTATGCCACTGCTTCTTTACAGCCAAATCCAAATTTTGCTGCGGCTCGTCGTGCGGCGGTTGCTGTAGAGTTAATTCATTGTTATTCACTGGCTCATGATGATTTGCCTTGTATGGACAATGATTTACTGCGTCGTGGTCAGCCGACTTGTCATGTTGCGTTTGGTGAAGATACTGCTTTGCTTGCAGGCGATATTTTACAATCAATGGCTTTTGAAGTTTTAGGTAGCCGTTTGTTCGATGAACAAGGGCAGGGTACTGATGCTGCGATTGTATTAAAACAAATGCAGATTTTAGCAACTGCCAGCTCTAAAATGGTCTCTGGACAGGTGTTAGACTTACAAGCTGAAGGCAAGCAAATTGCTCAAGACGAACTAGAAAATATCCATCGCAATAAAACTGGTGCACTCATTCAGGCTGCAATTATGATGGGTGCAGTCACCATCTTTTCTGGAACAGATCAAGCAATTCCAAAATTGCGCCAATATGGGCAGACGATTGGATTAGCTTTTCAAGTGTTAGACGATATTCTCGATATTACGTCGAGTACTGAAGCTTTGGGTAAAACTGCTGGTAAGGATGAGCAAGTGCAAAAATCGACATACCCAGCGTTAATGGGTCTTGAACAAGCACAGATCTATGCAAAAGAATTGCACGATCAAGCTTTTGAAGCCTTAGCTCATTTTGGTGATAATGCAAAAGAATTAGTTGATATCTCACAATTTCTTTTAGCGCGTACGAACTAATAATATTAAATCAATATTCATAACTTCTATTCATGCGAAATGAATAAAGGAGAAAAAGAATGAATGGTGAACAACTCCATCAAAAAGCAATTGAAATTGCGCGTAATCTTCCCTTTAGTCAACAGACTCATCCTTTTGGTCCAGACTATGAGGTTTTTAAAATTTTAGAGAAAATGTTCATGCTGACGACAGAAGTTGCAAGCGTCAAAATGATTAATGTGAAGTGTGATCCGTATAAAAGTCAGGAATATCAGGAGCTTTATTCATTCATTATTCCGGGTTATCACATGAATAAAAAACACTGGATTTCAATTACACCGCATAAGAGTTTAACTAGCGATTTACTGCAAGATTTAATTCATGATTCTTATGATTTAGTCGTAAAGAAATTACCTTTGAAAGATCAGAAAAGATTAAAAAACCAATAATATAAAAAACGGCGACATGATCGTCACCGTTTTGATTTCAATTACTTAATTGAAGTAATTGAATTAATTATGCTTTCCCATAATACCGCGAATTGTATTTAAAACATCCGCAGGTAAAACCACAGTTTTAGCATTATTAGATTTCGCCATATCCTGCATTGCTTTTACATATTGCTCACCCAACAGATATGCCACAGGAATCTCTTTATCGCCAACTGCAATGGTCACCATTTCAATTGCACGTTGAGAAGCTTCAGCTAACACGACTTGTGCTTCTGCATCACGGCGAGAAGCTTCTAAACGACCTTCTGCACTTAAAATAGCAGCCTGTTTTTCACCATCGGCTTTAGTAACAGCAGCACGACGTTGACGTTCTGCAGCAGCTTGCTCTTCCATGGCGGCTTGCATGGTATGAGACGGTTGAATGTCCTGAATCTCAACAGTTTTTAAGGTAATGCCCCAATCTGAAATATCGTCAGAAATAGCAGCTTTTAACTTCGCCTTAATGTGATCTCGTGAAGACAATGCATCATCTAGATCCATTTCACCGACAATAGAACGTAATGAGGTTTGTACAAGGTTTTGAATCGCCCATGTATAGTTTTCAATACCGTAAACTGCTTTTTCTGGTGTGGTTAAATTAATATAGGCCACAGCATTCATGAGCAATACGGCATTGTCACGTGTAATTACTTCTTGCGACGGAATATCTAGCACAATATCTTTCGTGGTAATTTTATAAGCCACTTCATCGATATAGGGAATCACAAAGTTAAGTCCTGGATTAAGGGTAGTGTGATATTTACCTAAACGTTGGACAATCCACTTGTAGCCCTGAGGAACAATACGAACCCCTTTAAAAATGGTAACACCTACAAAAGCCAAAAAGGCTAAAACAATAATAGTACCGACTGGCATGAAAATACCCTCTCTTTATCTTTAATGTTTATGAAGTACTGTGGGTTTGAACAATTAAGTCATTACCCGAAATGTCAATAACTCTGACACGATCGCCTACTTTAACAGGAGTGGTGCTCCGACAATTCCACTCATCGGCCCCTAAAATAGGCATTGGAAAGCGAACAATAATTTGATCATGGTCTAGACCAGTTTGAATAACCATTCCAATTTGACCAATCGTTGCTTCACGGGGGAGACCCGCTTTCGTTTTATCAATTGATAAGGGTTTAATAAACTTGAACCAAAGAATGGTGCATAGCACTGATAATACAATCCACAATACAATTTGCGTTGTGAGGCTAATATCTGGAAATAACCAATAGAGAATGCACACCATAATGGCGGCAATACCAAACCAGAGTGCGGCGAAGGCAGGTAGAATCAGTTCAGAAAGAATAAGTAAGATACCCAATACAAACCAGTGCCAAGGTTGTACAACAAACTCCATAGATCTGCTCTTTTATATATATTTATGTGAGTAAAAGTGACTCAATATCACTTTTACCACTGTAGCAGATGATAGGAAGTGTGGATAGAAAAAAACCACTTCAATTAGAATTTAGAGCGTGGTGCGGGCTTAAATGCTGCTGGAGATTTTTTGAAGTTTGCAATTGCACCTTCAATTTGACGCATTTGAGCTTGAGCAGCTTTTTCACCTTCCAAAATTGCTTCATTACTGGATTTCAAGTCTAGTGTACCTAAATGACCAACTTTAGGTTTAATTACCACATTTGCTTGCTTGAGTTCTTCATTAATACTTTGTTGGCCCATGATATTAATCGTCTGATCAAGTAATCCCCACATATTGGCTGGGCGGTTACCTGCCGGACGCGCGGAGATATCAACTGCAATCACAATATCTGCACCCATATCACGAGCTGTTTTTACAGGAATTGGGCTGACTAGGCCGCCATCTACGTATTTTTGATTGCCGATTGTCGCAGGCACGAACACATTTGGAATGCTGCAAGAGGCACGTACTGCTTGGCCTGCATTACCTTTAATAAAGTCTGCTTTTTGACCATTATCAAGACGCGTTGCCACAGCCGCAAAGCGGATTGGGAACTTCTCAATCGGTTTATTGCCAACATTACGGTTCACGTAGTCTTGTAACTTTTGTCCGAGAATAATGCCCTGACGATTAAGGGTTAAATCACGGATATCAGACTCTTGTAATTTCAGGGCCAGACTTTGCAATTGATAAGGTGTTTGCCCACTCGCGTAGATACTTCCAACAAAGCTACCAGCGCTGGTACCCGTTACAATTTTAGGTTTAATTCCATGAGACTCTAAAACCTTGATCACACCAATATGTGAAAATCCTTTTGCTCCACCGCCACCTAAAGCAAGCGCAATGACAGGTTCACGGGCTTTAATTGAGGTCGTCGGTGTTGGTGTTTTGCTAAATTTATCACAGCCAAAGAGTGCTAGAGAGATAAATCCAATACTGGCAAATTGAGCAATTTTCATCTTTAAAAATAATCTATGTCGAGATAAATTAAGAAGGGCCATAAGACCAGATTCGCTCAATTTTTGCTAGGTTTTTTTCACTAGATTTTGTAAAGGTTCGGCAAGCCAATTACGATTTTTGGGTGAAATTTTTCCTTCATAGCGGTCAAAAATCTTTTGTAGATCTTCATCATAGTTTCCACTTGGGTCTAAGTGACCTAAGCAGTGAATCGTTTTATGGTCATAATCAAAAGAAAACATCACAATTGGAATATTAGCTTTTGCGGCAATATGGTAAAAACCACTTTTCATTTTTTTTGCTTTTTTACGTGTGCCTTCGGGCGCCATCCCAATCCAGATCTTGTCATATTTTTGAATCGTGGCGACGACTTGTTCAGTTAGTCCATTGGCTGTGTCACGTTTAACTGGAATAACACCCGCCCAATCTAACGCCCGTTTAAAAGGTGGTTTAAAAAGAGCATCTTTACCCAAAACAGTAATCTGGATACCTAATCCGAAAATAGCAAGAAAACCATACCACCCATCAATGTTAGACGTATGTGGTGAAATAATTGCAACTGCTTTTGGATAATTAGGAATTTCGCCTTCAATTGTCCAACCTTGCGCTAAAAAAAGTTTTTTAAATAGTGCTCGGCTTAACGCAGTGCCGCGTTGAGGTACCAAATGAGGTAAATTAGGGAAATGTTGATCCATATTTTTTTAAATTTTAACTTGTCCTTGTTTAATCTTAATCTTTTGAAATATATGCTTCATTGGCAAAATGTAAGAACAACATGACATTTGATGTTATTCCTCATTAAAGAAATAAAAAGTAGGTATCTATGTGGCGGCAGCAAAACCTGTATCTTCTGCTATTTTCCTTATATTGGGCACAAGGGTTGCCTGTGGGGTTTATGACCCATACCTTACCCGTTATTTTAAGGGCGCAAGGTGTGTCACTCGCCCATATTGGTGGTTTTGGCTTACTCATGTTGCCTTGGTCAATCAAGATATTTTGGGCGCCGTGGGTTGATCGACATGCGCTTTCACGTTTAGGGCACTACCGCAGCTGGATTTTACCTACTCAGTTTTTGACTGTGGGTGTACTTTGCATTTTGTCTTTTTTCCCCATTCAAGCTTTAGACCAGCCTATTTATCTATTTGCCTTTTTTATTTCGCTTCTTTTAATGAACTTAACAGGAGTAACACAAGATATTGCAACCGATGCTTTGGCGGTTAATTTGTTGAAACATGACCAGCAACATTGGGGAAATACATTTCAGGTGATTGGTTCCCGACTAGGTTTTATTGTTGGGGGAGGCGCCGTACTTTGGTGTTTAGACTGGTTGACATGGCAACCCACTTTTTTGCTATTAGCGGCTTTGGTATTTTTAAACACTTTACCTGTTTTATTATTTAAAGAACCTAAACACAATTCTCATTCAAATAATGAACCTCAACTTAATCAACAAAACTTAATCATAAAGATTAAGGCCTACTTGAGTTATTTCTCTCAAAATAAAGAGCTTCGTTCTTGGTTGGTTGTACTTATTAGTTTTAAAGTAGCAGATGGTTTAGCCGGACCACTACTTAAACCTTTAATGGTTGATATGGGGCTAAGTTTTACTCAAATTGGCGTTTATATCACGATGCTCGGTGCTGTAGCGGCACTGGCAGGGGCGGCAATTGCAGGTTGGCTGCTTAAATACTTCTCTAGACCTACGGCCTTAATTGTTTTTTCAGTATTTAAAATCATGAGTTTAGCTGCCTATGCCTATTTAGCTTATGCTTACGAACAAAAAATTCAACTGAATGTTTGGGCTATCTATACAGTCAATGCTTTAGAGGATGCATTCTCGGCAATGTTATTGGTGGTTATGTTGACCTTAGTCATGCACTACAGTCGAAAAGAATATGCAGGGACAGATTTTACCTTTCAGGTTTCAGTCATGGCGACTGTGAGTGGAGGGCTTTATAGCTTGAGTGGTGTGTTTGGAGATGCACTTGGTTATTTCCATTATTTGATAGCTATTGTCATTATTGGCACTGTTACTTTGCTCCCTATTTCCCTCTGGAAACATGCAAAACTACAAGAAAAATAATGTTAACTAAATGAAATAAAGAAATTTAATATCGATTAAGGAGTGATCTAGTCATTATCTACTACCTTTGTCTATGTTTTTAAAAATGTATGTTTTTAGCTATTTAAATGCTCTATTAATTGTGCCATCTTGTTTGAGTAGCAAATGGAAGCTAACTGGAGTAAAAATGGATTTCGTTAACAAGAAAAATCATGTGAATCAATTAAAATGGGTAGAAAAATGTTCAAGTAGATTGGATATTAGCCTAAAGTCTAAAAAAGAATAATGAAATAACGATTTAATCATTCTATAAGATAAGAGAGTTGTGTAGGATTCGTTACAACATGAAGTTAAGGTAAAAATCTGTAAGTCAAAGTATGTTTTTTATGTCTTTGGTTATTGGTTTTGGTCTTGCATAACGTTGAAATTGGTTTTGGTTGCGGTAATAAAATTAATGTAACCAAAGTGGAGGAGAGTTGATTTTTTAGCCCCTTAATTTAATGGCGTAAATCAACTTGGCATGGATAGGCAACATAAAATATATTTTTGGAGTTTTTGATGGATCTATTCCTTAATCGTAAATCTTTCGTTGTTAAAAGTTTAGCTCTTACAGTTACAGCTTTAATGATGAGTGGGGCACATGCTGCGACTTCCGACAAAGCGGAAATTCAACAGCTTCGTAAAGAAGTTGAAGCTTTAAAAGCTTTAATTCAACAACAAAGCCAAGTGCAGCAACAACAGCAGCAAGTACAGCAACAACAGCAAGTACAGTTAGCTGAAGTTAAGGCACAACCAGTTGCTGCACCAGTTTCGCCGTTAGCAGGTTTTAAATCTAAAGCTGGTGCTGATGTGAACCTATATGGTTTTGTTCGTGGTGACGCTAACTATATTATTGAAGGTGCGGATAACGACTTCGGTGATGTAAGTAAGTCAGATGGTAAAACACACGATAAATTACGTGCGACAGGTAAAACAACACGCCTTGGTTTAGATTTTACTGCTCCAGTAAATGATGCCAAAGTTGGTGGTAAAATCGAAGTCGATTTTGCTGGCTCAACAACAGATTCAAATGGCTCATTGCGTATTCGTCATGCTTATTTAACATATAACAACTGGTTGTTTGGTCAAACAACTTCGAACTTCTTGTCTAATCATGCACCAGAAATGATCGACTTCTCGACCAACATTGGTGGTGGTACTAAGCGTCTACCTCAGGTACGTTATAACTACAAGTTAGGTCCAACTACACAATTATTTGTTTCTGCTGAAAAAGGTGATAGTACTACTTCGGTAACAGGCGATAGTATTAAGTATAGCCTACCTGCATTAACTGCTAAAATCACTCAAGGTTATGCAGAAGGCAGAGGTTCTGCTTCAGCTCGTGTTCTAGTAGAAAATTATAAATCACAGCTTGCTGATGATGATAAAATTGGTTGGGGCGTAGCTGTCGGTACTGACTTTAAAGTGTCTGATCCTTTAAAACTCTTTGCTGACGCATCATATGTTGTTGGTGATAATAGTTACTTATATGGCAGTAACACTCCTTACGCAGTAGAAGGCAATTCTATTGAGCAAAATGAATTTGTAGCAGTACAAGTGGGTGGAACTTATAAGATTTTACCTAACTTACGTTCTACTCTAGCGTATGGTGCACAATTCGCTGATGACGGTACTGATTTTGCAAGATTAAATGCATCTGCGAATGAAAAAGTTCAACAAGCATGGCTTAACGTGATTTATACGCCAGTTAAACCAATTGATTTGGGTCTAGAGTATGTAAATGGTAAGCGTGATACCTTTGATGGTAAGTCTTACAAAGATAACCGTGTTGGTTTAATGGCTAAATATAGTTTCTAAGAACAATATTTAGTTAAAAATTAAAAAAGACGAGGTTAAATCTAACCTCGTCTTTTTGTTAGAAAAATTTTTAAAATAAGTGTTTTTTTAAAGTATCTGTCTTAGATCATTTTTTATTTAAGTCATTTTTAAGTTTCAATTTCTACAGTAAAGCATCATAAAAAGATTGTAGTTCCCCAAGATGCTGAATTTTTTTTCTATATTAAAAAATAAACAGATTTCACTGTTTATGTTTAATTTCATTATAGCCATTTGGTTAGGTGCAATTCTAAATATTGGTTTTTATAATAAAGTACATCTTTTAACTCCATATTTTGGAGTAAAGGCTATTCTATTTTTAGCTGCTACAGTGGTTATTGTTGTTGCTGCTTATTATGCGCTCTTACAAATTTTAAATTGGAAATGGACTGCCAAATTTTTTGCAATTTTGTTGGTCTTCATTGGTGGTTTTAGCTCTTATTTTGTTAATACGTTAGGTGTAATCATCTCGCCTGATCAGATTCAAAATATGATACAAACAGATGTATCTGAAGTTTCTGATTTAGTTTCATTACGGTTTGGACTTTGGACAGTTTTCTTTGTAGTTTTACCTATTATTTTAATTACTCAAGTATCGCTTAAAAAAGAAAAATTCTCTCATTTATTGTTGAAAAAAGTCGGCTCAATTGTCGCTTCTTTTGCAATTGTCGGTATTTTGCTATTTACTTATTATGTCGATTTTGCTGCGATTTTTCGTGAACATCGTGATTTAAAAGGCATGATTTCTCCTCAAAATAGTATTTCTTCATTAATGTCTTATTATCATAAGAAGGCACCCAAGAAGAACTTACCATTAATACATTATGGTGAAGATGCTCATCAAGTTCAGGCAGTACAAAAGAACCTGCCTAAATTAATGGTACTGGTTGTCGGAGAGACAGCTCGTGCGGAAAGTTTTTCACTGAATGGTTATGCCAAAAATACAAATCCAGAGCTTTCTAAACAAGATATTTTGAATTTTTCTCAAGTTAGCTCATGTGGTACAGCAACTGCTGTTTCAGTTCCATGCATGTTCTCTGGCATGCCACGTGTTGACTATGATGAGCAATTAGCAAGTCATCGTGAAGGTCTATTGGACATTGCAAAGCGTGCGGGTTACCAAGTGACTTGGATTGATAATAATTCTGGTTGTAAAGGTGCTTGTGATCGTGTTGAGCAATATCAAATATCAGAAAAGTTAAAGCAAAAATGGTGTAAAGATGGCGAATGCTTCGATGATATTTTAATTGATAGCTTAAATGAGTATTTAGCCACTATTCCTAAAGAAGATACGCGTCCACGACTCATTGTTTTACATCAAGTCGGAAGTCATGGTCCAGCTTATTACAAGCGTGCACCTGCGTCATATCAACCGTTTAAACCGACTTGTGATACTAATGCGATACAGGGCTGCTCTCGAACAGAGTTATTAAATAGTTATGATGACACGATTGTGTATACAGATCATGTGTTAAGTCAGATGATTAATAAACTAAAAGAATTATCGAAATATCAAACAGGTTTATGGTATTTATCTGATCATGGTGAATCAACTGGTGAACATGGTTTATATTTACATGGTTCACCGTATGCAATCGCACCGAGCCAACAAACACATGTACCAATGATTATGTGGTTTTCCGATAGCTGGAAACAACACAATCTTGCACAAGTGAGTTGTTTAGGCCAACAAACTAAAGAAAAGTTAAGTCAGGATAATTTATTCCCAAGCTTATTAAGTTTGTTAGATGTAAAAACTCAGGTCATCAACCCTCAACTGGATATGCTGCACTCTTGTGCCCATGTGAATTAAAGCGAGCCTAGAACATGACAAAAATCTTGATGATTGAAGATGATTTTATGATTGCAGAGTCAACAATAACGTTGCTGCAATATCATCAATTTGAGGTGGAGTGGGTCAATAATGGCTTAGATGGTCTGGCTCAGTTGGCTAAAAATAAATTCGATTTAATTCTTTTAGACTTAGGGCTGCCTATGATGGATGGCATGCAGGTCTTAAAGCAAATTCGCCAAAGGGCAGCAACTCCAGTTTTAATCATTTCTGCACGAGACCAGTTACAAAACCGCGTAGATGGATTAAACCACGGTGCAGATGATTACTTGATCAAACCATACGAATTTGATGAGTTACTTGCTCGTATTCACGCGCTATTACGCCGTAGTGGGGTGGAGGCTCAGCTTGCGAACCATGAGCAACTATTACAAAGTGGCGATCTGGTTTTAAACGTTGAACAACATATTGCAACCTTTAAAGGGCAACGGATCGATTTGTCGAATCGTGAATGGGCGATTCTTATTCCTTTAATGAGCCACCCAAATAAAATCTTTTCTAAAGCAAATCTTGAAGATAAGTTATATGATTTCGATAGTGATGTGACCAGTAATACAATTGAAGTATATGTGCATCACTTGAGGGCTAAACTTGGGAAAGACTTTATTCGAACTATTCGAGGGTTGGGTTACCGTTTAGGGCAATCGTAACTTAAATTTTGGAACTTCATAATAGTGCATTACTCATTAAAAAAACGACTGATTTGGGGCACCTCAATTTTCAGTGTCATCTTAGGTTGTATATTAATTTTTAGTGCCTATAAGGTTGCACTTCAAGAAGTTGATGAAATTTTAGATACTCAAATGCAGTATTTAGCAGAGCGAACAGCTGAATATCCATTGAAAACAGTAAGTAGTAAGTTCGATTTACACAAAACTTATCATGAAGAAGATCTATTTGTAGACATTTGGGCTTATAAAGATCAGGCCCATTTATCTCATCATTTACATCTGTTGGTTCCACCTGTCTCACAAGCTGGTTTTTACTCGCATAAAACTAGCCAAGGCGTAGTGAGAACTTACGTTTTGCCTTTAAAAGATTATCAGATTCAGGTAAGTCAACAAGAGCGAGTTCGTGAAGCTTTTGCTTGGGAACTTGCAGGAAGTATGTTTATTCCCTATCTAATTATTTTGCCATTTGCGATTTTTGCTTTAGCCGCGATTATTCGCCGAGGTCTAAAGCCGATAGATGACTTTAAAAATGAACTGACTCATCGTGATTCGGAAGAATTAACGCCAATTGAAGCTTTAGACTATCCTCAAGAATTATTGCCTACTATTGATGAAATGAACCGTCTGTTTGAACGTATATCTAAGGCTCAAATGGAACAAAAACAGTTTATTGCAGATGCTGCTCATGAATTACGAACTCCTGTCACAGCCTTAAATTTACAAACTAAAATTCTAATTAGTCAGCTTCCTGAGCACGAGTCTTTGCAAAATCTGAGTAAAGGATTAGCACGTATTCAGCATTTGGTCACACAGCTTTTGGCTTTGGCTAAGCAAGATGTTTCTTTAAGTGTGATTGAACCGACCAAAACTTTTCAACTCAATGATGTCGCTTTAAATTGTGTTGAACAGCTGGTTAATTTAGCTATGCAAAAAGACATTGACCTAGGGTTTGTCCGTAACGAACTGATTGAAATGCATAGTATTGAGCCAACAGTACACTCAATTATTTTTAACTTAATTGATAATGCGATCAAATATACGCCTCATGAAGGAATGATAAATATTTCAGTTTTTACTGCTACAGATGGCGATGCATGTATACAAATTGAAGATAGCGGTGCAGGTATTGACCCTGAACATTATGATAAAGTTTTAAAACGTTTTTATCGTGTACACCACCACCTTGAAGTGGGTAGTGGCTTAGGTTTATCAATTGTTGACCGAGCGACTCAGCGTTTAGGTGGAACTTTGACGCTAGATCGAAGCTTAGAGCTTGGCGGGCTTTCAGTCTTGGTTAAACTGCCTAAAACTCTACATAGTCATGAAACAAGAGCTTGATTTATACAAGTTCTTGTTTGATTCGTTTTTCAAATTCAAAGCGGTGAATACAAATCCTGTAAAATAAGATATTTACTGCCCAAACGATCCAGCCTGTCCATAAATTGTGGCTCAGGAAATGGGCACCACGCATCATTTGCCCCCAACCCATCATAAAGCCTAAGATGATGCCAGCGATAAGATAAAAATAGGCACGTTTAGGTTGCTCAAGACGATAAACAAAATAGCCTGTCATTAAAATAAAGCCTGCGCTTGCATGACCACCTGGAAAGCAATGACCATGTGTAGAGGTAAAGTCCCACACATAACTTAAAGCAGTCGGATGAACCATATTCCAAGGGCAAGCGTGAGCAGATTGTGATTTTAATAAGCCAACTATACCGCTACCAATCATGCTCACAAAAAACATATAGCCATATTGCCAGCGATAAAGCTTCAATTTTTCTACTTTGAATGACGCAATCCACAGACCTAAAAAGATGACATAAACGGTAGTGATGATTTGCTTTACGATTTCATGGTTAACCCTTACAAGGTACCAATTGTCCCGATTAAAAAAATGACCTGTTGAGTCCATCCAAGGGTGGATGAAATACATATCAATTTTCCCACCCACCGGAAATATAAATAAAAGTATAAAAAAACTAATGGCAAGAAAAATAAGCTGAAGTTGAAAAAAATGTTTTTGTTGGTTCATTGCCATGCAACATCAAAAGGATTGTGAGTTAAAGGCATTACATAAAATAAAACTTAAATTGTTCTTAAACTAAACAAAATTTAATGTTTAATTAACGTTACCTTCTGGAAATATTATCAATAATTCAGAGATATATATTATTTATAGAGAATATTTAATGTCTTTTATCAATTTGGGTGCGTGATGACTTTTTAAAGTAATGATAAGCAGGACGTTTTGATCCTGCTTATCAAGCATTGAATTAGAACATACCTTCTTCAGAATTTGCAGAAATCTTATGAATGGATAAATCGGCACCTCTAAACTCATCTTCTTGTGATAAACGAATACCAATGGTCGCTTTAAGTAAGCCGTACACAATAAAGCCGCCAGCAAGTGCAATGGCAATCGCAAGTGTTGTACCAATGAGCTGTGAGGCAAAAGACACACCGCCTAAACCACCCAGCCACTTTTGACCAAATAGACCCACTGCAATACCACCAAATGCACCACACACACCATGTAATGGCCATACCCCCAACACATCATCAACTTTGAGTTTGTTTTGTGTATAGGTAAATAGGTACACAAACATCGCACCGGCTGCACCACCAATAACAAGCGCGCTGATTGGATGAACAATGTCAGACCCCGCACAGATTGCGACTAAGCCTGCAAGTGGACCGTTGTGTAAGAAACCTGGGTCATTTTTACCAATCGCATTTGCTGTAATTGTTCCGCCAACCATTGCCATGAGTGAGTTAATGGCAACTAGACCAGAAATAGCATCAACACGCTGAGCACTCATCACGTTAAAGCCAAACCAGCCGACAATTAAAATCCATGAACCAAGCGCTAAAAATGGAATAGAAGATGGTGGGTGAGCACTTACGCGACCATCTTTCTTATAACGACCAGAACGTGCACCTAATAAAATGACCGCAGCAAGCGCAATCCAACCACCCATAGCATGCACAACAACTGAACCAGCAAAGTCATGAAAAGCTGCACCAAAGGTGGTTTCTAACCACTTTTGCAGACCATAGTTACCATTCCAGACCATGCCTTCGAAAAATGGATAAACCAGCGCAACTAAAGCGAGTGTTGCAATTGCTTGTGAACGCATTTTTGCACGTTCGGCAATACCACCTGAAATAATGGCAGGAATTGCCGCAGCAAAAGTGAGTAAAAAGAAACAACGCATGAGGTTGTAGCCATGATCACTTGATAAAACCGTACCATCATGGAAGAAATGCTGACCATAAGAAATATAGTAGCCAACAAAGAAATATGCGATTGCAGAGAGGGCAAAGTCAGTCAGAATTTTACTCAGTGCGTTCACCTGATTTTTATGGCGAACCGTACCAAGTTCCAAGAATGCAAAACCTGCGTGCATGGCAAGAACCAAAACAGCACCAAGTAATAAGAAAAATAGATCTACATTTTGCATAGCATGCTCGAAAAAAGTGCTAAATTCCATTTTGGAACAAATCTGGGTCTGTAAATTGCACCAAAATAGATTTAAGGAATCTAAAAACCTAAGTTTGTCGAAACAAACTCAATTGCATAAAAGTGAATATGCAATAAGCGCACCAATTTAGATTGGATAATGGGATTTTGACGACAAATGGTGCGTTGAATTGCTCGAGATAAGGGCGATACTCACGCTTTTATGTTAAAAATCATCTAATGCGCTTATAAATTGACCTAAAAAAGTTCGTTATTAAAATTTAAAAGAGTTGTTTGTATTTGAACTAATGATCCGACCAAACTTCCTGAGCAACTTCAATAAATGCTTTCACAGCTGGACTCATATGCTTTTGATTTTTCACTGCGAGTCCAATAGAACGCTTAAGATTCGGTTTAAAAGGGCGTTTGACTACATTTGGATAGAGTGAGAGCAATTCTTTGGTAATGACCATATCGGATACAATGGAAACACCTAACTGGTTGTGAACCATGCTAACGATACTCAAAATTTGTGACACATAAAATTTGATATCTGGTTTAACGTTAAAGTTTTTTAAAATTAATTCGACCTGATGTCTACTACTTGCCATTGTCATGATAAAAGGGCAGTTTTCTAGCTGTGCTGGATCAATATAGAGTTGTTGTGCGAGCGGGTAACCATTTGGAATTAGGGCAACAAAACGATCTTCAATTAAGGGGAATGTATCGAACCGCTCATCTGGCATAATCAAGAAACCGACTTCTATACGCCGTTCCAATAACCATTGAGCAACTTCTTTATCCTCACCTTCATCAATATAAATTTCGATTTTAGGGTAGCGCTGCCGAAAGCTTTCTAAAATTTCAGGCAATAGATAAATGGATGATGAAGCCCCAAAAGATCCGATATGTAATGTGCCTTCATTTAAACCATGGATCGCAGCCACTTCTTTTTCTAATGTATTAGAAATACTCAATAGCTCTTTTACATGGGTGAGTAACTGTTGACCTGTAGTGGTGAGTTCAATATCACTTTGGGATCTTGAAATGAGGTTAATGCCCCATTGTTGTTCTAATGACTTAAGCGCATGAGAAACTGCCGATTGTGAAATTCCCAGCTTTTCTGCTGTAGCAGTAAAACTTTTTAGTTCAGCAATGAGTGCAAAAATTTCAAGCTGGGTAAATGTCATGTTGTACTTATTATGAGTAAAAACTCATTTTATCATGAGTTTTCATTATCTTTAATATATGAGAAAGCCAAAGGAATTGCCAAAAATAGCAAGTCCTTCAACCAAACTCGAGTAAAGAAATGAATAGCATTGTTTTATCTCTATTTCCTTTAGTTGCATTAATTGCATCGGGATACCTGTTTAAAAAATATCGTTTTTTTAGCGATGAGTTTTGGGCTGGGGCAGAGAAGCTCAATTACTATATTTTATTTCCCGCTCTGCTTTTTAGTACGTTATCGACCACAAAAATTGACTTACAAAGCTTGAGTACAGCTATCATTGCCATGTTGATTGTGGTGTTAGCTGTGACCATTTTCATGTACATACTCCGAATGTTTTGGCATATACCGCCTGCACGTTTTGGTGTGCACGTACAAAGTATGGTTCGCTTTAATACCTATATTGGTTTGGCTCTAGTCACTTCGCTTTTTAAAAGTGAAGGAATGGCAATTCTGGCAATTTTATTGGCGCTTTGCATTCCACTTGTGAACGTTATTTCGGTGCTTGCTCTAACCTCTAAAGAACACATGGCGATTAAGCCTGTTTTGATTGCGCTCCTTAAAAACCCGTTAATTGCATCGTGTGTGGTTGGGGCAGCAGTCAATGTACTTCACATCCCGATTTGGGACGGCATTGCTAACTTTATTAAACTTTTTTCAGCATCGAGTTTACCACTGGGTCTGTTATGTGTGGGCGCAGCTTTACAGTTTATGCAAATTAAAAAAGATATTGTCGTGTTGGCGGCAGACACGTTTGCACGACTTTTAGCAGTGCCTGCTTTAGCCTATGTGGTCTGCATGTGGTTTGGTTTACCAAGCTTACAAACACAGATTTTAGTGATTTTCTTTGCGCTACCCACAGCTTCTGCATCATACATTTTAACCAAAGTTTTGGGTGGGGACAGCCAACTCATGGCAGCAGTCATCAGCTTTCAAACTTTATGTGCTGCCGTGACTTTACCAGTAGTGATTTGGTGGATCTCTTAAGATATAAACATTTAGGTAAGACACGTTCTATTTTCTGAAAATTAATAAGCTGATTCTGACTTAAGGAATCCTTTGCTACCCTCCTTATCTGATTATTGCTACACTTTTTTCTTTTTCAGGTGGATGAGTATGTCCTTTGATCTCAAAGTGAGCTTGCAGCAAAGGTCTGAACCGTCTGCACAGCAGAAAAAACTGAATCGCCTGATTGATAAAATAGAACAGCAAAAAGTTAGCTTGAGTACATGGCAAAATGCGCAAGCTGAGATTCAACAGCACATACGGCAAAAATTGATGCCTGTGTATAGCGATTTGCATGTAGTGCTATTTCAGCAGTTGGACCAACTTTGGAATATGTTGCATAGCCACGAGTTTTCCAAAGCGGATATGCAACAACTAGACGGAAAAATTGCCCAGCTCGCCCAAATTTTGAAGCGCTCAAAAATGTTGTCTGCTGAACAATTAGAGCTAGTGAAGCAAATCGATACCTTTTATCAGCAACATGTGGGGGAATCGGCAAAAAAGAATAAAAAAGCTCAGTCAATAAAATTTGAATATGAAGAAAGTACTGATCAAAGTGCAGAATTTGATGAAGACTTTGAACAGTATGCTGCCGAGCAACAACAAGCGCGTGAACAAGCCAAACAGCAAAGACAACAACACAAACGTGAACAAGCCGAGCAAATGGTAGCCCAGTCGTTAAAAACAGTTTATTTAAAAATTGCCGCGATGATTCACCCAGACCGTGAGCAAGATGAAACAAAGAAAGAAGAAAAAACTGAGCTGTTCCAGCAGGCAAGTCAGGCCTATGAAAAGCAGGATTTTTTTTATTTACTCAAACTCCAGTTACAGCTTGAACAGAATAAAGGGCTAGGTGCTAAAGAACTATCTGCCGAACAGTTGCGGTTTTATAAACTGGCTTTAGATGCACAAAGTCAGCAGCTTGAAAGCCAAATTGCTAAGATTTTGGATTCTTTTCAGTTAGCTAAGAATGTGAAAGCAGAGCATGTGCATATCAGCGATGTTTATAAAGCTATAGATGCTGACTGTACTGAATTAAAACAGCAATTGAAGTGGGAAAAGGAACGTTTAAAGCATATGAAAAAGGTGAGTGGGATAGAGATGATGTTGGAGCATGGGGGTCTTTAATTTATTATATAATCTTATTGAAATAGCTAGCTGATGACAGTAATGATTAGCTTTCCGGTTCATTTGATGTCGTTACTTTGCTGATAATAATTTGTAGAGTTAGTTTTAATAATCTGGTGGCTATTCAACATAGCTCTAAAAATAAATAAGATAGGCTTTTTCCTAGATTTACAGATGAGATTTTATTTTAACTTTATGATATAAATATATATTTTATATATTAGTTTCAGGGTGATAAAACATGGCTTCAACCAATCCATATAAAGATTTGGTACTATTAAAAGAAAAATTAAAACCACTTATGGAGGAGTTTAAAGAAGCTCATCAAATAAATATTATTTTAAAAAGTACAACTTCAGCAAAAGAGGTATATTTACTTAGTAAAGTAGGGATGGAGGATGGATTGTTTGAGATTTATCATACTAATAAAGGTAAAACTACTTTAAATGCTACTGGTAAGAATAAGGAAATAGGTGAAAAGTTAGCCTCTTTTTTAGCATCTCATGTAGCTGAGGAAAAGGGTCGAATTAATATGACTTTAACAGGATATGAGTATGAACATATTCTTCCTATTGTCGAACTGATGTTGGATAAAAAAACTGAAAGTGATCAACAAGTGTTCGAGTTTACAAAAACTAATGAACCTCATGCTATCAGATTCGATATAGTTAATTTGATTGATAAGGACAGTTTGCAAGTAACAGTTTACAATTCTAAGAAAGTAGTTATTAAAGGTCTTCCTTTATCTTGTTACCATGAGTTTATTTTTCAATTTTCAATATTGTTAGATGCTAAAGGTTTAGCATATGTAGTTAGTCGAACTGATGAAAGTTGCATTCAGGTTATTGAAAATAAGACAGTTTTAAATAATTTGGAAGCTAAGTTGGATGGTACTTTTCCGCGTATACCTAAAATTTTACAAGATATGCTGATCAGTGGTGCATCTTTAAAAAGTGTATCTTTTAACTTACCTGATTATAGCTGTTTCCTATATGCAGAATTGCGTGCATTAGAAGGTGTTTTGAAAGATATTCTTGGATCTTTTGATGATATTGATCTAGATGAAAAAACTATAGGAGAACATTTTGATAAGATCAGTGTTCAAAAATTTACACTTTCGGCTGAATATTGTTCTATAATAAATAATAAATTGTTAAGTGATGCGCTTAGTGATGCATATTCTTTCTTTAATCATCAAAGACATACATTATTTCATGTCAATAACATAGTTGTTACTACACGAATTTTGATGAACTTTGATCAAGTCCTATCTCTGACAGATGAAGTTTATAGTTTAATAAAAAATTTATATAAAGCCATGCCATGAATACTGTTCGAATCTTATCGGATAAAAATATCGCCATTGTAACTGCATATGATGATATTAATCCTATAAATCATCTTAGCCGTATCTCCTCTGATCTTTCTCATAAGCAGTTCAGAGGAATGGTCTTATTTGATTTGTTTTTTTTCAATGGATTCTCTTTTAATCGCTTTGCATCTATAAATTTTGATGGTAATAAATTTATTAAAAAAACTATTCAAGTATTTGCTCATGTAGATCCTGAACTAGAAGCTCAACAGAATGATTTATTACTCAAAAATAGAGAGATAGTAAGTCAAAGTGTTTTATCAAAAAGAGAAATTGAAAACTTCTATAATTTCTAACTATTTGAGTGATATAAAACTTATACAAGTAAAAACCTATATATTATTTTTTAATTAAAGTTTTATTTAAAAAAAATCCCCTCAAGTGAGGGGATTTTTTGAATCAAACTACTGCATTAAAGCGCAGCAATTTGCTCCATATTCGCTTTAACTTTCTCTAACTGAGCAGCAAACTCAGCAAGCTTCGCTTTTTCACCCTCAACAACTGCTGCTGGTGCTTTAGATACAAAGCCTTCATTTGCAAGTTTGCCCGCGATTTGATCGTGTTGCTTTTGGATTTTATCCAAGTCTTTTTGCAAACGAGCAAGCTCAGCTTTAGGGTCAATTAAGCCTTTCATTGGTACAAATACCGATGCATGGCTGACAACACTAGAGCAAGACAATGGCGGTTCTTGGTCTTTATTCAAGAACTCAATGCTTTCAACTTTAGCCAATGCTTTGAACAATGCTTCAATACGAATGATTTGTTCACGTTCAGCGTCAGAAGTGTTTTGAAGTAGCACTGGCAATAAGCGCGCATTACCTAAGCCTAACTCACCACGAATGTTGCGTACCGCACCAATTAAACCTTGAAGCCATTGCATGTCTGCTTCAGCTTGTTCATTGATTTTTGCTTGCTCAGGAATAGGGTATTGAGCAGTCATAATCGTTGGACCGCCTTTACCAAGCATCGGTGCAAGCGTTTGCCAGATTTCTTCTGTCAAATACGGCATTAACGGATGAGCCAAACGTAAAGAAGCTTCCATCACTGCAAGCAATACACGGCGTACTTCAGCTTTACGCTCTTCTGCAACTTCTGCATCGTTAAGAACTGGTTTTGTTAACTCAACATACCAGTCACAGTATTCATTCCAGATGAAGTCATAAATCGCTTGTGCAGCAAGGTCTAAACGGTACGTTGCAAACGCTTGGTGTACAGCAGCTTCTGCTTTTTGCAGACGGCTCATAATCCATTGTTCTGGAAGCTCCCAAAGGTCAGGACGAGCGTCAGTACCAACAGTTTGACCTTCAACATTCATCAGAACGAAACGAGTTGCGTTCCAGATTTTGTTACAGAAGTTACGATAGCCTTCAACACGTTTTAAGTCGAACTTGATGTCACGACCAGTGTTTGCAAGCGCACAGAACGTGAAACGAACTGCGTCAGTACCATAGGCATTAATACCTTCAGGGAACTCTTTGCGCGTTGATTTTTCAATCTTCGCAGCATCTTTCGGGTTCATTAAGCCAGTAGTACGTTTTGCAACTAAGCTTTCTAAATCAATACCGTCAATCAAGTCTAATGGGTCAAGTACGTTACCTTTAGACTTAGACATTTTTTGACCTTCACCATCACGTACCAAGCCGTGAACGTAAACAGTCTTAAATGGTACTTGCGATGAACCATCTTCATTTTTCATGAAGTGAAGGGTCATCATGATCATGCGGGCAACCCAGAAGAAAATGATGTCAAAACCAGTCACCAACACATCTGTTGGGTGGAAAGTTTTTAAGAAATCATTTACTTCATCTTGCTTCGCATCGCCAGTCCAACCTAAAGTTGAGAATGTCCAAAGCGCTGAAGAGAACCATGTATCAAGAACGTCTCCGTCTTGTTTAAGTTCAACGTCAGCAGCGATATTGTTCTTCGCGCGTACTTCTTCTTCGTTACGACCCACATAGATGTTGCCATTCGCATCGTACCAAGCTGGAATACGGTGACCCCACCAAAGCTGACGTGAAATACACCAGTCTTGAATGTCACGCATCCACGCCATGTACATGTTGCTGTACTGTTCTGGAACAAACTTAATACGGCCATCTTGAACTGCTTCAATTGCAGGTTCAGCAAGTGGAGCAATTTTTACATACCATTGGTCAGTTAATAATGGCTCAATGATCACGCCTGAACGGTCGCCACGTGGCGCTTTCAAGTCATACGGTTGAATTTGATCTAACCAGCCTTCAGCTTCAGCTTGAGCAACTAATTTTTTACGTGCTGCGAAGCGTTCTAAACCAGCGTATTCCGCAGGTGCAGTAATGGTTTTAGAAATTTGTTCGCCAGCTTTGGCAATATATTCAAACTCACCTAAAACTTCGGCATTTTTGTTGAAGATATTAATGATTGGTAAGCTATTGCGTTTACCTAGGTCATAGTCGTTAAAGTCATGAGCAGGCGTGATTTTTACACAGCCAGTACCAAAGTCTTTTTCAACGTAGTCGTCAGCAACGATCGGAATTAAACGACCAGTAATTGGCAATACAATATTTTTACCAACAAGGTGCGCATAACGCTCATCTTCAGGGTGAACAGCAACCGCAGTATCGCCCAGTAAAGTTTCAGGACGAGTCGTTGCAACTACTAAATAGTCTTTGCCGTCTTGAGTTTTAACTGATTTATCTTCAAAGAAATATTTAAAATGCCAAAGTGAGCCTTTTTCTTCTTTGCTTTCAACTTCAAGGTCAGAAAGAGCAGTTTGAAGTTTAGGGTCCCAGTTTACAAGGCGCTTACCACGGTAAATTAGACCGTCTTCGTGCAAACGAACGAATACTTCTTTAACTGCGTTTGATAAACCTTCATCCATCGTGAAGCGTTCACGTGACCAGTCTACAGATGAACCTAAACGACGAATTTGTTTAGTAATCGTGCCGCCAGATTGTTCTTTCCATTCCCAAACTTTTTCGATGAACTTATCACGGCCCAAGTCATGACGAGTCACACCTTGCAAGCCAAGTTGACGCTCAACAACCATTTGAGTTGCAATACCAGCGTGGTCAGTACCCGGTTGCCACAAGGTGTTTTTACCCATCATACGGTTATAACGGGTGAGGGCATCCATAATGGCATTGTTAAAACCATGGCCCATGTGCAAACTACCAGTGACGTTTGGTGGCGGAATCATGATACAGAATGATTCACCGTGACCAGAAGGTTTGAAGTAACCTTGTTCTTCCCACGTTTGGTACCACTTCTTTTCGATCTCGGTTGGATCGTATGTGGTCGCAATATTTTGAGCGGTTTGAGCGTCAGTCATAGTAGCTTAGATCGAATATGCATAAAAAATTGCACCTATTGTAGCAAAAAAATGCCTCGAAATTAATGTACTGAAAACAGATAAACGGTTTTGTATTTTTTTCAAAAAACGGTAGATTTATGAAAGATGGATCACAATTTAATCGTGTAGAGACACGGCACAAAAATTACAAAAGAATTGAAAAAGGATGTTGCTTATGAGTTATGAAGTTTTTTTGAAAATTTCCGATTCAACTTATACCCAATTCGAGACCATTCGGCAGAAACTGCATGATGGAGTAAGACAAAGTCAGGCAAAACCCTTAGGCGATGTACTCTCTGATCTTTCTTGTGAAATTATTGAGCAGGTTTTTTCTGTACTTTTACAGTCAGGGAATACAACCATATCCCCAAAACAGCAAGCTGAGTCTGAAAAAGTAGTTCAGCAAGTTTTAGAGACTTTTCGAAAATACATGCCTTGGTCAGTTTCATTCTTTAGCAATGAACGTCTTTTACCTTTAGTCGACTATATGACATCTCTGATGAAAGAGCAGGGACAACAGGTTTATATTACCTACCCAGTTACACTTCAACTCGTGCAACAAGCCGAAACTCTGACTCAGCAAATTCGTGATGGGAATATGCAGAGTGTTGCAGCTGCTTTTGAGACCCTCATTCAAATTGTAGATTTAGGCGTAACAAGCCTAGTACGTGAACCTAAAAAGCGTTTAAAATTTAATTTAGTTGTCGATAAAACCCTGAATGGGGTCATCAACATGACGACGCATTTAGGCTATAAACGTTTGGAAAAGTTAGGTACTCAGGTCGATCAGACCACAGCAACTCATTATATCAACCACTTTTTGGCCTTCATGCATCAAGCAGCATAATTTAAAAAGATAATAGGAACATAAAGCATGGCCAAACTTGATACTTTGCAAAATAAAGTGGTATGGATTACGGGAGCATCTTCTGGTCTGGGTAAAGCCTTAGCAGGCGAGTTGGCTTTGCAAGGGGCGGAGGTTGTTTTGACCTCGCGTCGTTTTGAAGAATTAGAAGCAGTTCGGGTTGGTTTGTTAAACCCAGACCATCATTTGTCTGTGGTTGCAGATATTACTGATGAAAAACAAGTTGATGAGGCTTATAAGCAGATTTTAAAAGCGAAAGGCAGAATTGACTGGCTCATTAATAATGCAGGTTTGAGCCAACGTGCTTTAATTGAAGATACGACGATGGCAACCGAACGGGCCATTATGGAAGTCGACTATTTCTCACAAGTGGCGTTAACCAAAACTGTGCTTCCGACCATGCTAAAACAAAAGTCTGGCCGAGTTGTATTTGTTTCGAGTGTGGCGGGTTTATTGGGTACTCAGTACCGTGCAAGCTATTCGGCTGCTAAAGCTGCAATTCATATGTGGGCAAATAGTTTACGTGCTGAGGTTGCTGATCAAGGCATTGAAGTTTCAGTTATTTTTCCAGGCTTTGTAAAAACAAACGTTTCTTTTAATGCATTAAATGGCGCTGGGCAACCTCAAGGTCATCAAGATGAAGCCATCGAGAATGGTTTAGAGGCAGATGTATTTGCCCAACAAGCAGTTAAAGCATTAATGCAAGGCCAAGAATATATTGTTGTTGGTGGAGCAAAAGAAAAACTAGGGGTTATGGTTTCTCGGATGTCACCAAAACTTCTTTATAAAATGATTCGGAAAACAAAAGTAAAATAAAAAAGTGATTTTGCCATGCTAAATTGATGGAAAACCCGCATAGAAGGTTCACCATGGATCAAGATTATCACCGTATTTTAGAAGTCATTACGCGTTTTCAATTGGTCTTTGACCAGAAAAATTGGGACGCTTTCGATGAGTTATTGGCAGATCAACTTGAGGTGGACTATTTCCAGTTTAGGGGAGAGCCTTTATGTGTCGTGTCTTGTCATGAATATAAAGGTTCTCGGCAACAGGCGTTGTCCCATCTTCGGTTGCAACATAACTTAAGTAATCCGATCATCCGTATTGAACAAGATCGGGCATGGTTAGAGTGTAATTATCAAATTTACCGTTTTTCAGAAAATGATTATTTTCACTCTTTTGGTCGTTATTATTTTACTTTGGCAAAACAACAGGACAGTTGGAAAATTAACGGAATTTGCCAACATTTAACTAAAAATATTGGCAATCCACGCATTCATTTTTCTAGTGTAGGGCAGTATTAATCTTTTACTGCTGTACCGTAGGCAAAGACTTCAACCATTCCGCCCTGCATTCCGAGTTCGGTTGTACTCAGCCGAACTCCCATAATATGGCTGGCTCCTGCGGTATGTGCTTGTTGTTTTAAACGGACAATCGCTTCACGGCGAGCACGCTCAACTACACTTTCATAACTGGTGAGTCGACCACCCAAAACATTCTTAATGGATGCCAATACATATTTAAAGTAGTCATGAGAAATCACGACATTACTGCTAATAAAATGGCCTAGTTGATCACTCGTTGCAAAACGATTCGTATCAATTCTGATATGGGCCAGTCGTTGCTCTTTTTCTAGAAGTTCTTTCAAATGTTTTCGTTCAATATGGCGCCCAAAACCCCAACCAATACTGAAAAGAATCAGAAAAATAACAAGCTGAAAAATAAGATTTTCCATTTTCTACCTATGCACTAAATGGATCTGGTAGATGGGGTGCTTGAGGCTGTACGACCACTGCTGTGCCATATACAAATAGTTCGGAAGCACCTTGAGCAATATTTGAAGTTGAAAAACGAATACCGACAATTGCATTCGCACCCAGTTGCTGAGCTTTGGCAATCATACGATTCATGGCTTCTTGGCGGGATTCTTCTAATAATTCGGTATAACCTGTAAGTTCACCACCCACAATATTTTTTAAACTCGCCATCAAGTCACGGCCAACATGTTTACTACGGACTGTACTTCCATAAACAACATCAAGCTGTTTTAAAATCTGGTGGCCCGGAACACTTTCTAAATTACTCAGTAACATTATTTTTTATCAATCTAAATCTCTTAAGGTTTCAAGATAAGAAATATTCACATGAGATGCAATAAAAAAGCCCACCGAAGTGAGCTTTTATAGATAAGTTATCTAAAACTTATTGCTTTTTAAGTTCAGCACTTGATGGTTGATTAGCTACTGTATCTGAAGAGTTTGCTTTTAAACCACCACCTAGAGTTTTGTATAACTCGATTTGGTTGTTTAAGTTAGCTTGTTGAAGCAATAGTAAACCTTGTTCTGCTGAATAAGATGAACGCTGTGCATCAAGAACTGTCAAGTAACTATCAATACCAGCACGGAAGCGGGCATTTGATAATGTGTAGTTGCGATTAGTTGCTTCTACTAGACGTTGTTGAGCTGTTAAACGTTCACCAATATTGGCACGAGTTGCAAGCGCATCATTAACTTCACGGAATGCAGACTGAACTGATTTTTCATAATCAGACAATGCAATTTTCTGATCGGTTTCAGAAATTTTTACATTGGCACGACGTGTACCCCAGTCAAAGATTGGTAAATCTAGACTTGGTCCAACTGACCACACAAATCCACCCGACTTAAATAGATCACTTAAGTCAGTCGATGCGTAACCTGCCGAACCCGTTAAGCTAATTGTTGGGAATAAACGTGCTTTAGCAGCACCAATATTCGCACCAGCAGCGCTTAAGTTATATTCGGCAGCTTTTACATCTGGACGATTGTTAAGCAAGTCACTTGGTAAACCAGCTGTATATACATTCTGTTGAGTAATGCGTTTTACAGGTTGGTTTGGCAACAAGTTTTGCGGAATCGATTGACCTGATAACAAGTTCAACAAGTTTTGTGCTTGAGCCATCTGAGTTTTGTAGTTCGCTACATCGTTACGCGCAGTTTCTACAGAAATCTGTGCCTGACGTAGTGGAACTTCACTGTCGATACCCACATCAAAACGTTTTTTGTTGAGGTTGTAAGAGTCTTGCTGTGCTTTAAGCGTTTGCTCTGCAAGCTTTAGATTCGCCGATGCAAAAGAATAGTTCAACCATGCTTGAGCAACCTGACTAATCAGACTGATTTGTGTCGAATCACGTGCACTTTGCGTTGAAAGATAACTATCTAATGCAGCATCTTTCAAGCTACGAACGCGGCCCCAAAAATCAAGCTCATAGGCAGTTACACCCAAACCCACCTGATAGGTAGAGTAGGGGTTATTCGGATCACGGCTTTGAGAAACCTGACGAATTGCACTACCACTTGCTCCGATGGTTGGAAGCTGGTTGTTTTGAGTAATTCGATATTGCTGTTGAGCACGTTCAATATTGAGCGTTGCTGTACGTAAGTCACGGTTGTTGGCAAGAGCCAAATCAATCACTTCGAGCAAACGAGGGTCAGAAAAGAACTGTTTATAACCCTGTTCTGCAATAGACGTACCAGAAGCACTGTTATATCCATAGCTTTGTGGTATATCGGTTTTCACGACTGGTTCTGGGCCGCGCATGCTTTGACAAGCTGCCAAAGCAAGCGCAAGTGCAGATACCGCAATGCTACGACCTGAAATAGACCATACTTTTTGCATCACGATTTATGCTCCTGAGTGTTTATGGTTTTTGGTTTGTACTTAAAGATACTACGAATCCACACATAGAATACAGGGATAAAGAAGATACCTAAGAACGTTGCACTGAGTACGCCACCGAGTACACCGAAGCCGACTGAGTGCTGACTTCCTGCACCAGCACCTGTTGAAAGGGCAAGTGGAAGTACACCAAAACCGAAGGCAAGGGTGGTCATAATAATTGGACGTAAACGCATTTTTGAAGCATGTAAAGTTGCATCAAGTAGGTCTTCGCCTTTTTCCTGCAACTCTTTTGCGAACTCAACAATCAAGATCGCATTTTTTGCAGAAAGACCAATTACCGCGATCATCGCTACCTGGAAGTAAATGTTATTTGAGAGATTTGGATCTCCTTTAATAATCATACCCAAGTAAGTCAATACGATTGCACCAATAATACCAAGTGGTACTACAAGTAAAACCGAGAACGGAATAGACCAGCTTTCATATAATGCAGCTAAGCAAAGGAAAACGATTAACAATGAAAGAGCATAAAGGAATGGAGCTTGAGCACCAGACTCACGTTCTTCAAGTGATAAACCTGTCCATTCATAGTCGAAACCTTGTAAGCCCATAGATGGTAGCTTAGCAATAATTTCTTCCATGGCTTTCATAGAATCACCAGAACTTACGCCCGGTGCAGGTGTACCTTGAATGTTAACCGATGACACGCCGTTATAACGTTCAAGACGAGGAGAACCATACGTCCATTCGCCTGTAGCAAATGCAGAGAACGGTACCATTTCACCTTTGCTATTACGTACATACCACTTGTTTAAGTCTTCAGGCATCATACGGCTACCCGAATCACCTTGAACATAAACTTTTTTCACACGACCGCGGTCAACGAAGTCGTTAATGTATGAGCCACCCCATGCAATACGCATAGTGTTGTTAATGTCAGCAATGCTAACGCCCATAGCACCAGCTTGAGCCTGATCTACATTAATTTGATACTGAGGTGTATCTTCTTGACCATTAGGACGTACCCCTACAAGACGCTTATCTTGTGAAGCCAAACCTAAAATAGTGTTACGTGCGGCAATCAGTTTCTCATGGCCTTGACCACTTGAGTCTTTAAGCTGCAAGTTAAAACCAGCAGTTACACCGAGTTCAGGCATTGCTGGAAGCTGTAATGGCATGATGTAAGATGCGTCTTTGACGATCATGTTTAATGCCATACCGCGCTGAATTAACGCACCAATTTGAGATTCTGGTGAAGTACGTTCACTCCAGTCCTTCAATTTAACGAAGCCAATACCAGCATTTTGACCAACACCCGTGAATGAGAAACCTGAAACGGTGAAAATAGATTCCACTGTATCTTTTTCATTCATGAAGAAGTTTGTCATGGTATCAACAACTTTATTCGTACGATCAAGCGTTGCATTTGGTGGTAATTGTACAAGTGTCATGACCACACCCTGATCTTCTTCTGGTAAGAATGAAGATGGGAGTTTTTGGAACAAGAACACCAATAGACCAATCACTAAAGCGTAAAGTACGCCAGAGAAGATTTTGCCTTTAAGCATGCGGCTAACACCATTTTGGTAGCTATGCGACATGCGGTCAAAACCGTTGTTAAATCCTCTGAAGAAACGAGCAAAAATATTATTGCTTGGTTCTTTGTTAGGATCATGCTGTTTTAAAATTGTTGCACAAAGTGCTGGCGTAAAGGTTAACGCTACAATTAACGATAAAACCATTGCTGTTACAAGGGTAATCGAGAATTGACGGTAAATTACACCAGTCGTACCACCAAAGAAGGCCATTGGTACGAATACCGCTGTCAATACGCTTGTAATACCAATTAACGCACCAGAAATCTGTTGCATTGATCGTGAAGTCGCCGTGACCGGATCGGTATGCTCTTCACTCATCACACGTTCAACGTTTTCCACTACAACAATCGCATCATCGACCAGAAGACCAATTGCCAATACCATGGCGAACATGGTTAAGGTGTTAATTGAGAATCCAAAGATATTGATGACAGCAAATGTACCTAACACAACAACAGGTACTGCAAGTGTAGGAATGATGGTTGCACGCCAGTTCTGCAAGAACAAGAACATGACAATGAATACTAAAATTACCGCTTCAATTAATGTGTGTACAACACTTTCAATTGAAAGACGAATAAATGGAGTAGTGTCATAAGCCAGCTTGTCTTGTAGACCCGCAGGGTAGTTTTTACGTAATTCAGTTAAACGGTGTTCAACAGCGTCAGCGGTATCAAGTGCGTTGGCACCAGTTGCAATTTTAATTGCAAGACCACCAGCAGGTTTACCATTAAACTTCGAATCAAACTGATAGTTATCAGAACCTAACTCTACACGAGCAACGTCTTTTAAACGAACTTCAGCACCTGATGCTGTGTTCTTTAAGAAGATATTTTTAAATTGCTCAGGTGTTTGCAACAAGCTTTGTGCATTCACTGTCGCGTTAAGCACTTGACCTTGTACCGCTGGTGCTCCGCCTAACTGACCTACAGCAACTTGTGAGTTTTGCGCTTGTAAAGCAGTCGCAATATCACTTGGGGTTAACTGGTAATTAGTCAATTTTGCAGGGTCGAGCCAGATACGCATAGCGTATGAACCACCAAAAACCTGTACCTCACCAACACCAGCAACACGGCTAAGTGGTTCTTTAATTGATGAGTTTACGTAGTCTTTAATGTCTGAGTCTGAAAGGCTGTTATCTGGCGAATAGAATGCAATAACTTGCAAGAAGCTTGCGCCAGATTTGGTAACTGTCACACCTTGACGTTGAACATCTTCAGGTAAAAGAGCAGTTGCAGATTGGAGTTTGTTTTGAACCTGAACCTGTGCAATATCTGGATCAATACCTTGTTCAAAGTTTAATTGAATAGAGGCCTGACCGTTACCCGCACTGTTAGATGAAATATAACGTAAACCATCTAGACCATTCATTTGTTGTTCAATGATCTGGGTTACGGTGTTTTCAACAGTCTCAGCCGATGCACCAGGATAAGTTGCAGCAATTGTAACTGTCGGTGGTGCAATCGTCGGATACTGTGCAATAGGCATTTTTGTGAGCGTGAGAATACCCGCCAACATAATGACTAATGCAATCACCCACGCAAAAATGGGGCGATGAATAAAAAATTGTGCCATTCAATCTACCCCTTATGCATTAGATGCTTTCTGTTCTGCTTGAGGTTTACCTGATTGAGCCGGTTTTGTCGCATTTGGAGCTGCACCTTGAGGGGTCGCTGGTTGAGCTTGGTAAGGTTTTGCTGACACTTCTTGCCCTTCTTTAACTTTGGCAACACCATCAACAATCACTTTATCACCAGCTTTGAGACCATTGGTCACAATCCAGTTTTGTCCTTGAACACCAGAAGTTTCAACAGGACGACTCTCAACAGCACCTTTGGCATTAACAAGCATTGCCATGGCTTGACCTGTCGGTAAACGTGTAATTGCAGCTTGAGGAATCAGATAAGCATTTGGAACTACACCCTGAACAATTTGTGCAGTTGTGTACATGCCTGGAAGTAACAGATGATTCGGGTTCGAGAATACGGCACGTAAAGTAATCGTTCCTGTATCCTGATTTACAGAAGCATCAGAGAAAGCAAGTTGTCCTTCGATTGGATAGGTTGAACCATCTTCGAGCTTCAATTTTACTTTCGTGTTGTTACTATTGTCTAAACTACCTTTACTCAATTGTTGACGTAAACGTAATAACTCGGCGCTAGACTGGTTAATATCAACATAGATTGGATCTAACTGTTGAATCGTCACTAAAGGATCAGTTTGGTTTGCAGTGACTAAAGCACCAGCTGTTACAGAAGAACGTCCAGACTGACCAGAAATTGGTGAGCGAATTGTAGAGTAACCTAGATCTACGTTTGCATTTGTTACTTGAGCCTTCGCTGCAGCAACTTGTGCTTCTGCAACGTTAACTTGACCAAGTAAGTCGTCATACTCTTGTCTAGATACAGCGTTACTCGAAACAAGTTGCTTATAACGGTTTAACTTAGTACGTAGGGAAGCTAGATTTGCCTGTTGTTGTAAAAGTGCCGCTTTTGCATTTTCGAGCGTTGCATGGTTAGTTCGAGAATCAAGTTGATAAAGAGCCTGACCTTCACGAACATAACTTCCTTCAGCAAACAAGCGTTTTAAAATTACGCCACTTGTTTGAGGGCGAACTTCAGAAATTTGATATGCTGAAGTACGACCAGAAAGTTCAACGCTTTGTTCAACACTTTGTGGTTGAGCAACAATAACACCTACTTCAGCAGGCGGCATTTTCTGAGCAGCAGCAGCTTGCTGTTTCTCATCGGAGCCTTTGCCACAACCAACAAGTGCGATACTTGTTGCTAATGCGCAAGCAGTAAGGGCAGGAGCCCAAAGCTTAGCCGACATCATTGTTCCACCTCGTTAGATAAAATCTAAAAATATATTTGTTTTTTACTTAACCTACTTTGTGTTTGTAATAACCAGAGCCAAAGCAGTGCAATCCAAATAAAACCTATGCCCCAACCGGCGAGTACATCTGTTGGAAAATGAACTCCAGCATATATTCTTGAAAGCCCCATACAGATAAACCAAAGACAGGAGATCAAAATGATAGAAGGAGAGTTAGTGTTGGGCTTATGGCATAACATTATCATTGCCAGACAGGCCAGTGTTGATGCATAAACACTGTGTGCACTTGGGAACGATGCACCGTAACTTTCGACAATATGATATACCTGTGGGGGTCTTGGGCGGTCCACACACCACTTGAGCAGCCAACCCATGGTGATACTGCCAATAACTCCCACGCTAATGAAAATAACAGTAATATATTTTTTATACCATGCCTGATATATACATACCAGAAAGGATAAAAAACATACAAAAGGCATACCACCTACACGTGCCAGAAAGATCGTAATAAAGTTAAGATAATCTGATCGGTGTTCACTCAATATTTGAACGCTCAGGAGATCCATAGATTGAAGTCTTGGTACAAAAAGACCAAGCACACCTAATCCAAAAAAAATACAACCAATAAAAAGCAACATATAGGGCATGTATATACCTTTGCTTATTCAAGCAGTGTCCACTACTGAAAGCCGTTAAAAGTGTACTTGCCAGTACACTTTTTTTCAAGCCTGATAGATCATCGTAAATTCATTTTGAAAATTTTTTAACATTTGGAAAAACAATCACAACAAAATTGACGGAATTCACATTTTGTGTACAAAGCAAAATTCTTAATGCTCTGCCTTTTTTCCACTATTTGTTGTCGTATTTTCTTCAAGTTCTAGAGGTTGTTTTGGTGGCCAGAAAAAATCGCTTGGGCGAGTCAGAAAATGGGTCATTACCAGTTTAGCTAAAGGTTTCCACTGTTCAAAGCGAACTCGACGTGCCCGTAGTGCCACAATAATGGTTAAGGTGAAACTAACGAATAAGTTAGTGAGACCAATACATAACACGCCTAAAAAGGACACGATAATCAGTCCGATATCTGGGCTGCCGTTAATTGTCATTAAACCTTGAATAAAGTTAGCCGAGGCAAAGGCAATATGGCGAATATCCAAAGGTAAACCTAGAATAAAACCTATGGTGCCCATACTCCCTAACATAATCCCGAATAAGAAGTTACCAGCTAGAGCTCCTAAATTGCGCTCAATATATTCAGCAAAACGGTTGAGGCGATCTTGTCCTAACCAGTTTGCTAAACGGCGATGTGCTCTAAGGCGTGGACCGACTTTCCGGTAAACAGCCATATTGTCGAAGTATCCCGCAATAAGGCCTGACAAAAATAAGCAAACTCCGGCTATGGCTGCATGTGGAACTGCCAAAGAGGTGAAGGGATTTAGGCTGTGCAACAAATAAGTTGCTTTAGTATGAGTTAATAAAGGCTCATCAAGATAGAACTGCCAAGCAAAAGTAATGAGTGCAGCAGTAGGAATCGCAATTGAAATATTGCCTAAAATAGCAATGAATTGTGTTCGAATAATATTAATAATCAGAGCCGCTAACTCTGCAATTTGAGCTGTTTTAGAGCCTTTGCGTTGTTGTACCGTTGCAGCAAGGGCAGCAGCAGTCATCGCGGGTTGTTTGGTTGCAACTGTGAAATGTAGAACATGAATCAGAATGAACCCTAGAGAATAATTCATACTGAAAGTAAAGGCTTGCATAAGCGGAGCCATGGTCATTCTTGCTGCAAGAATTTTTAAAGATGCCATACAGGCAATAATGACACCCGCTCCAGCGGCAGCTTTATACATGCCCCAGAAACCTTTTGTATCGGTACTTACATAATGTTCGCCTGTTCGGCTAGCATTTTCAGTCACTTGAAAGGCAATAAGTTCACTTGTCGTACTTAATAAAGAGCGAACACTTTTTTCACTGTAGTGCGCCTTGGTTAAATCGGAAATAAGATGTCCTAAAGAGACATATTTTCCTTTACTGTTATCTACAACCAAATAAAGCAGTAATTCAATTCGGTCGAGGCACTGCTCAAGCAACGACAATAAATAAGTCAAACTTAAGCTGACACCAATTCTTTTGGTGGCACGGCGAATCTTTAAAACCACATCCCGACATTGTTCCAGCATAACAAATGCTTGTGATGCATCCGGAGGAGAAATAACTGCAATTTCATGTTCAGAAAGTTCTTGTTTTTTATACTTTTCGATAAACTCAATAATTTCACGGTTCTGAACTAAAAATGGTGATTCATATTCCGTTAATTCCGGTTGAGCATTAATAAATTCAGGGTAAAGGCCAATTCCACTAATTCGATAAGTTAAGACGGTAATTGCTTTAATCATTTCACTCTGAATGACAAGCTTTTCGTCTACATTACTTTGGCTTTGTCCAATAAGACTGAATAAATTTGCCCAATCTTCATCATCAATATTATTGAGCCAGATTTTGTCACTTTCTAAATAAAAAATTCGACCAATTAATATTTTGAGTTGGCTTGCATCTTCGATTAACGGTAAAAAATGTGCTCCGAGTCTTTGCCCGAGTTGGTTCCAGAAACCATCTAAAGATAAAATTCCGCTATCGGCATACAAGCTGACTTGTTTATAACGATTAATTAGACGTAATAAAAAAGTTTGTAGTAGGAAGGGGGCTGTAGGTGTGCGTAATAGGCTCTCAATTAAAGCCTGTATTTTTTGCTTTATCTCATCCGTATCATGAGGATCGGATGGACGAATGGCATTGACTAATTCAATGATTGGATTTTCGTCAATGACAGCTTGAGTATCCTCAAGCTGTTTCTGTATTTTTAAAAAATGATCTGAAAAATTTATATGCATAGGCAAAATAATATCTATTGTATTCGATGTAACGCAAGCTGAGTTAAGTTAATCAAAGCCTGACGATATGGTGTATCGGGTAGGTTTGATAAAGCTTGCAGTGCTGCTTCTGTTTCTTCTTGGGCACGTTGGTGACAATAATCTAAAGCACCAGACTTCTGTACAATTTCTATAACTTGAGATAATTGGTCCACTCCACCAGTTGCGATACTGCGACGAATAATCGCATGCTCATCACCTGTTGAGTGTGCTAATGCAGAAATTAACGGTAAAGTTGGCTTACCTTCCATTAAATCATCACCAATATTTTTACCTAATGTTTCAGCATCTGAAGTGTAGTCTAAAATATCATCAATAATTTGGAATGCATTACCAAAATGGCCAGCAAATAATCTCAAAGGTTCACGATACGCTTCTTGTCCAGCCAAAATAGCAGCGCCTTCTGTAGCCAGTTCAAACAGACGAGAAGTTTTACCGTGAATAATTTTTAAATAAGTTTCTTCTGTTGTATCTGGTTGATGTTGCGATTGAAGTTGTAATACTTCACCTTCCGCAATTTCACATGTACCTGTTGAAAAGTCTTTCAATAAAGTCATGTTGTTTAAATCGACCAGTAAATCGAAAGCACGTGCAATGAGGAAGTCACCGACTAATACGGCTGTCTGATTGTTCCATGTCGCATTTGCTGTAGGTCGACCACGACGAAGCCCAGATTCATCTACCACATCATCATGGACTAATGTCGCGGTATGCAACATTTCAATGATTGCAGCCAGACGCTGTGCGTTTGCCATGTTATCTAGGCCACATGCGCGAGCAGCGAGTAAGCACATGATTGGGCGCATACGTTTTCCGCCAGCCTCAACAACATGTTTGCTGACAGACATGACTAAACCGACTTTTGAGCTAATTCCTTCATTAATCAAGTGATCCATCGCAGCAAAGTCTGAGGCAACAGGCGCAAGAATGTCTTGCTTGAAATCGATGACCATATGAAGAAAAACCCCGTATTGGTAGATAAGTGGCGTTAGTGTATCAAGTAAAGGTGTGTTGCACAGGTTAACAAGTGGCTGATATTAATCATTTCTATTGTCTTTATGCGTTCTTTGTTCTTTATTTAAGCAAAACATGATATTTCCGGCAAAACAATAAATTTAATGACATCAGCATTAATACAACTTGTTCTTGTCGCAATTTGTGTCTGGAACTGTATTTTAATTTTCATTCAGAATCAATGAAAACTGCTAAATTCCAATCTAAGCTGCTCGTTGATTTTGTAAAAATAAGGCAATAGACTTTACTGATAAACAGAAAATACTTGTCGTTTGATCAAATTTCACTTAAAATCTGTCGCCTTATATAACCCCAGTGGCGAGCGTTTTAAGATCGATATATCCCTTATCGGCACGTCGACACGGGCTAATTGGAGTACATTATGTACGCAGTAATCCAAAGCGGTGGTAAACAGCACCGTGTAGTTGAGGGTGAGACCCTTAAAGTTGAATTATTGAAAGCTGAATCTGGCGCGACTATTACATTTGATGATGTATTAATGGTTGTAAACGGTGATAGCATTCAAATCGGTGCTCCAGTTGTAGCTGGCGCTAAAGTAACTGCAGAAGTGGTTGGTCATGGTCGTCACGACAAAATCCGCATTATCAAAATGCGTCGTCGTAAACATTACCGTAAACAACAAGGTCACCGTCAATGGTTCACTGAGTTGAAAATTACTGGTATTTCAGGCTAATCACGAGGAGTAAGAGACATGGCAACTAAAAAAGCCGGTGGATCGACGAAGAACGGTCGTGATTCAAACCCAAAAATGTTAGGTGTTAAAATTTACGGCGGTCAAGCTGTAACTGCTGGTAACATCATCGTTCGTCAACGTGGTACTGAGTTCCACGCTGGTGCAAATGTTGGTATGGGCCGTGACCATACTTTATTTGCTACTGCTGACGGCGTAGTAAAATTCGAAGTGAAAGGTCAATTTGGCCGTCGCTACGTAAAAGTTGAAACTGTTTAAGTTTTAGCTTCAAAAAAAGCCCACATTTTGTGGGCTTTTTTTATGGAATCTAATCTGGTTTATCTTCATCATGATGAATGAAATTCTACAAACAACATGAATAACATAACAAAATATCTTATTTTCTCAATGATTAGCACAGAGTTTGTCGGTTAATATGAGTCTTGAATTAAGAGCTTGCTAATTTTTTATAACTTTGAAAGATGGCAAGTTGTCTTACAGCAACTAAAAAGGTGATGACATGAATATGCTTCGTAAAACTATGTGTGCTATTACACTCAGCGCGTCAGTGCTTGCTCCTGTAATGAGTACTACAGTGTTTGCTGCGCCTGTAGCAGCACCGGAGCAACAGGCAATTGGGAACCTGGTTAATCAGTTATCAGGATTACAGCGTTTGACTGCCGATTTTGAACAAACAACTAAAGCCAATACAAAAACTGTGGCACAGAAAAAGAGTTTAAGTGCACAGCATATGAACCAGACATTTAAAGGGTCAATGAAAGTTGAACGCCCTGGGAAATTTTATTGGGAAACGGTGAGTCCTGCTAAACAAACGATTGTAACGAGTGGAAAAACAGTTTGGATTTACGACCCCGATTTACAACAAGCTGTACGTCAAAGCTTAGATGATCAGGTTGCAGATACACCAGCACTATTGTTATCTGGTAACACCAATCAAATCATGAAGTCTTATCGTGTAACACAGCCAGATAAATCAAAACTCTATTTCACATTATTTCCGAAAAAAGAAGATGGTGCTTTCCAAA
Source organism: Acinetobacter sp. yr461 (assembly GCF_900110445.1). Taxonomy (NCBI): domain Bacteria; kingdom Pseudomonadati; phylum Pseudomonadota; class Gammaproteobacteria; order Moraxellales; family Moraxellaceae; genus Acinetobacter; species Acinetobacter sp. yr461. The sequence continues at coordinate 81,783 of NZ_FODU01000009.1, forward strand.
GCTTAACGATTAGTTTTGGAGCAAATAAAGCGCCTACGCTTATGGTGTTACAAGATTCACTAGGTCAAACTACCTATGTTCGTTTCAAAAACGTGAAAGTAAATGCTTCAATTCCAGCATCTGTCTTTAACTTTACGCCACCAAAAGGCACAGATGTTATTGACCAATAATTAATCCTTTTCGAAAAAGCTACCTTTCACTGTAGCTTTTTTTATATTAGAGAGATAGATACATTTTTTAACCCCGTCTTATTCTTACGCTTTGTATAGTGATAGAGGTAAATTCATGGGGATTATTATGCGACTTTACGATAAAAAAATTATTTGTATTCTTCCATTAATGGCTGCAATGGCAATTGTGAGTGGTTGCCAACCCAAGTCGGCAGCCAAAGAGGAGCAAGCCGCTTCGACTGCAAAAGTTAAAGAGACTAAAGAGGCTGGTGTTCCTGTTATTCAGGCAAAAGTAATCCCAGTAAAATTGCCGAAATCAAAAGTTTGTTTAGAAGATGGTTGTACAGAGTATGACTTTCAAACGGTACAAACCAATCAAAAGTGGATTAATGATTACTTTACTAATCGAATAAAGAAAGCAGATCCGAATGCTTTTGCAAATTTGGCTGATCAGCCAGTCGATGTACCTGAAGGTGAGCCTCGTTCGAGTCAAAGTGCAATTTATGTCCGCTATTTGGGGCAAAATTATAACCTTGCAACTTTTGCGTTACAGACCTATTCATATTCTGCTGGTGCAGCACATGGCATGTCTCATCAAGAATTTGTGACTTTTGATTTATTAAATAAAAAGCACATTACTGTTGCCGAACTTATTCAGCCAGATGTTGAAAAACAATTAGTTGATGCACTTTTTGATGCGAATACAAATTGGCTTCAAGAGCACAATATCAGCCGTGAAAAACTGCAATTAAGTGATAATTTCTACTATGGCGCTAATGGTATTGTTTTTGTCTATCCAATTTATGAGTTGGCTTCTTATGCAGAAGGGATGACTGAATTAACATTGCCATATTCTGAAGCAGCTAAGTTCATTAAACCTGAGTATTTCCCAAGTGTGCCAAACTATAACTTGTAAAATAGGTGATCTATTCTAACAATTGTGTGAAAGCTATTCGTTATGAAGATGATCACTATATTTTTTAGTGTGAAGGCCTTACACTATAGCCAGTTTTTTACCCATATTATGATTGATTATGATCGACCCTAAGTTACTCAGAAATAATATTGAAGCCGTTAATGCGGCTTTGGCAAAACGTGGTGTTCAATTAGATGTTCAAGAATGGGCTTCTTTAGAAACTCGCCGTAAAGACTTGCAATCAAAAACTGAAAAATTGCAGGCAGAACGTAATGCCGGTGCAAAACAAGTGGGTCAGATTAAAAAATCCGGTGGCGATGCTTCTGAAATCATGGCGCGTATGCAAGCCATTGGTGATGAAATCAAAGCTGCTGAAGTTGCGTTGTCAGAGCTACAAAACGAGATTGAGCAAAAAGCGCTTAGCATCCCTAACTTACCAGATGAATCTGTTCCTGCTGGTAAAAATGAAGATGATAACGTTGAAATCTCAAAATGGGGCACGCCTCGTCAGTTTGATTTTGAAATCAAAGATCATACCGATTTAGGTGAGTGGATGGGCGGTTTAGAGTTCGAAACTGCTACTAAATTGACTGGTTCACGTTTTAGCGTATTGAAAGGTTCTTTAGCGCGCCTACAACGTGCGTTAACGCAGTTCATGCTTGATACCCATACGTTAAAAAATGGTTATACAGAAGCTTATGTGCCTTATTTGGTAAATGCTGATTCACTGCGTGGTACAGGTCAGTTACCAAAATTTGAAGAAGATTTATTTAAACTTCAAGGCGAAAAAGAATATTACCTCATCCCTACAGCAGAAGTTCCTGTTACTAACTTCGTTCGTGATGAGATTATTGATACCGAGCGCTTGCCACTAAAATACGCTGCACATACGCCTTGTTTCCGTAGTGAAGCGGGTTCTTATGGCCGTGATACACGTGGTTTGATTCGTCAGCACCAGTTTGACAAGGTTGAAATGGTGCAAATCGTTAAACCAGAAACCTCTATGCAAGCACTTGAAGAACTCACTGCACATGCTGAGGGCATTTTACAGGCACTTGGTTTGCCATACCGCAAAATTTTGCTCTGTGGTGGTGATATGGGTTTTGGTGCGACTAAAACTTACGACCTAGAAGTTTGGGTTCCAAGCCAAAATACTTACCGTGAAATCTCAAGCTGCTCTAATATGGGTGATTTTCAAGCACGCCGTATGAAAGCACGCTACAGAATGGATCAAAAGAAGATCGAATTGGTGCATACTTTAAATGGTTCTGGTCTTGCAGTTGGACGTACTTTGCTAGCAGTAATGGAAAATTACCAACGTGAAGACGGTTCTATCGAGGTTCCAGAAGTATTACGCCCATATATGGGTGGTTTAACATTTATTGATTAAGCTTTGCATCTAAATTGTGCACGGTTTTTGCTTAAACATAATCAGATGATTAATGTAGAGGTTTAAGGTGGATATTTTTCCAATCTCTTTAAAGTTGCAAGAGCAACGTTGTCTGATTGTGGGTGGTGGGCATATTGCGTTGCGCAAAGCAAACTTATTAGCAAAAGCAGGAGCAGTAATTGATATTATTGCTCCTGCGATTGAAGAGCAGCTTTTACAGTTAGTCAAAACGACAGATGGACAGTATTTTGCTGAGTCCTTTGTCGAAAAAATATTAAATACGCCTTATCGCTTAGTGATCGCTGCGACTAATGATGCACAAGTGAATAAAGCCGTTTTTGAACACTGTGAAGCGCGTAATTTGCTGGTTAATAGTGTCGATGATATTCCACACTGCCGTTTTATGGTTCCAGCCATTATTGACCGTTCTCCATTGATCATTTCTGTTGCCTCAAATGGCGCATCGCCAGTCTTATCTAGACAACTTCGTACTCAAATAGAAACAATAGTTCCTCATGGTATGGGTAAGTTGGCTGAATTTTCAGGTCAATGGCGTAAGCAAGTAAAAGAAAAGATTACTAACCCCGATGAGCGCCGAATCTTTTGGGAAAACTTATATGCTAGTCCATTAAAAGAACAAGTCTTTAATGACAATCTGGACGTGGCAAATGATTTAATTCAGCAAGCCTTAACAGAGTGGACCGCGCCTAAAGGTGAGGTTTACTTGGTAGGGGCTGGGCCGGGTGACCCTGAGCTACTGACATTAAAAGCATTACGTCTTATGCAACAAGCAGATGTTGTGATTTATGATCGTTTAGTATCTGAACCCATCTTAGAACTTTGTCGCCGTGATGCGACTAAGATTTATGTCGGTAAAGCCCGTTCAAATCACTCGGTTCCACAAGACGGTATTAATGCTTTACTGGTTGAATATGCTCAACAGGGAAAACGCGTTTGTCGTTTGAAAGGTGGTGATCCGTTTATCTTTGGGCGTGGTGGTGAAGAGATTCAAGAGCTAGTTGAAGCAAATGTCACTTTCCAAGTAGTACCAGGTATTACGGCAGCATCAGGCTGTTCAGCTTACGCTGGTATTCCGCTAACACATCGTGACTATGCACAAAGTGTCCGTTTCTTAACTGGGCATTTAAAGGAAGGTTCACCTGAACTCCCTTGGAATGAATTGGTTTATGAAAATCAAACTTTAGTTTTATATATGGGATTGGTTGGATTAGAGCGCATTTGTGAGCAACTTATTGCTCATGGTCAACGTGCTGATATGCCAGTGGCTTTAATCTCTAAAGGAACCACACCAGAACAAAAAGTTATTGTTGGAACATTAGCCGATATTGCGACTAAAGTGTCTGAACATCATATCGTAGCGCCGACTTTAACCATTATTGGTGAAGTAGTGAGTTTACGTGAACAGTTAAAATGGCAATAAGTTCATCTGAATTTATTGTTTGTTATTAAAGTCGAGAAAATTTGTGATTCATGTTGTCCTATACGAGCCTGAAATTCCTGCCAATACAGGCAATATCATTCGTTTATGTGCTAATACGGGCGCACAGTTGCATTTAGTCAAACCCTTGGGTTTCGAGCTAGATGATAAAAAGCTCAAGCGTGCAGGATTGGACTATCATGAATGGGCGCGTATGCAGATTTGGGACAATATTGAACTATGTCTTGCAGACTTAAAAGCCAAAGGTGTTGAGCATGTTTTTCCGCTCACCACTAAAGGTTCTGCAACCCCGCATACAGTTGATTTGAATCGACCTGTAGCTTTATTGATGGGGCCGGAAACGCGTGGTTTACCTGAGCATGTTCGTTTAATGTTTCCGCAAGAACAATGGATTCGATTGCCGATGGCTGAAAACTCAAGAAGTTTAAATTTGTCTAATGCAACAGCCGTCATTGTTTATGAAGCATGGCGTCAGCAAGGTTTCAAAAACTTAGGGTAAATGACTAAGTTTTAAATAAAAATAAGGCCACAATAGTGGCCTTATTTGTTTTTAGATTGTTTATTTAGGGAAAACCACACCACTTGCTAAATCATAGTTAGTCGGTGAGTTGGTATAGACCGATCCAAGTCGAACCGCAAAGAACCATCCTAATTTACCTTGATCTTGAATACGGTTTTCAACGATATAAGGCTCATCTAATTGAGATGCTGCATCTTCAATAAATACTTTATATTCAATAGGTCCTGTATTTTCACTGTCACGTTCAAATAAATAACCATCAACATTAAAGAAGCCAAGATTGTTATTTGCATCAACAAGTCTATAACCCTCTGCAGCTTGCTCTTTAAGAAGCTTTTCAAGTTTTATTGCATCATCTTTGTTAAATGGAATATGTTGTGGAACTTCAAAATAACGATAAGCATAAGTACCGTTATGCGTACTACTATTTACACATGTTGGTACGTAGAATGTGCCATTTGTTGTACCGTTATTGGTAAATGTCGAGTTTGCGTAGAGTAATTTGCACCCTTGAGCACCCAGTTCATTGAAAGCATTTATGATGCTAGTCCGAGATGTATTTGTTAAGAATCGGTTAGAGTAAGTATAAGTTGCTGGTTTTTTATCATTTTTAACAAATAAATATTTGTCTGTGTTTGATGCCACTTCTCCAAATGAAAGTTTATATATATAGCCTAAGCTACCTTGTTTGTTTAACTCATTCACCCATAGTAAATAACGGTTGGCTACTGAAGTAGTTTTTACATCAACCGTTTTATAGGTATATGTGTCCGTGGATTTATTGTTTTTTACATATAAATTTTTATACAGCGCAAAGCTACCGTCAGGGTTATCTAAACTGACTGATGGAGTAAGAAGGGCATAGCCTTGGCGTCCTTGGTCATTGAGTTGGTTCAATACATCTGCCCAAGATTCTTTATTATCTCCTAATCTATAACTTGCTGTTGCCAATACTTGAGTTGGCTTTTGCATACTTGCTGGTGGAGTCGTTTTTGTAAAGCATGTATTTATAAGATCAAAGTTTGCTTGCTGTAGATAATTATGTATTGCATTTGGCTGATCTGTAGGGACCAAACAGAATTGGTTTGCATTTTTAAACCCTAGAATAGCTGGCTGTTTTTGCTCCAATTCTCCAGCTACTACAAGCTGCCAATCTACTTTATTATAGCTTGAGGTTTGTATAGTCTGTGGTGCTCCAATATTTGAAACCAGACTAAAATCTTCAGCTTGGCGGTAACTTGCAACAATGTTACCTGTACAGTTCGATTCATTCTCATAACGTACTGTTTCACTGGTAAATCGAACGCTGTTATCAGAAACCTTAATGACGTTCATTTTTAGGGCAGAGCCGTTAATACAAGCTCCTTTACCTGCTAACCAACTTCCAACAAAGCGATCCGCTACACTTGTTGGTGTTGGTGTTGGTGTTGGTGTTGGTGT
>NZ_FODU01000009.1:87777-122144 GCF_900110445.1 Acinetobacter sp. yr461
TGTTGGTGTTGGTGTTGGTGTTGGTGTTGGTGTCGGTGTTGGTGTTGGTGTCGGTGTCGGTGTCGAATCATTATCGTCAGACCCACACCCACTTAAAGCTATAAAAATCAAAGCAATGCTGCTTCCTTTTACTATGTTATTCATCACATGAACCCTTTTTTTATTAAAAATGTGAAAATTTAACATTTTTAAAATAGATCAATTATAATGCAGTTGTAAAGATCAAATTTGAAAAAAGGTTCAACATGGCAGCTTATAATCAAATTGAAATATTCGAACAAAGTCAAAAATGGTTTGACCAGTTGCCATTAGAATGGAAAAACTGGCTTGAAGAAAATTTAGAAAAAGGGTGTGGAATTGAACAATTAGTCGATGTGTTAAAAGCAAATGGATTTGAGCCAAGATTTGAAATGAATGATTTGAAATTTCAGACTTTATCGGATCATGATCAAGAATGGATCATTGAACAAGTTTTAAATGAGGTTACGTCTGAGGAAATAGTAAAAATATTAATAGAGCAGGGGCATGATGGTTTAAAAGTAAAAGAATATCTAAATAATTTAGAAAATAATCAGCTATATAAAATTTTGAAGAAAAAGCATCATCAACTTAAAAAACGTGAATGGTTAATAGAAACTTTAGACCAACTGGCCCAGCTAGATTCTAATTATTGTAAAGAAATACCTTCAATCCCTGCGCCAATATTCTCAGATTTTATTAAAGATTATTACAGTCAACACCGTCCTGTGATTTTAAAAGAAGGAATAGAACATTGGCCAGCTTTGCACAAATGGTCTCCGCAATATTTTGCTTCTAAATTTGGCCATCATTCAGTTGAAGTTCAGATGAATAGAAATTTAGATGAACAGTTTGAAAGACATTCTCCATCACTAAAACAGAAAATGAAGATGTCAGAGTTTGTATCAAAAGTTATGTCAGTTGATGCCAGTAATGATTTTTATATGACTGCAAATAATGCGACTAACAGCCATCAGATGCTTCAAGAGCTATTTTTAGATATTGGTAATTTTGCAGAAGGTTATTGCGACTTGGCTTTAAAAGATGAGCGTAGTTTTTTATGGTTTGGACCTAAAGGAACATTTACGCCATTACATCATGATTTAACGAATAATATGTTGGTTCAAATTTATGGACGCAAAAAAGTAACTTTAATTCCTGCCTTACAAGTTCCTCATCTATATAACGATCATTGGGTGTTTAGCGAATTAAGTAATGCAAATAAAATTGATTTTGAAAAATATCCCTTGGCAAGATTAATCACTCCAGTGGAATGTATTTTGAATGCTGGGGAGGCTTTGTTTATCCCCATTGGTTGGTGGCATAGTGTAGAAAGTTTAGATGTCTCAATCAGTATTTCTTTTACCCATTTTAATGCGCCAAATCATTATGTTGATCGGTTTCCAAAAGAGGTCTAAGAATGAAAATTGCATCTTAAACCGTTCAGTGTGACAATTGCTCAGCCCATACTGTTTTTCAAATATGAAGGAAAATTGTTACCCTATGACCACACTCCAAACGAACAATGCAGAACTTAATCAAAAGCAGGTATTAATGTTAATGGAATACCTGACGCAATGGTTAATTCGTTCAGGAGTGGGATATAACGACTTTGTGACTGCTTTAAAACCTATTTTCTATCAACAGGCTTTAACTGAGCTAGAGCGTATAGAACAAAAGCCAACTGATTCAGCGGTCAGTTTACTTTCAGGGTTACATCGCAAAGACGTGAATGCATTTAAAAAGGCAATGCAGGCTGGGCAACCTTTAACAGAAGCAAAAGTAGCAGAGCCAGTAAGTGTTCCTGCTCGGGTGATTGGCTTGTGGCTTGCAGAGGGATTAGCAGAAAAAATTCCTTTTATTAGTGAAAATCAGATTAGCTTTGAAAGTTTGGTAAAGAAAATTTCAACTGAAAAACATCCAAGATCTATTCTGAACGAACTTGAGCGTTTGAACATTGTGAAAGAAGAAGATGGCCTTGTGATGTTGCAGCAGCGTAGTTTTATGCCTGATGTTGAGCAATTCGAGGTTCGAAAATTATTAACGAATAACTTAGAGGCACATTTAGCTGCCGGAGTTCATAATTTATTTCAGCCAGAAAAAGAGCCCTATTTAGAACAAGCAATTTTTGCTGATGAATTAACAGATGAATCGATCACTTTACTCAAAGACGCAAGTTTACGCTTGTGGGAAGATCTATCACTACAAATACTTAAGTTAGCCATTGAACGTTGTGCACTCGATGAAGGTAAAGAGGGGGCAACCAAAACTTTCCGTTTCGGAGCTTATCAATATGATGAAAACAACTTATAAAAAATTAATAATATCCATGAGCTTCATTATGATAGGCAGCCTTTTGACTGCTTGCGGAGAGGATTTATTCGCAGGTGGTGCCAGTTTGGGTGGGTCAGGATATCCAACTAAACCCGGTAAACCAGGTGATTATGAAACCCCGGCCGATGGAAATAAAGGTGACTCAAAAGATAATGAAATTTGGTTACCTGCACCAAGTGAAGATGACTGTAATGGTTTGCATCGTAAATTAGAATTTCTTAATAATGTAACAAGAGAACCAATTGAAAAAGAAACAGTTTTTAAATACGCACAACAGTTAACGCTAAACGGTACTCTTGCTTTACAGATTACTCAAACGAATATGGGCCCAGAAAAAATAGAAGAACGACAACCTGCTTGTCATGTACCTTTAGAACTTTATTTACTTGGAAATACCAAACGTTCTTACCCGGAAAATGATTGTAAAGGGACTCAAATATATGAGTATCAATCAGGTGAAACAAAAACTTTTATTGTCAATTATCCTGCATTTGAAGTCATGAATGGTACTTGGAAATATGGTCTAGAAAGTACCTATTTGAAAAATAATCAGGAGTTAAAACAATGCGAACCTTTAACGATTCAATTTAAAATAAGTGCGCCACCTGATCCGATTAAAATCAATTAAGTTGAGTCACCTTTAAGATAAGAACAAAGCCTAATCGATAAGGTTTAATAAAATTTTAAAGAAAGTATGAGTTAAGCTTGTTCTAGTACTTTTTCATCATAAGTTATTTGGGCTGCTAAAACCTGTTCAATATTGGTTTCGGCCCATTCCTTTAATTGGAACGCCATTGAAGCTACATTTTGCCCTAAAGAAGTAAGTGAGTAATCAACGCGAATTGGGGATGTATTCTGGATTTTACGCTCGATGAAACCATCTCTTTCCAGCATTTTTAACTTCTGTGATAAGACTTTAGGGGAAATGCCTTGAATATTCTTTTTGAGCAAATTGAAGTGTTGAGTTTCTTCTTCAAGAACATTTAAAATCAATAAAACCCATTTATCTGCAATTTTTTCAAAAAATAGACGAGCAGGGCAATGTTGTTGAAAAATATTATATTTTAGACATTCATTCATACCATTTACCTATAATTTTTTGAAAAATTACACTAGTTACCAACTAGTAACTAATTGACACCTAGTTTCTAAAATATATCATAAAGTGGAATTTAATAAAACAAAGGTTTGCTCCCATGTCTAACTCTAATATCGCGGTTGTATATTTCTCTGGTTATGGCCACACTAAAGTTGTTGCTGAAACGTTTGCAAACGAAATTAATGCTCAGCTCATTCAGATTGATCAGGAGGGAAATATTACTGATCAAGATTGGCAGACATTAAATGATGCGAAGGGGATTGTTTTTGGTGCTCCGACTTATATGGGTACAGCGCCATGGCAGTTTAAAAAGTTCGCTGATGCAACTTCAAAAGTATGGTTTACACGTGGCTGGCAAGATAAAGTATTTGCAGGTTTTACAAACAGCGCGAGCTTAAATGGGGATAAGCAAGTAACTCTTATCCAATTACAAACTTTAGCAGCACAACATGGTGGGATTTGGGTAAGCCTTGGTTTATTACCAGCAAATACAAAAAATGCAACACGTGAAGATGTAAACAACTTAGGCGGTTCAGTAGGGCTTTTAGTTCAATCGCCTTCAGATGCAAGTGTGGAAGAAATTCCGACAGGTGATCTGGAAACAGCAAAAGTTTATGCTCAACGTGTACAAAGCATTGTGAATAAAATTTACGGTTAATTTGACCATAAAAAAGGCGCTTTAAGCGCCTTTTTTATTACTCATGCTCGTTATGTTGCGGAGCATTATATTTGAAGCCTTTGGTTTTATAGGCAAGATAACCTACACCAATAACAGCCCAAGCTAAGCCAATTTGTAAGGCAAGCTTATCAATCTCTAACCACATCATAAACACACTGGCAAAACCAAGCGTTGGTATAACAATATAATTGATGATGTCTTTAAGCGTTTTATTCTTGCCATCTCTTAATGCATAGCGAGAAATCACAGAGAAGTTAACAAAACTAAAAGCAGTTAAGGCACCAAAACTAATCAAGTTAACAATATGCTCAAGATCTAAAAAGCCAGCAGATAAAGCAACTACACCAACAATAAGAATGTTGTAAGTTGGAGTATGCAATTTTGGACTGATATGACCAAATAATTTCTTGTTGATGACCCCATCGCGTCCCATCACATACATTAAACGTGACACACCCGCATGGGCAGAAATACCTGATGCCATCACAGCGACTACAGCAAAATATAAAACCAAAGTTTTAAACATCAGACTACCAATCGCAGCGACCATCACAGGTTGTGATTCATCTAGAGGATTAAAGTAAGTGTTTGGGTTACTTGGGAAATATAATTGGATGAAGTAAGTACTTACAATGAAAATAATACCTGCAAGTAATGCTGTAGAGAAAATAGCTTTTGGTAGCGTTTTTTCTGCATCTTTTGTTTCTTCAGCAAGAGAAGATAAGGCATCAAAACCGGTAAAAGAGAAGCAGAGTACGGTCGCGCCAGCAATTAAAGAACTGACAGACGTCATATCGTTCCAAAAAGGAGTTAATGACCACAATGCTGCTTTATCTGGGTTTAAAGTTCCATCTGCATATACACCTTGAGTAAGTAGAATGTATACCTGATAAACGAAATAAAAAATTACGCCAAGCTGAATAACAACAATCGTACTGTTAAAACGTGCGACAAATCGTGCACCAAATAAGTTAATAACAGTCATGAGCGTTGTTAAACCAATAACCCATAACCAGTTATTTACTTCTGGAAAAAGAGCTCTTAGGTAAATATCTGCCAAGATAATATTAACAAGCGGTGACAGTAGATAGTCTAACCAAGAAGACCAACCCACCATAAAGCCAACATTAGGGTGAATTGATTTTTGAGCATACGTATAGGCCGACCCTGAAGAAGGGTAGCGCTTAATCATATGTCCATAACTGATCGATGTTAATAAGATTGCGACTAATGCAAAAATGTAGGAAGTTGGTACATGACCACCACTTCGTTCTGACACTAAACCAAAAGTATCAAATAACGTTAATGGCTGAATGTAAGCTAAACCAATAATAACAATATGCCAAAGCACAAGATTCTTTTGAAGCTTAGCTGTTGGTTTAGTCCCAGATAAATTTGTCAACGGCGTTATCCTCATAATCGTTGATCAAGGATCAGCTTGGTGTTAAGGATCGTTTGAGACGAACGATCCCCCCTACAGAAAAAGATAAAGTGCGCCAATCTATCCTAAATTGATATAAATTGTCAGTACTTTCATCTATTTTTTAGCAAATTTTTTGCCATATATTCTAAATAAAATAATGTATAAAAATTCTTATTCATAAAAAAGGTCTGATTTAATATATAAATCAGACCTTTATGATGCTTTTTGGAGTTTGACTTGTCGAATTACCAAGCTTTTTCTAAGATATCTCGGATATCTTTTAAGCTTGCTTCTTTCGGGTTGTAAATAATTGAGCCATCATTTAGTGCTTTTTCTGCAACTTCATCAAGCTGTGCCTCAGTTACTTTACCTGTTTCACGTAAAGTGCGTGGTAACTTTGTTAAAGTAAATAGGCGATCACGCATTGCTAAGATAGTCGTAATTGCTCTATCTGCGCGCTGGCTTGCTGGCGTTTGTGCATAAATATCTGCACCAGCGAGTGGCAATAATAACTCACCAATTTTCTGACCATTTACTTGTTTATTATATTCAAGCACATATGGTAAGAATAAATTCATGCATAAACCGTGAGGCAGGTGAGCAACAGCACCTAAAGCATGCCCTAGAGAGTGAACTAGGCCGACCATTGAGTTAGAAAATGCAATACCTGCCATTGTTGAAGCTTGAGCTAGCTCTAAACGGCCTTGAGCATCATTTGGGTTTTCTAAGACATTAAATAGATTTTCACTAATCTTCTTAATTCCCGCACTTGCATAAGCATCACTTAATGGATTCGCAGCCATACATGTATATGCTTCAACACAATGGGTTAAAGCATCCATACCTGTCATTGCAGTTAAATGAGGAGGCAATGTAAGCGTCATGCGTGGATCTAAAATTGCAGCATGTGGCATTAAATAATAAGAAGCGAATGCTAACTTAACATTCTTTTGGGTATCTGAAACCACAGCGACCATAGTCACTTCTGAGCCAGTACCCGAAGTTGTTGGAATCACAAAAAATGGTTTTAATGGTTTCGGTAGATTATGAGCACCTGCATATTGCAATAAATCATTTCCACCTTCAGACACCAAAATGTTGGTTGCTTTAGAAGTGTCTATGACTGAACCGCCACCTACAGCAATAATCGCATCACATTTGTTTGCACGATAAGCTTCTGCTGCAAGGCGAACGACTTCTAAACTAGAGTCAGGTGGTACATCATCAAAAACATGACCAATGACAGCATCAGTCGTACTAAATGCAGCCTCAATCGGATTTAATAATCCATTTGCACGAACACCCTTATCTGTAATGATAAGAGGACGTTTTGCACCTAAAGTCGCAAGCTCAAACGGAATATGTTCTAGCGCAGCATTACCAGCAATGACTTTTACAGGACAAAAAAATTCGTAATATGGTTTGGCCATGTTATGCGCTCCGCTTGAAATAGGACTTGGCTACTTTTAAGTAAATATTTGCAGCCTCGTTGAATTTTTCTTTTAGGGTAAGTTCGGTTGGGTATTCTTTGACTGCTAGGGAAGCAACCAATTTAGGTAAAATAAGAGATTCCATTTTATTTAGGCAGCGTACCAAGCGGATCGCAGCAGATACATCACCATCGGCAATCATTCGGTCATTAGCAAATGCCTGAGCAGTACTTTCTTGAAAAGAAAACACTAAAAAAGCATGAGTGACATGTTTGAATGTAATCGTTAAATCTGGTTTTTTTTCAGCTCTTTCAAGTAGCTCTAACTGTTTGTCTTCTGTCACTCGAGCAAAAAATGCTGGTCCATTTGGGAAAACATTCATTGAAAGTACAAAGTGAACAGGAAATTTAGATACTTCCTCTTGTATTTCATTGTCCACTTGACTTGCCATGACTAAGCCACGACCAATAACATCCATCATGAGCTTAACGTAGGCAAGTTGCAGAGTCGGCTTTACCGCTTTTGTCGAAATCACTCGCGTATCCCTTGTTAAAATTATGCGAAAGCAAATTTAGAGTAATTACTCTAATCCATTTTTATTTCATCGCAAAGCGATTTATTCATATCTGACTTTAGGGTCATTAAAGTACCCAGTACTATTAATATACTCAATAAAGTCCTGACAAAGTTGACCAAATGATGGATAAGGAGTCACTAAATCTTGTATACGTACCATTTCTAAACCTGCATAGCCGCAAGGATTGATGGTCTGGAACCCAGTTAAGGCACAGTCCAGATTTAGTGCTAATCCATGGTAACTACGGCCACGACGAATTTTAAAACCTAAGGAACCAATCTTGCGGCCATCTACATATACTCCAGGTGCATCAGGCTTGGCATAAGCTTCAATTCCATACTTTTTCAAAACATCTATCATGAATTGTTCAGCAAAACTGACCAATGTGCGTACGTTCCATTTTAGACGATTAAGATCAAACATGAAGTAAGCGACAAGTTGACCTGGACCATGCCAAGTCACTTGCCCGCCACGGTCAGTTTGTACTACAGGAATGTCTGATGAAATTAGGATATGTTCTGGTTTACCAGCTTGACCTTGAGTTAATACATTATGATGTTGAAGTAACCATAGCTCATCAGGCGTATCTTCATTACGCTCGTTTGTTAAGAGTTTCATGGTTTCAAATTTGCTTTGATAATCTTGTAAATCGTTCCATTGCCGAATGATCAAGTTGGGTTTATCAAGGCTCATCACAAAAAATTCCTATAAGTTAGTTCATGCGGCGCCAGTTAATATCTGCAAGATAGAAGCCGAAAACCTTGTAATTTTAAAGGATTTTATAAGAGGAATTCTAAATATTTGTATGGTTTTTTCACGATAGATTGGTTTTAAAATTTCCAAAAAAAATACCACAGTAAGAATGTCTGACTGTGGTATTGATTGAAGAACTTAAAATTAAAGCGCAGTTCTAATCTGCGGACAAGCAGCCAAGTCAGCATAAAGTGCATGAACTTGTTCCAATTCTTCAAAGCGCAATTGTGCTGTTAAAGAATGATACTTGCCGGTGCGAGATTCTTGAACTTTTAGTGTTGAGTGGTCGAAGTCTGGAAAATGTTTTACCAAAATGTCGAGTACAGCAACACGTAATTCTTCACCCGCATCGCCAATAAGTTTAATTGGATAATCCATCGGAAATACCCAAAGATGTTCTTGTAGTTCGCGAGATGGAGTGCGGTCTAACATAAGTTACCTCATGATTTGAAACGCCTGCATCATCGCAGGCGTTTATAGCTCTTTCTATTAAATGGGGCTTGGTTTTGAAATTTCAAGCTTTCAAAACTTAGTCATTTTCCAAGAAAGAACGTAAGTGTTCAGAACGAGAAGGGTGGCGCAATTTACGCAACGCTTTCGCTTCAATCTGACGAATACGTTCACGTGTTACGTCAAACTGCTTACCCACTTCTTCTAGTGTATGATCGGTTGGCATATCAATACCAAAACGCATCTTCAAGACTTTTGCTTCACGTTCAGTTAAGTTTTCAAGTACTTCGCGTGTTGCTTCTTTTAAGCCTTCTGAAGTCGCAGCATCAATTGGGGAAGTGATGTTTTGGTCTTCAATGAAATCACCAAGATGCGAATCTTCATCATCACCAATTGGAGTTTCCATTGAAATTGGTTCTTTGGCAATTTTAAGTACCTTACGAACCTTAACTTCGTCCATTTCTAAACGTTCACCTAATTCTTCAGGTGTCGGTTCACGGCCCATTTCTTGTAACAATTGACGAGATACACGATTGATCTTGTTAATCGTTTCAATCATATGCACAGGAATGCGGATTGTACGAGCCTGATCGGCAATCGAACGGGTAATCGCCTGACGAATCCACCAAGTTGCATAAGTCGAGAATTTATAACCACGACGATATTCAAACTTGTCTACTGCTTTCATCAAACCAATGTTCCCTTCTTGAATCAAGTCAAGGAACTGTAAACCACGGTTGGTATATTTCTTCGCAATCGAAATTACCAAACGAAGGTTGGCTTCTACCATTTCTTTCTTAGCACGGCGTGCTTTCGCTTCACCAATTGCCATACGCTTAGAAATATCTTTAATTTCAGCAACGCTTAAATTAAGTTCTTTCTCAATATCTGCAATCTTTTGCTGGAATGCTAAAATATCTGGACGAACCTTTTCTAAATGCGCCTTGATCTCAGCAGGGGCTTTAGCAATCTGTTCATCTAACCAAGCTGGATTTGATTCTTGCTTAGGGAAAGATGTACGGAATTGAGTGCGATCCATACGGCCACGACGAACTGCGTAACGCATAACTTCACGTTCGTTAGCGCGAATTTGCTCATGTGTACCACGAATCATTTCAGAGATGATGTCAAATAAACGTGGTGTAAATTTAAACATCATGAACACAGTAGCTAAAGCTTCTAAAGCGTCATCTGCTTCTGGGCTGTTACGGCCATGTTTCTCAATAATAGCTTTTGTTTTAGTCCATGCAGCTTCAAGTTCATTAAAACGAACTTTTGCAACTTCAGGGTCTGGGCCAGACTCACCTTCAGAATCATCGTCGCTTTCTGACTCTTCATCTTCTTCATCATCGTCAAGCTTAACTTCTTTTGCTGGTGCAGCTGGCGCTTCTTCTTCCTCAAGTTCTGTTTCTTCTTCTAGAACTTCAGGAATATCTTCGTCAGTTTCTGGATCAAGATAGCCAGATAAAATATCGGCAAGGCGACGTTCGCCAGTCAAGAAATCATTATATTCTTTTAATACAACTTCAACAGCATTTGGCCAGTACGCAATTGAATTAAGGACATCACGAATCCCTTCTTCAATACGTTTTGCAATGCTGATTTCACCTTCACGGGTTAACAGTTCAACTGTACCCATTTCACGCATGTACATACGTACAGGGTCTGTCGTACGTCCAGGCTCATTTTCAACCGATGCAAGTACGGCAGCAGCTTCTTCTTCAGCAACTTCATCGGCTGTCTCAGTTGACTCACCGAACATGGTATCGTCAGATTCAGGTGCACGCTCGTGTACAGGAATACCAACGTCTTGAAGCATTTGAATAATGTCTTCAATCTGTTCGCTTTCAGTAATCGAGTCCGGCAGATGATCGTTAACCTCAGCGTAAGTTAAGTAACCTTGTTCTTTGCCTCGGCTAATCAGAGCCGCTACTTGAGAAGTAGGGGAATGCATATCGCTCATCTTTGCTTACTCTTCGTTGAATCTGTGGCAGTGAAAAACCGTGCATGATAGCACAATTTGCTTGAAATATTTTGGATTTGATCGGTAACCGTTAAATAAAAAATATCTTTGAATTCACGTCTGTTTTTTGGATATTGGGCTAAAATCATTTTTTTCAAGCTTAAATTATGGAAAAGATCATAGAATTTTTTCTTGATCAAAAAAATAGTTCAGTTTTATAAATACACAATTTTTCGGGTGAAAAAAAGTACAAATATGCAGTTTAATGAAAAAAATATAAATAAAACTTGACATGGTTCTGTAAGAGAGATAAATAGCGCCTAGACCCATTCACATTTTTTCATTAGAGGTAGTTTTAGTGTCTTCTACAGATTTTGAACTAGATGATAACTACGGTGATGATGATGATGTCGGTTTTGATGAGTCATCAGGCAAAATCACTGCGAAAGAATCATTAGAAAAACGTAGATTAATCGATGATCTATTAGCTCAACGCCGTTTAGAGCGTGAGTTGAAAGATTTTGATTATGATTTAGACGATGATGATCTTGATGATGAAGACTAATCAAATCTGAATAGGGCATCGTCAGCTTAAATGCTATGCTATCGTAGATTTCTTTTTTATAGTCAGGTAACACAATGAGTGCGTTAGATTTAGACCAATTAAGTGAATATCTAGATGGAGACCACAATGAGTATGGTTTAGATTTCGCTGCAACTCATGGCTTTCTGTGTGCAATTGCAGTAGGCCCTCAGTTTGACCGTTGGTTAGATGAGCTATTTGATAATAACCATAAGAAGGTTCCTGCTGAAATTATTCAGCAAATCAAGGCGTGGTTGGAGTCAATTCGACAAGATTTAGCAAATGAAAATGGAATTGCATTTCCATTTGAAGTTGAAGAAGCTGATGTTGAATCTAGCTTAGGCGACTGGAGTGTGGGATTTGTTGATGCAATGTTCTTAAATGAAGAGGCATGGTTTGCTCCTGAATATGAAGAACAATTAATTGATTTAACTTTACCAATGATGGTATTTAGTGGAATTGATGAAGAAGATCCACAGATGGAATCTTTCCGTCGTAATGGACAGTTAATGGATGAACTGGCAGAAGAAATCCCAGATAATTTGAATGAATTATACTTGATGTATCATACGCCAAATTAAACTTTAAAAATTAAGTAAATAACGTCCTTTCTAGGGCGTTTTTTATTGCGATAAATTTACTTATATAAAGATAAAAAAGGCACTTAGAAATCTAAATGCCTTCTGAACGCTATTTATAGAGTCTTATAAACGTTTGCGTTTTGCAGCCGCAATTTGTGACTGGCGCATACGGAAACCAGCTTTTTGCTTTTCAGTTGTCTTGTCGATGCAATACACACAAGAAACACCATGTTCATAGCTTGGTAAAGCAGACTCTTCTGGAGTCAAAGGCCAACCACAAGCATGACATTTAACATTTACACCTTCTTCGACACCATGAGTTACAGCAGTCCGGCCATCAAAAACAAAACATTCACCTTCCCATAAACTTTCATCGGCAGGGGTTTCTTCTAAATATTTAAGAATACCGCCTTTAAGGTGATAAACCTCTGTAAATCCTTCTTGAAGAAGTAGAGAGGTTGATTTTTCACAGCGAATACCACCTGTACAGAACATCGCAATTTTTTTATCTTTATGCTGTTCTAATTCTTTTTTAACGTATTCTGGGAACTCGCGGAATGTTTCAGTTTTAGGGTCGATAGCACCTTTGAAAGTACCTGCCTTATATTCATAATCATTACGTGTATCGATTAAAATTACATCATCACGTGCAATTAAATCATTCCATTCTTTTGGCTCAAGGTAGTGGCCCACTAAATCACGGGGTTTAACTTCAACACCTAAAGTCACAATTTCTTCTTTAAGTTTAATTTTCATTTTACGGAAAGGTTTGTCAGAGCTATGAGATTCCTTATATTCCATAGAGGCAAAACCTTCATTGAGTAAAAATTGATAGAGACTATCAATTGCTACACGATCGCCAGCAACAGTACCATTAATTCCTTCACCTGCTACAATCAGAGTTCCGCAAAGGTTGATTGTTTTCACTAAGTCTAATAAATGTTGTTGAAGATCGGCAGGATCTTGAACTTCTTTAAATTGATATAGTGCTGCAACAACCCAACCCGCGGTCGCTTGCTGTTCTACAGGTGCAAGCTGTTCTACAGTAGCGTTCATGGAAAACTCCAAATGTATTAAGATAGAAATTTAAGGCGCATATTTTAGCGCGAAAAGTTGTAATAAGCGAGAAAACCATAAAAAGTATATGGTTTATTTAAGGAGTCGGTTTTGAGTAGTGATCATCGAATGCTCTCTCTCACCCCATGTGCAGGGCGTTGTTCAACAGTTTTTGGTGATCAGGTTTGCCGTGGTTGTCGTCGTTTTAACCATGAAGTGATTCAATGGAATACTTATACAGCAGAGCAACGTTTGGCTGTATGGAGGCGCTTAGATGATCAGTTGAATCAAATCCTAGTGCCCATGTTACCTCATGCGAACTTGCAGCATGTAGAAGGATTTATTTTAAGTAAACGTGTTCGGCTGATGGAAGGGGCGAGCAAAGGTCGTAAGCTCTATCACGCTTTAAAAATATGTGAAAAAAATAAGCATCTGGCAACAGAAAGTGGTTTGGGCATTTCAGAGCCTCAAGTCAAAACAATATGGGTTGAATTCGAAAGGCGTGTTTTAGCTTTAGCTAAAGCGAGTTATGAGTTGGCTTGGTTGAGAGCTGATGGAATTAGTCATCACTTATTAAGTGTGTTTGACGAAGAATAGGTTTGTAGATTGGATTGAAGATATCTCAATAAAAAAGCTGCCAGAAGGCAGCTTTTTTATCATTAATTTTCTTTCGAATATTAACGTTTGATATCGCGCTGAGTCGGGCCAGTATAAAGCTGACGAGGACGACCAATTTTGTAAGGTGCGCTGTGCATTTCTAACCAGTGGCTGATCCAACCTACTGTACGTGCAAGTGCAAAGATTACCGTAAACATTTCTGTAGGGATACCAATCGCTTTAAGGATGATACCTGAGTAGAAGTCTACGTTAGGGTAAAGTTTACGTTCAACGAAGTACGGGTCGTTCAATGCAATACGCTCAAGTTCCATAGCAAGCGCTAATTGAGGATCATTGATATTTAATGCTTCAAGAACTTCGTCACAAGTTTGTTTCATGACTTTTGCACGTGGGTCGAAGTTTTTGTACACACGGTGACCGAAGCCCATGAGTTTAACTTCTTTACGTTTTACTTTTTCCATGAACTCGGCAACGTTTTCTACACTACCGATTTCATCAAGCATTTTAAGTACAGCTTCGTTTGCACCACCGTGAGCAGGTCCCCAAAGTGCAGAAATACCTGAAGAGATACATGCATAAGGGTTTGCACCAGTAGAGCCAGCAAGACGTACTGTAGATGTTGAAGCATTTTGTTCGTGATCAGCATGAAGCGTGAAGATACGATCCATTGCGCGAGCAAGAACAGGATTTACTTTGTAATCACGGTCAGCAGGGGTAGCAAACATCATGTGTAAGAAGTTTTCCGCGTAATTTAAGTCATTACGTGGATAGATGAATGGTTGACCTACTGTGTATTTGTAACTCCAAGCAGCAAGTGTTGGAATTTTTGCAATGAGACGAATCGCAGTGATTTCACGGTGATTGATGTCTTCAATGTCAAGGTTGTTGTGATAGAACGCAGATAATGCACCAACAACACCAACCATGATTGCCATAGGGTGAGCATCGCGACGGAAACCATTGAAGAAACGGCTAACTTGATCGTGAACCATAGTGTGAGCACGAACTTTGGCATCAAACTCTGTTTTTTGTTCAGCAGTTGGGAGCTCGCCATTTAATAGCAAGTAGCAAGTTTCAAGGTAGTCTGCTTGAGTTGCTAACTGATCAATTGGGTAACCGCGGTGTAATAAAATACCTTTGTCACCATCAATGAACGTAATTTTAGACTCGCATGCAGCTGTCGCCATAAAACCAGGATCGAAAGTAAAATGACCTTCTTTCAATATGCTGCTGACATCAATTACATCTGGACCTAAAGTGCCACTGTAGATTGGTAATCCAATTTCTTTGCCATCAAGATGTAATACGGCTTTTTTGCCATTTGCTTCAGACATTCAATAGATCTCCTGTCCTGGTGAATGTTGATCTGACCCGAAATCCTAATGTTCTCATGTGCGAATCAGACGCTGTCAAAATTTGCTATAAGATTAGTGAGTACTGAAATTTTGTCAATTATACTTATGGATAAAAAATGACGATCCCACAGAGGGTTAGTCATCAAGACCCGAGCAAAAAAAGTCAGTAAAATCACTGCATCGGGATCGTATAATAAGTCAATTCAACAAGAACGTGCAGAAAAAAAATGAAGGATGAGTACAATTGTAAGCAAATTTTAAAATTAAGATTAAAAATGACAAGTCGGTAGAAAATGCCAATCCAATTAAAAAAATCATAAAACTCATGGTGTAATTTCAAATTGCTAATCAAAAAAAACTCTATTTTTATTGAGTTGTAACAAAGAATATTGGTGTTTTTTTAAGTTTAATTGTATAAAAAATAGCTAATTGAACTGCATTAAAATAATAAAAACTCTTATTTCTAGTAAAAATTGCTTTTTCAAATGTATTTTAGGTTGACTGATTTGGGTTGAATATAAGTACGTTTACTTATTTGAATTGTAGCTTTTATTGAAAATATGAGGAGTTACTAACATTTTTCTATTTATATGATGAATTTATAACTTTATCTTTAGTCTAAAACTTACTTATTTAAAAGAAATTTCAGAAAAAATGAAATTAAATAAAAAGTTATTTTAAACAATAACATGATGGAACTATGTATACCTTTTTAATAGGGTGAATAGGGTGATATCATTGTGAATGATTCTTATTTAATTGTTTTTTGCTTAAATGGGAAAGTTGATTGTTTGTATTTTGATACTTCGCGTTTTATAATTCAGTGTCGTTTATAGGTTAGGCATGAGCTGTGCTTGCCTAACAATGCCAGCTTTCCTTGGAATTAATTCAACAAACTCCGGTCGGAGTTTCTACCTACAGGATGCCCGCTGTGAAAAGCAACAGACCTGTCAATTTGTCCATGGGTCAGGTGTTAGCGGTAAATTTACGCTCACCCGTGGCTATTGCATCAATTTTACACCGTTTATCAGGTGTCATCGTTTTCTTATTAGTACCAGTTCTATT
Source organism: Acinetobacter sp. yr461 (assembly GCF_900110445.1). Classification (NCBI taxonomy): domain Bacteria; kingdom Pseudomonadati; phylum Pseudomonadota; class Gammaproteobacteria; order Moraxellales; family Moraxellaceae; genus Acinetobacter; species Acinetobacter sp. yr461. The sequence continues at coordinate 103,762 of NZ_FODU01000009.1, forward strand.
ATGGATTTTAGATAAATCATTATCTTCACCAGAAGGATTTGACTACGTTAAAAATGTCGTGTTTGGAAATATCCTTGTACGTTTTATCGTTTGGGTATTTGTAGCCGGCTTATTATTCCACTTTATTGCTGGAGTGAAGCACTTACTTGCAGATTTAGGTTTTGCTGAAGAACTGCAAAGTGGTCGTATTGCAGCGACAATTTCATTGATCTTATCTGTGGTAGCCATTATCGCAGCCTTTGTATGGATTATGTTCTAATGAAAAGTGCTACAGGTTTAACTGGTTCAGGTTCTCGTGATTGGTTTATCCAGCGTGTAAGTGCGGTTGTACTAGCAGCCTATACTGTTGTTCTTTTTGGTTGGATTCTCTGCAAAGGCGGATTTGACTATCAACAATGGGCTGGTTTCATGATGACATTACCAATGAAGATTTTTTCTTTATTGGCAATTTTATCGCTCATCGCACACGCATGGATTGGTATGTGGCAAGTTTTTACTGACTATGTCACTACTCGTCAAATGGGTCCTTCAGCGAAAGGTTTACGCCTTGTACTGACGACGGCTGTCATTATTGCAGTGTTTGTGTACGCAATCTGGGGTATCCAGATTTTCTGGGCGAATTGATAGGAAGACATCATGGGCGCGATAACCCCTAAAGAAGATTATTCAAATATTCAAAACCTCACTTTCGATGCAGTTATCGTTGGTGGTGGTGGTTCTGGTATGCGTGCATCTTACCAACTCGCTCAAGCGGGTTTGAAGGTTGCAGTACTGACTAAAGTTTTCCCGACACGTTCGCACACTGTAGCTGCTCAAGGTGGTATCGGTGCGTCGTTAGGTAATATGCAAGAAGATAACTGGCATTTCCATTTTTACGATACAGTAAAAGGTTCTGACTGGTTAGGTGACCAAGACGCAATTGAATTTATGTGTCGTGAAGCACCAAAAGTTGTGTATGAACTTGAACACATGGGTATGCCGTTTGACCGTAACGCGGATGGTACAATTTACCAACGTCCGTTCGGTGGTCACTCTGCTAACTATGGTGATAAACCAGTTCCACGTGCTTGTGCAGCTGCCGACCGTACAGGTCATGCATTATTGCACACGCTTTATCAAAGCAACGTGAAAATGGGTACTCAATTCTTCGTTGAGTGGATCGCTCTTGATTTGATCCGTAACGAAGCTGGTGATGTTCTTGGTGTAACAGCGATTGACCAAGAAACTGGTAACATTTCAGTATTCCAAGCAAAAGCGACATTATTTGCTACTGGTGGTGCTGGTCGTGTTTACCGTGCATCAACAAATGCTTATATCAACACTGGTGACGGTCTTGGTATGGCTGCTCGTGCTGGTATTCCATTGCAAGATATGGAGTTCTGGCAATTCCACCCAACGGGTGTTGCGGGCGCTGGTGTATTGTTGACCGAAGGTTGTCGTGGTGAAGGTGCAATCCTTCGTAATAAAGACGGCGAACCGTTCATGGAACGTTATGCACCGACTTTAAAAGACTTGGCTCCACGTGACTTCGTTTCACGTTCTATGGACCAAGAAATTAAAGAAGGTCGTGGTTGTGGTCCAAAAGGTGATTATATCTTACTTGATATGACTCACTTGGGTGCTGAAACAATCATGAAGCGTTTACCATCTGTATTTGAGATTGGTAAAAAATTCGCGAACGTCGATATCACAAAAGAAGCGATTCCTGTAGTACCAACAATCCATTATCAAATGGGTGGTATTCCTACGAATATGCATGGTCAGGTGTGTTTACCTGAAGTGGGTACAGACAACTACACTAAACCTGTAAAAGGTTTCTATGCAATTGGCGAATGTTCTTGTGTATCTGTACATGGTGCAAACCGTTTAGGTACTAACTCACTTCTTGACTTGGTTGTATTTGGTAAAGCTGCTGGTGAGCACATTATCGATTACGTAACTAAGCATCATGGTGATGAATATGCACCACTTCCAACAGATGTATTGGGGCAAACACTAGCTCGCGTACGTAAGTTGGATGACTCAACTTCTGGTGAAAATGCTCAAGAAGTTGCTGATGCAATTCGTGATATCGTTCAAGATCACGCTGGTGTATTCCGTACTCAAGCATTGCTTGATAAGGGTGTAAAAGAGATTCTTGCTCTTGAGCCACGTGTGCGTAATATCCACTTGAAAGATAAATCTAGAGTATTTAACACTGCGCGTGTTGAAGCACTTGAAGTTGAAAACTTGTATGAAGTTGCAAAAGCAACTCTGATTTCAGCTGCTGCGCGTAAAGAGTGTCGTGGTGCGCATACTGTAGTTGATTATGAATTACCAGCTGATCACCCAACTTATTCATACGGTCGCCGTGATGATGAGTGGATGAAACATACGTTATGGTATTCATCAGATAACCGTTTGGAATATAAGCCAGTGCGCTTCAAACCGTTGACTGTTGATGCAATTCCGCCAGCACCACGTACATTCTAATCGGGAGTATAAAGATGAGTAGAGGTACTCGTACATTCGAAATCTACCGCTATGATCCTGATAAGGATAAAGCGCCGTACATGCAAACTTTCAAGCTTGAATTGACTGATAAGCACCGTATGTTGCTTGATGCATTACTTGCATTGAAAGTTCAAGACGAAACGTTAACATTCCGTCGCTCTTGCCGTGAAGGTATTTGTGGTTCGGATGGTGTGAATATCAATGGTAAAAATGGTTTGGCTTGTTTAGAAAACCTGAATGATTTACCAGAGAAAATCGTAATTCGTCCATTACCAGGTTTGCCGGTAGTTAAAGATTTGGTTGTTGATATGAACCAATTCTATGATCAATATGACAAGATTCAGCCATTCTTGATCAATAACCAGCCAGCTCCACCTAAAGAGCGTTTACAATCTCCAGAAGAGCGTGAACATTTAAATGGTTTGTATGAATGTATTCTTTGTGCATGTTGTTCAACTTCATGCCCATCATTCTGGTGGAACCCTGACAAGTTCTTGGGTCCTTCAGCATTGTTGAATGCATACCGTTTTATTATTGATTCTCGTGATACTGCTACTGCAGACCGTTTGTCTCGTCTTGACGATCCATTCAGTTTGTTCCGTTGTAAAGGTATTATGAACTGTGTGTCAGTATGTCCTAAAGGTCTAAATCCTACAAAAGCAATCGGTCATATCCGTAATATGCTATTAGATCAAGCGGGTTAATTCTGCACAAATAGAAAGCGCACATCCTTGATGTGCGTTTTTTTTTAACTTTATAATGTAAACTTTAGACTTTGGTCGAAAAAGATGAGGTTTTTATATATTGCACCATATATTAAAAGATAAAATCGCATATGTATTTCGCCAGTTTATAGGTGGTATGTGTCAAAAAAATCAATCGTTCGTTAAGAACATGATACGATTTGCCACAAAGTTATAGGTGAAAAAAGCGTATACTAGTGAAATTAATTTAAGTAGCACGATCTTAGATCTGTGCTTAATTTTTATGGTTAAAGTCATTTTAGAAAAGTTAATTTTAAAGTTAATTTTTCTAAAAAGATTTGCAAAAAATTGCTCGGTTTTAATCGAGTATAAGGTGAGTGATGATGCCATTGAGGGTGTTGTGATTCATTAATTACCTATGGAGTTTCCTCTCTAGGTAGTATGACGCCCCATGGTCTTAAAGACCTGTTGGGTAAGTAATGCCTTTTTTACCAATTTGGCATTATGCATCATGGGTGTGCTTAAAAGGCAGCCTGTAATATTTTTTGCAATAGGAAATGGGTCCACAAATGCAAGAAGTTGCTGACGCATTGCGTCTTGACACTGAACTTTCCGCTGATAGTGCAGCGTATATTGAAGAACTTTACGAGCAGTACCTGTCTTCCCCAACCTCTGTAGCTGAGGACTGGCGCCAATATTTCGATAAATATCCAAAGGGTGACCAACCACACGGCGCTGTGCGTGAGCAATTCCTATTACTAGGACGTAATGCTAATCGTGTTCAACCTGTTGTACAAAGTACGGTAAGTACTGAGCATGAACGTCGTCAAATTGGCGTTTTACAACTTATTGCTGCTTATCGTAATCGTGGACATCAAAAAGCTAAATTAGATCCATTAGGTCTTGCTAAGCGTGAAGATATTCCTGATTTAGATCTTTCAGCACATGGTTTAACCAAATCAGATTTAGACACAGTATTCAACACAGGCAATCTTGAGATTGGCAAAAGCGAAGCAACGCTTGCTGAAATGATTGAAGCAATGGAAGCAATCTATTGTGGTTCAATCGGTGTTGAATATATGCATATCGTGGACACAAAAGAAAAGCGTTGGATTCAACAACGTCTTGAAAGTGTTCGTGGTCAGCTTAATTTTACAAATGATCAAAAGAAAGGGTTCTTGGAGCGTTTAACCGCTGCAGAAGGGCTTGAAAAATTCCTAGGTAATAAATACGTTGGTGCTAAACGCTTTGGTGTAGAAGGTGGTGAATCTTTTATTCCTATGGTGAATGAAATAATTCAACGTGCTGGTGCTGTTGGTTGTAAAGAAGTTGTTATTGGTATGCCACACCGTGGCCGTTTAAATCTTCTTGTTAATATTATGGGTAAAAACCCTGCAGACTTGTTTGGCGAGTTTGAAGGTAAGGCTATTCATAAGAAAGGTTCTGGCGACGTTAAATACCATCAAGGTTTTTCAAGTAATGTAATGACTCCAGGTGGCGAAGTTCACTTGGCATTAGCATTTAACCCATCTCACTTGGAAATCGTTGGTCCTGTAGTTGAAGGTTCTGTGCGTGCACGTCAAGTGCGTCGTAGAGACATCGGCGGTGATGATGTATTGCCAGTAATTGTTCATGGTGATGCTGCATTTGCAGGTCAAGGTGTGAACATGGAAACCTTCCAGATGTCACAAACTCGTGGCTATACGGTTGGTGGTACTGTACACATTATCGTGAACAACCAAGTTGGTTTTACAACTTCTGATCCACGTGATGCGCGTTCTACTGAATATTGTACTGACGTTGCAAAAATGATTCAGACGCCAATCTTCCATGTGAATGGCGATGATCCTGAAGCAGTAATCTTTGCTACTCAATTAGCACATGATTTCCGTCACGAATTCCGTAAAGATGTTGTGCTTGACTTGTTCTGTTACCGTCGTCGTGGTCATAACGAAGCAGATGAGCCATCTGGTACACAACCATTGATGTATCAAGTGATTGCTAAAAAAGCAACAACTCGTACACTCTATTCAGATCAGCTTGTTCAACAAAAAGTAATTGATCGTGCTGAAGCAGACCAAATGGTTGAAGATTACCGTGCAGATTTAGAAGCCGGAAACCATGTGGCAAATGCTTTAGTACTTGAACCAAATACGAAAATGTTTGTTGATTGGACACCTTATTTGGGCCATGACTACACAGACGATTGGGATACTTCATTTGACTTAAATCGCTTAAAAGAATTAGGCGAAGGCATGAGCAAACTTCCGGAAGGATTTGTTATGCAGCGTCAAGTACAAAAAGTAATTGAAGATCGTGTGAAAATGCAAACTGGTGAAATTGCATTGAACTGGGGTGCTGCTGAAACTTTAGCTTACGCAACCTTGATTGATGAGGATTACCTTGTTCGTATTACTGGTGAAGACGTTGGGCGTGGTACATTCTCACACCGTCATGCAAAATTGCATAATCAGGTAGATGGTTCAACGTATATCCCACTTTGCAATGTCAAAGAAAACCAGCCTCGTTTTGCAATTTACGATTCTTTATTATCTGAAGAAGCTGTTCTTGCATTTGAATATGGTTATGCAACTACAATTCCTAAGAGCTTAATTATTTGGGAAGCACAATTTGGTGACTTCGTAAACTGTGCTCAGGTTGTAATTGACCAGTTTATTGCTTCTGGCGAGACTAAGTGGGAACGAGTTTGTGGTTTAACAATGTTGTTACCACATGGTTTCGAAGGTCAAGGTCCAGAGCATTCGTCAGCTCGTTTAGAACGTTTCTTACAGTTATGTGCTGAAGATAACATGCAAGTGATCACTCCAACTACACCTGCACAGATTTTCCATGCATTACGTCGTCAAGCTGTACGCCCAATTCGTAAGCCATTGATCGTAATGTCACCGAAATCTTTACTTCGTCATAAACTTGCTACTTCTACTTTAGAAGAGCTTGCAAATGGTTCATTCCAGACTGTAATTGACGAAATCGATCAAATTAATAAGTCAGATGTAACTCGTCTTGTACTTTGTGGCGGTAAAGTTTATTACGACTTACTCGAAAAACGTCGTGAACAAAACTTAACTAACGTCGCAATCGTACGTATTGAACAGTTATATCCATATCCAGAACAACGTCTTGCGGAAATCTTGGCTGCATATCCAAACGTGAAAGAACTTGTTTGGACACAAGAAGAGCCGAAGAACCAAGGCGCTTGGTTATTTATCGCACCTCGTTTATACGACGATATCTTAAAATCTGGCAAACAAATCCGTATCAGTTTTGCAGGTCGTGAAGCTTCTGCTGCACCAGCTTGTGGCTCACCGTACTTGCATGCAAAACAACAAGCTCAGCTAATTAATGATGCATTGGCAATCGAAGCTGAACAATCAGGAGATTCTCAATAATGGCAACCGAAATTAAAGCACCGGTATTCCCAGAGTCTGTTGCAGATGGAACCATCGCAACTTGGCACAAAAAGGTGGGTGAACCTGTATCACGTGATGAAGTAATCTGTGATATTGAAACCGACAAAGTTGTTTTAGAAGTGGTTGCTCCTGCAGATGGTAGCTTAGTTGCAATCATTAAAGGTGAAGGCGATACAGTTCTTTCTGACGAAGTGATTGCTCAGTTTGAAGCTGGTGCTGGTGCAGCGGCTGCTCCTGCAGTAGAGCAAGCAGTTGCTCAAACTCAAGCTGGTGCAGCTCCTGTTGTTGAGCGCACTGAAGCTGTATCTGGTCAAGCTCCTGCAGTTCGTAAAGCTTTGTCTGAAACTGGTATTGCTGCTGCTGACGTACAAGGTACTGGTCGCGGTGGTCGCATCACTAAAGAAGATGTGGCAAACCATCAAACTAAACCAGCTGCTAATGTTACTCCGTTAAGCGTAGCTGTTGGTGAGCGTATCGAAAAACGCGTTCCAATGACTCGTTTACGTAAGCGTGTAGCTGAGCGTCTTCTTTCTGCAACTCAAGAAACTGCAATGTTAACTACATTTAACGAAGTTAACATGAAGCCAATCATGGAATTGCGTAAGCAATATAAAGATGCGTTTGAAAAACGCCATGGTGCTCGTTTAGGCTTCATGTCATTCTTTGTTAAAGCTGTAACTGAAGCACTTAAGCGCTATCCTGCGGTAAATGCTTCAATTGATGGCGATGATATTGTTTATCATGGTTACTATGACATCGGTGTTGCAGTATCTTCTGATCGTGGTCTTGTTGTTCCAGTATTACGTGATACTGATCGTATGAGCTATGCAGAAGTTGAAGCAGGTATTGGTGCTTATGCTGCTAAAGCGCGCGATGGTAAATTATCTATCGAAGAAATGACTGGTGGTACTTTCACTATTACTAATGGTGGTACTTTCGGTTCATTACTTTCAACTCCAATTTTGAATCAGCCGCAAACTGGTATCTTGGGTATGCACAAAATCCAAGAGCGTCCTATGGCTGTAAATGGTCAAGTTGAAATCTTGCCAATGATGTATTTAGCGCTTTCTTATGACCACCGTATGATCGATGGTAAAGAAGCAGTAGGTTTCTTGGTAGCAATCAAAGAATTGTTAGAAGAACCAGCTAAACTCATCCTTGATCTTTAATTTCTTCGAATAATATTACCGAGATAGAGTGATCCTCTATCTCGGACCATGGAGATAAACAATGTCTCAACAATTTGATCTTGTTGTTATTGGCGGTGGTCCTGGTGGTTATGAAGCTGCAATTCGTGCTGCTCAACTAGGCTTTAAAGTCGCTTGTATCGAAAAACGTATTCACAACGGTAAGCCATCTTTAGGTGGTACATGCTTAAACGTAGGTTGTATTCCTTCTAAGGCATTACTTGATTCTTCTCATCGTTATGAAGATACAGTGCATCATTTAGCTGATCACGGTATTACTACAGGTGAAGTGAATTTTGATCTTGCTAAGCTTCTTGCTCGTAAAGACAAAATTGTTGACCAATTAACTGGCGGTATCGATCAATTGCTTAAAGGCAACGGTATTGAGTGGTTAAAAGGTACTGGTAAATTACTTGCTGGTAAAAAAGTTGAGTTTGTTTCACACGAAGGTGAGACTCAAGTTTTAGAACCTAAATATGTGATTCTTGCGTCTGGTTCTGTACCTGTAAATATTCCAGTAGCTCCTGTAGATCAAGATATTATTGTTGATTCAACTGGCGCATTAAACTTCCCAGAAGTACCTAAGCGTTTAGGTGTTATTGGTGCTGGTGTAATCGGTTTAGAGCTTGGTTCTGTTTGGCGTCGTCTTGGTTCTGAAGTTGTTGTATTTGAAGCAATGGATGCATTTTTACCAATGGCTGATAAAGCTTTGGCAAAAGACTACCAAAAACTTTTAACTAAGCAAGGTCTTGATATTCGTATTGGCGCTAAAGTTGCTGGTACTGAAGTTAATGGTCGCGAAGTGACTGTTAAATACACTCAAGGTGGCGAAGAAAAAACTCAGACTTTTGACAAATTAATCGTTTGTGTAGGCCGTAAAGCTTATGCAGAAGGTTTGTTGGCAGACGATTCAGGTATTAAATTGACTGAACGTGGTCTAGTTGAAGTAAACGATTACTGTGCAACTTCTGTAGAAGGTGTATATGCAATTGGTGACTTGGTTCGCGGTCCAATGCTTGCTCATAAAGCAATGGAAGAAGGTGTAATGGCTGTTGAGCGTATCCACGGTCATGCAGCTCAAGTGAACTATGACACAATCATTTCTGTTATCTATACACATCCGGAAGCGGCATGGGTTGGTTTAACTGAAGAACAAGCTAAAGAAAAAGGTCATGAAGTTAAAACTGGTCAATTCGGTTTTGCTGTAAATGGTCGTGCTTTAGCTGCGGGTGAAGGTGCTGGTTTCGTTAAGTTCGTTGCTGATGCAAAAACTGACCGTTTATTAGGTATGCATGTCATTGGACCTGCTGCATCTGATATCGTACACCAAGGTATGATCGCACTTGAATTTGTATCTTCTGTTGAAGACCTTCAGTTAATGACATTTGGTCATCCAACATTCTCTGAAGTTGTTCATGAAGCTGCACTTGCTGTAGATGGTCGTGCAATTCACGCGATTCAACGTAAGCGTAAATAAAATAAAGAGCGGTTCTCCGCTCTTTTTCACATTTGATGGTGTGATTAAAAAAACATCAAGGTGATAGAGTAGACAGCAATTTGCATATACAACATGAGAATGTTGCGCAAATTGAAGACAACAAACAAAGTTAAGTAGGTAACTAAATGAACTTACATGAGTATCAAGCTAAAGCGTTATTGAAAGAATATGGTATGCCAGTACAAGAAGGTATCTTGGCAACCAATGCAGACGAAGCAGTTGCTGCATTCGAACAGCTTGGTGGTAAATTCGCGGTAATGAAAGCGCAAGTTCATGCTGGTGGTCGCGGTAAGGCTGGTGGCGTTAAAGTTGCAAAATCTAAAGAAGATGTTATCGAATTTGCAAACAACATTATTGGTACTCGTCTTGTAACGTATCAAACTGATGCAAATGGTCAACCAGTAAACAGTATTATTGTTGCTGAAGACGTATACCCAGTTGAGCGTGAGCTTTACTTGGGCGCGGTTGTAGACCGTTCTAGCCGTCGTATTACTTTCATGGCTTCTACAGAAGGTGGTGTAGAAATCGAGAAAGTTGCAGAAGAAACTCCAGAAAAAATTATCAAAGTTGAAGTTGACCCATTAGTTGGCTTACAACCATTCCAAGCGCGTGAAGTTGCGTTTGCTTTAGGTTTGAAAGACAAGCAAATCAGCCAGTTTGTTAAAATTATGGCTGCTGCTTACCAAGCATTTGTAGAAAATGACTTTGCATTATTTGAAATTAACCCACTTTCAGTTCGTGAAAATGGCGATATTTTATGTGTAGATGCAAAAGTTGGTATCGACTCTAACGCGCTTTACCGTTTACCTAAAGTTGCTGCTTTACGTGACAAATCTCAAGAGAATGAGCGTGAATTAAAAGCATCTGAATTTGATCTTAACTATGTTGCTTTAGAAGGTAACATTGGTTGTATGGTTAACGGTGCTGGTCTTGCAATGGCAACTATGGACATCATTAAACTTTATGGTGGTCAGCCTGCAAACTTCCTTGACGTTGGTGGCGGTGCAACTAAAGAACGTGTAATCGAAGCGTTCAAAATCATCCTTGCTGATACATCTGTACAAGGTGTTTTAATCAATATCTTCGGTGGTATCGTACGTTGTGACATGATTGCTGAAGCGATTATTGCAGCGGTTCAAGAAGTAAACGTAACTGTTCCAGTTGTTGTTCGTTTAGAAGGTAACAACGCTGAGTTAGGTGCTAAATTACTTGATGAATCTGGTTTGAAATTAATTTCTGCGAATGGCTTGTCTGATGCCGCAGAAAAAGTTGTAGCTGCAGTTAAAGCGTAAGGGGAGTATCAATCATGAGCGTATTAATTAATAAAGACACTAAAGTATTGGTACAAGGTTTTACTGGTAAAAACGGTACTTTCCATTCTGCACAAGCTTTAGACTACGGTACAAAAGTTGTTGGTGGTGTTACTCCAGGTAAAGGTGGTACAACTCACCTTGACCTACCAGTATTCAACACAATGAAAGAAGCTGTACGTGAAACAAATGCAGACGCATCTGTAATCTATGTACCAGCTCCATTCGTTTTAGACTCTATCGTTGAAGCGGTTGATTCAGGTGTTGGTCTAATTGTTGTGATCACTGAAGGTGTTCCAACAATCGACATGCTTAAAGCAAAACGCTACTTAGAAACTAACGGTAACGGTACTCGTTTAGTTGGTCCTAACTGCCCAGGCGTGATCACTCCGGGTGAATGTAAGATTGGTATTATGCCTGGTCACATCCACCAACCAGGTCGTATTGGTATCATTTCACGTTCAGGTACATTGACTTACGAAGCTGTTGCTCAAACAACTAAGCTTGGTTTAGGTCAGTCTACTTGTATCGGTATTGGTGGTGACCCAATCCCAGGTATGAACCAAATCGAAGCTCTTCAATTGTTCCAAGACGATCCAGATACTGATGCTATCATCATGATCGGTGAGATCGGTGGTACAGCGGAAGAAGAAGCTGCTGAATTCATCAAATCTAACGTGACTAAGCCTGTAGTAGGTTACATTGCTGGTGTAACTGCACCTAAAGGTAAGCGTATGGGTCACGCTGGTGCGATCATTTCTGGTGGTCAAGGTACTGCTGAAGAGAAATTCGCTGCATTTGAACGCGCGGGAATGGCTTACACTCGTAGCCCAGCTGAGCTTGGTTCAACAATGTTGCAAGTTTTAAAAGAGAAAGGTTTAGCTTAATCGCTTTATCCTGAATCTTAAAAAACACCGCATCTGAAAATGATGCGGTGTTTTTTTATCTATAAATTAAAAATAATGAATCAAAAATAAAATTTCTAAAGAAGATAAAATATTTAAGCAAAAAAAATACGCAATGATTGGGGTGATCATTGCGTAGAACAACGAATCTGTAAAAACAGTTTCGGTTTAAGGAGAAATGTCGTGAGGTTCATATAATGTAACCTACACAATGAATAATAGAGATAGTTAAGAAATTCTTCATCGCTATTAGCGTTAATAAGTGTTACTTCACGTTAATAGGGTAAAAGCATGTGAATCATAGTGAATACATTAGTAATTCTAAAAAATTAATACTATGGATTAAATAAGCATAAAAAAAAGCCCCGAAAGGCTTTTGGTTTTTAAGAGAATTAGAATTTAAATAATCCTAAACCGTCTTTAACTTCATCTAATGTTTGTTGAGTAATAAGACGACATTTATCTGTACCTTGACGTAAAACATCCATAATGTAATCTGGATCTTTAGCAAGTTCTTCACGACGTTCACGGATAGGGCTGATCAATTCTTTCAAAACACTTTCAAGGCGTTTTTTAACAGTTCCATCACCTAGACCGCCGCGACGATAATGTGCTTTTAATTCTTCAACTTCTTCTTTATTTGGATCAAATGCATCTAAGTAAGTAAATACAATGTTTCCTTCAACCTGACCTGGATCTTCAATACGAAGATGATTTGGATCGGTATACATTGCATTTACAGCTTTTTTGATGTCTTTATCAGAAGCATTTAAAACAATGGTATTGCCTAATGATTTAGACATTTTTGCCTTGCCATCAAAACCAGGTAAACGTGCCATATTTGAAAGCAAAGCTTTACATTCAGGCAAAAGGTCTTGGCCGATTTGACGGTTTATTCGACGTACAATTTCATTGGTTTGTTCAATCATTGGAATCTGATCTTCACCCACTGGAACCACAGTCGCTTTGAAAGCAGTAATGTCAGCAGCTTGTGCAACAGGGTAGCAGAGGAAACCAGCCGGAATGTCACGCTCGAAACCGCGCATTTGAATTTCAGACTTAATGGTCGGGTTACGTTCTAAGCGTGCAACCGTCACGAAGTTAAGATAGAGCATGGTGAGCTCATTCAGTGCTGGCAAGCATGATTGTACGCAAATCGTGGTTTTTGTTGGATCAATGCCTACAGCTAAATAATCTAGAGCAACTTCCAAAATATTGCGACGGACTTTATCTGGATTATCTGCATTGTCTGTTAATGCTTGAGCATCTGCTAATAAGAGATGTTGATGATGGCTATCCTGTAAACCTACACGAGAACGCAAAGAACCGACAAAATGCCCAAGATGAAGTTGTCCGGTTGGGCGGTCGCCTGTCAAAATAATTGGACGCTGATCAACATTACTCATTATTTATTCCACTGTCTTATTGGCTTAATCAGGGGTAGTAAGCCCTGCAATATAAAAGATTGGCATTATTGTACGGGAAATAAAAAAAATTCGTCAGCGATTGGGTAAACTTTTCTTAAAATAATATTGTGAATTTATTCAGTAAAATTACAGAAATTCAAAAAAATCATCTTACAATAGCGTAATAAATACAAACTTGGATAAGAAATGGCAAGTGGCTTACTTTTATTACTAGATGATATTGCAACAATTTTAGATGACGTTGCTTTAATGAGCAAAATGGCAGCAAAGAAAACTGCCGGAGTTTTAGGTGACGATTTAGCCTTGAATGCTCAGCAAGTCACAGGTGTTCGTGCAGATCGTGAGCTTCCTATTGTTTGGAAAGTGGCTAAAGGCTCATTTGTTAATAAACTTATTTTAGTTCCTTTAGCACTATTAATTAGTGTGATTGCTCCTTGGCTCATTAATCCACTATTAATGTTGGGAGGCTTATTTTTATGTTATGAGGGAGTGGAAAAAGTTCTTCATACCATTATGCATAAAAAGTCCTCTACTCCTGAGGAGGCCAAAGCAGAGCTTGAAAATGAAGAATTAGACTTAGCAACATTTGAAAAAGATAAAATCAAAGGTGCTGTTCGCACAGACTTTATTTTATCTGCAGAAATTGTTGTGATCTCTCTGGGTACCGTTGCTACTGCTACCTTAATGACTAAAGTAAGTGTACTCAGCATTATTGCAGTTGTGATGACAATTGGTGTTTATGGCTTGGTTGCCATGATTGTTAAGATTGATGATCTTGGATTATATCTAACAGATCAAACGGCATCTTTTAAGCAGACCTTAGGTCGTGGCTTGCTCGCATTTGCACCTATTTTGATGAAGTTACTTTCTATTGTCGGCACTATTGCAATGTTTTTGGTAGGGGGAGGGATCATTAATCATACTATTCCTTTACTACATCATTTAACTGAAAATACAGTGGACCATGTTGAGACTATACCAGCGGTAGGAAATATCATTGGTGCTTTAACACCGACACTGGTTAACTTTGTAATAGGACTGGTTGCTGGTGCAATTGTTTTATTAATTGTGAGCTTAATACAAAAAATGTGGCCAAAAAAAGCATCGGGTTCATGATGCCATTCTAAAATAAGAGGGAAATTATGCGCTGGAAAGGTCGTCGAATTAGTACCAATGTTGAAGATCGTCGAGGTGGTGGCGGTGTTAGAGCAGGTGGTATCAGCATTATTGGTTTGGTTGTTGCATTTGTTGCGTGGAAGTTTTTTGGGGTTGATCCACAACAAGCTTATCAGGCAACTCAGCAGGTCACTGCATCACAACAGTCAAATGCAACTGCACCAGAAAGTTTAACAGCCGAGCAAAAAGAAGCCTCTGATTTTGTTGGAACTGTTTTGGCTGATACAGAGGATACGTGGACTCCTATATTTAAACAGTTAGGTAAAACATATACACCGCCAAGATTAGTATTGTTTAGTGGCATGATTCAGTCAGGGTGTGGTACTGCCCAATCTGCAATGGGGCCATTTTATTGTCCGGCAGACCAGAAGGTTTATATCGATACAGAATTCTTTAAAGATATGCGTCAGCAAATGGGGATTTCTGGTGAGCAAAACCAATCTGAACTTTCCAGACAAGATCAGGCAGGCGATTTTGCTCAAGCTTATGTTGTTGCACATGAGGTAGGGCATCATGTTCAAACCTTGCTTGGTATTTCTTCACAAGTACAACAAGCCCGTGCACAAGTGAGCCAAAGAGAAGGTAATCAATTATCTGTTCGCCAAGAGTTGCAAGCTGATTGTTTGGCTGGTATTTGGGCGAGTCATAATCAGCAACGTACTCAATTTTTAGAGCAAGGTGACATTGAAGAAGCGATGGATGCTGCTCAAAAAATTGGAGATGATTATTTACAGAAGCGCTCTACTGGTCAGATTGTTCCAGATAGCTTTACTCATGGCAGTAGTGAACAGCGAATGCACTGGTTTCAGGTCGGTTTAAAAACTGGCGATATTAACCAATGTGATACTTTTAATAATCCAGTTTAAGATTTTATAGGGTGAGTCTTGTTAAACATATTTAAGAAGCTCATCCATTTTTCTTTAGATCATAACTATAAATAATGTTAAGAAATTTAACAGAGTGATAGATTGTTCAATCAATTCGTTAAACTTGTGTCCTGGTTTTTGTTTTTTAAATTATGGCATTGTTAATGCCAGTTTTTTTGTTCAGTTTGGTCGATCTAGCAAAGTTTCTTTTATTTGGTCGTTGACCCAGAAGAAGGGTATTCATGGGTAATTTTTTTCTACTACAAGCACTTACAGTGGTTTTTGCGCTCTCAATAGCCACCACGATTTTTAATAAGCGTATTTTGGGCTTTCCACAGGCTATTGGTGTACCTCTGGTTTCGGCAATTTTTGTCTTTATTTTGCAATGGGGGGCTAGTCTGTTAAATGGTAACGAATTTATTACCATCAATATCCACCATATTGAGGAAGTAGTACGCCATATCGACTTCTACGATTTTTTAATTAATGGTGTGATCTGTTTTATTTTAACTTCTTCAGCACTTAAATTTAAAATTTCTGATTTAAGAAGTTACTGGAAGCAAATCAGTATTTTGGCCACCATTGCATTAGTCATTTGCGCCGTTTTATTTGGTGGATTGCTCTATGGGTTCCAACTACTGGTTGGATATCATGTGCCAATTCTGGTGCTTTTACTTTTAGGTGCAGCTTTAGGGGCAACAGACCCAATTGGTATTAAAGGTGTGCTCAGTTCGATTCGTGCGCCGCATCATTTGATTGTTAAGCTAGAAGGCGAGTCACTATTTAATGATGCAATGTGTATTGCATTATTTATGACCTTGCTCAATGTTTTACAGGGTGAACATTTTTCGTTGATAGCGACACTAGAAGCTTTGCTCTATGAAATTGTTGTTGCGGTCGGAATTGGTTGGGCATTTGGGGTCGGGGTGTTACGTCTGTTACGTGGTAAACACGAAATGGAGTCTCTGATTTTAACAACAGCTTTGCTCGCGAGTGGAGCATATTTGGTTGCTTTGTTTGCTCATGCATCAGCACCAATTGCTTGTGTAATTGGCGGTTTAATTGTTGGAAACAAATGGAAAGAAATACGAGAAGAGCGAGAGATTCAAGAAATTAATCATTTTTGGCATACCGTAGAAGGAATCATCAACTCATTCCTGTTTACTTTAATTGGCTTAGAGTTATTTATTCTTGATTTAAACTTTAGCCTAATTTTAGGTGGTATTGTTGCATTCTTTATACTTCATATCTCTCGTTTTGCTGCCAACTTTATGGCTTTTGCCTTTTTCCCGAACATGCGGAAAATGAAAAGTTATAATGGTAGTCTAACGATTCTATCTTGGGGTGGGGTACGAGGCGGAATTTCGCTTGCATTGATTTTGGCAGTTGCCAATATTCCTGCATTAAGTCCATATAGCAGTATCCTGATTGGCTATACTTTTATTAGTGTGTTGTTGTCAGGCATCGTGTGTGGTCTGGGTCTGCCTGCTGTGATGAATGCTTTCTATTACAATCCGAATGAAGAAACCGAAGGACTAAAAGGTCTATATCAAAGATTGTGTCATAAGATGAATCGGAGAGGCTTTCAATATATTGTAGGTGAAGATGCACTGGGTAGAGAAACGATTACCGTTTTTAATCCGGATATTCTGGTAGACCAAAAAACTGAAGATGGAATTGCAACAATGCATGACCCAAATAAGTTACAAGAAGTAAAACGATTTGAGAGTCCGGATAATTTCTAAATATTTTCAGTTTTAAATTTTATAAGATATTTAAAAATTAGGTTTTAGTGTAATAGTCAAATATTACCTAAAGCCTTTTTTTTCTATATATATCATTAATAATATATTTTATTTTATTAAGATATTAATAATTGTTATATGAATATTTTAATTAAGTGATATTTCAACAAATGGTAAATAATAAAAGATTAAATTTGTTTTACATATAAAACATTTAATGCAATTTTTAGTTAAATTAACACAAGAAAAACTTAAAGAAGACTTATATATAATTTGTATTAATTAAAATTTTTTCTATAGGTACTTTAGTATTTGTTTTTTTTATTTTAAAGTGTTTAATGTAAAAATGATCACATTACTTAATGTTTTTAAGTTGTAGGTCAAAAACTTGAAAACATTAAGTAAAAAGAATTATACATAAAATCATTTAAATCAATAATATAAAAGGAATACAGATATGCCTGAAATACAAATTATTGCCAAGGATAGTCACGACACCTTGTCAACCATCAAGGGAACTTCCGCATCGCTTACAGAAGCGTCGGTGGTATTAGTAAAAGTGGCTGCCAGTGATGTATTGGTAGTGAATAGGGAGGGAACCAATGCAGTCATTCGCCTTAAAAATGGCGAGACAATTGTTATTGAAGGCTTTTTTAGTGGAACAGCTGAGCCTAAAGATAACAGCCTTGTTTTTCAAGACGAAAATGGACAGTTAATCTGGGCAAAATTTAAAGATGCTGAAAATGATGCAGACGCGGATGCCGATGCCGATGCCGATGCTGACAGTGATGTTGAACCACAAGCACTCGTAGCTGAAGATTTACCAGCGGCTTTACCTGCAGAGGCACCACAAGAGTTGGTGTCTGATGTTATTTATCAGCCTATTTCTTCAATTGAACCATTGCTTTATCACGATGCGGGCATAAACCCATGGTTATGGGCTATCCCATTGGTTGCGGGTGGTATCATTGCAGCAGCATCAAATCATGATAGTAATAATGACGATTCTTCAACACCTACCGACACAACACCACCAAATACGGACGGGGTAACTTTCTCTGTTAATTCCGTTACATCTGATAATGTACTTAATGCCTCAGAAGCAGCAGGTAATGTCACCATTACTGGTATTTTGAAAAATATTCCAGCAGATGCGGCCACTACTGCCGTTACAGTTGTTATTAATGGGGTAACTTATACTGCAACTGTTGATAAAGCAGCAGGTACATGGACAGTAAGTGTGCCGGGCAGTGGTTTAAAAGCAGATTCAGATCAAACAATAGATGCTACTGTGACGTTTACAGATGCAGCAGGTAATAGCAGCACTGTTAAAGATACGCAAAGCTATACAGTAGATACCACTGCACCGAATGTGCCAGTGATTGACCCGGTGAACGGGACAGACCCGATTACAGGTACAGCAGAACCTGGTTCAACAGTAACAGTAACTTATCCGGACGGTAGCACAGTAAGTGTTGTAGCTGGACCGGATGGTACTTGGACTGTGCCAAACCCAGGTCTCAATGATGGCGATGAAGTTACAGCAGTAGCAACAGATCCAGCTGGAAATACGTCAGGACCAGCAACAGATGTTGTTGATGCACTTGCACCAACAGTCGCTCTGAATGATGTATTGACCAA
>NZ_FODU01000017.1:0-57927 GCF_900110445.1 Acinetobacter sp. yr461
ACCGACTGCACCGACTGCACCGACTGCACCGACTGCACCGACTGTACCGACTGCACCGCAAAAAACTCAGAAAAATACTGACGAAGCTAAGGTCGCTGTTAGCGAATTAAAAACATCTGCAGAGAAAACTAAACCTCTCGAAAATGAAAAGCTTCAATCAGCCCCTAATGATGAGTGGAAGAAAAAGCTTATTTTAGTTCCACCGCCAATAAAAAGCACATCACAGGCAGCCCCATCAGCTGTCTCTTCACAGGATAAGTCTAAATTTACAACGATTGATAATATAGAATATGTAAATAATGAGTATCTTGAAGATCAAGAATTTAATCTTGAAGGTAAAAAGCGTTTTTATCTTATGCCTGATGGCTTAGGAAGAACTGAGTCAATAGAGCGTAAAAAAGGTGTGAGTCGTTCAACTTTAGATCAGCTTTTTAATCGGCAGGCTAAAGATGACGAATCTACTGTTGTATTGGCCCCAACATATATGCGGTTATCTTCGCAAGAGTTAGAAGCAGCTTTTGAACAAGACAAATGTTTTATTAAAGGTTATAACAAATCAATTAAGACGCTTAGCATAAATAAAGAAGTAAGTTTATGGCCCCGTAAGCCATTGAAAGAAAAATTTGAATATGAAGTAGTACAGCTAAATCCTTCTGTTCAGCATTTAAAACTTATGTCATTTGCTGCTAGTAATGAGAAGCCTCTTTATTACTGGCCTCTAGTAATCTTTTTAGATAATAAGGGTTGCATTTTAGAAGGAGTCAGTGGGTTTAAGAGTAAATCTTATCCTTCAACGATGTTACAACATTCATCAATTCAAGGCGTTTTGAAAGTACCACCTTCAGCACATTACATGATGATGACGCCTTTATCCTCTGCGGTGGATGTTGGAGAAAAAGAGTTAACAAATCAGGGACAAATTCAAATTTCCGTATTACGTTAAAAATAAGTAGGGTATCTAATGAATAAAAAAGTTTTATGGCCTTTTGCACTAACCACATTAGCGATCATGCTAAATGGTTGTGGTGGCGGTAGTTCCAATATTAGTGAAGATCCGAATTCTGGTAGTAATAATGGAAACTTATCTTCAGGCAGTTGTACACCGACAACGAGTGATATTGGTGCAGAAGATTCAACTTGTTTGCAATTCGCTTTAGATTACCCGATAGGTGGTATTAATTTCGATTGTAGTTCGGCAACAAATTTTCATTACGCTACTAAATTTTCCGGAAACGCAGTAATTGGATCGTGCAAAGTAGGCGATACAGCACGTTTTTATGTTCAGAGTAAAGATAATAAAAAGGTTTTCTTAGGAAACGTTAATCTTGATACGATTGGAAAATTTACTGCCATTAATGGTAATACTAAACAGAGCAATCCGATATATTTAAGAGTGCTGGATTTGGCAAGTGGTATTACTGGTAAAACTCCAGCAACATTAGATAAAAATGATGAAACAATTAAAGTGGCGATTGCTTTAATAAAAATCTTCCAAAGTATTGGTGTGGAAAATGGTGATAACCTGATTGGGGATATACAACCGACACAACTTACAGATACAAAGAAAGATCAACTTACTAAAATTTCTCAGAGCGTAACCGCTACAGAATTAAAAAATGGTGCTTATGCAAGTATTTTGAAACCATGGCTGGATGTAGGGCAAATCTCTGATGATGAAGCTTATAAGTTAGTCGTACAAACGACGAATTTAAGTAATGCTGGCGTTTTTCAATCATTAAATTTATTTAGTAGTTCATCACCGATATTACAAAATTATCAAGTTTTCAGAGGTTGTAATAGAACTACACAGGAAGAATGTTTTAATAATACTACTAATTTACGCCATTCATCAGATGAGCTTTATTTATTATCAGACCGACAAGGTTATACATTAGGATATGGTTTACAGTGGAAAGGAAGCGCCGTTGTAATAGATAACAAAGTACAAAATCCTTATTTGTTAACATCAAAAGTTAAACCAGCTAAATTAAATGTAAACGCACAGAATGCTTGGTTAAATCCTGTTAGCCGTGAGGTTCAGCCAACGACTCCACTTCGTTTAAGTTCCTCTGATAATCCGAATGAAGATTTACAGATTTATCAAGGTAAATTCTTTAATGACTATGGATTGGCGGGGACAGAACCATTCTATAAATACTTAACAAAACTCAGTACAGGTAATCCGCAACATTATGGTCTCTGGCGTCAAAACGTTGATGGTGATAGCTATAATGGGATATTGAGTATAATTAAAAGTAGTCCTATTAGTTACC
Source organism: Acinetobacter sp. yr461 (assembly GCF_900110445.1). Classification (NCBI taxonomy): domain Bacteria; kingdom Pseudomonadati; phylum Pseudomonadota; class Gammaproteobacteria; order Moraxellales; family Moraxellaceae; genus Acinetobacter; species Acinetobacter sp. yr461. The sequence continues at coordinate 2,274 of NZ_FODU01000017.1, forward strand.
TAGAAAGAACAGTTTTTAAAACATCGGGTAATGTAAAATTAGGAGAAACTTATATTTTTCCTCTACATGCAACACTGACATTTAATTTTTCAGATAAGACAATTCAACCTGTAAATTTAGGTATTGTTATTGATGAAAATGGTGATATTCGTACTGATATCAAACCTAATTCCACAACAAATGACATGTCAGGCCAATGCGCCACAGTGTCTGAAAATAGTTTAGTGGATAGTAATGGAGTCCAACAATATCGGATTGGTACTACAGCTGCGACAGTTGATGATTCTTCAAATAGCGAACAGTCTGTTTACGTGCGTATGATTTTATCTAATCCAAAATTTGAGAATATTGATGGTGTGATGGTTGGGCTAACTTTTGTAGGTCCTTCACCTGGTCCAGCAAAACTAAACTTATTTAACTTGTTGGCGAATAAGGTAGATAGTACGAGTATTGATTTCGATACTGATACTGCTTGGTATAATCAGCATGCCGCAGTTCAAGCAAGTTATAATAAGCTTAAGGATGTGCCTGCTCCAACCGCTGCGGATAAAGCTTTGGCTCAACGTATGTTAGGTACAGTAACAATCAAACTAGCGGATCAGTCTATTCCCGCATGTAAAGCAATTAAAACTAAATCTTAAAATATTAAACAAATAAAAAAGACCGCGAAAGCGGTCTTTTTTATTATCTAATTGATTAGCCAGTATGGTCTAAACGAGTACCCAAAGTTTCAAGATGCGTTGGAAAAACTTGTTGTTTACGGTCTTCAAAATAATGTCTTAGTGTATGTTCAACGCTAGGAAAGGCAAGTTCGCCCCATGGAATTTCATGTTCTTCAAACAGGCGACTCTCGATACTTTCTTCGCCTGCACCAAAAATTCCATCTTTCAGCTGTGCTTTAAACAGCACATAAATTTGACCAATACGAGGAATATTGTACATACAATACAGTTGCTCTATTTCAATCTCGGCTTCTGCTTCTTCACGAGTTTCGCGTGCTGCACCTTGTTCCATGGTCTCGAACAATTCCATATAACCAGCAGGTAAAGTCCATAAACCATAACGAGGTTCAATCGCACGACGACAGAGTAATACTTTGTCTTCCCATAACGCTAAGGCACCGCAGATTACTTTGGGATTTTCATAATGAATATTGCCACAATGAGTACAAACACGGCGTACTTTATGATCACCTAAAGGAATTTTTTGTTCGGTTTTATGCCCACACGCTACACAGAAACTCATAATTATCATCGAGTATAGAGATGCCTCAGCATAACTGAATTTTTAGACTTACGCATCAACTCTATGTCTTAAGTTTATTTTTCAGATATGATGCAAAGAGAGACAGAATAATAGGTGAATGGTATGGAAGAGCACTTGCTAACACATAAGTTACAGCAAAGATTGCGCTTTTCCACCCGCATACAAGAAGCACAAGCAGCAGTACTGATTGCTATTACAAATGAAAATGATCCTAAGGTACTGCTTACACGCCGTTCAATACATATGAACAACCATGCGGGGGAAGTTTCTTTTCCGGGTGGAAAACGTGATCCCAGTGATACCAGTAATATCGTTGTAGCGCTAAGAGAAGCTCAGGAAGAGACCGCTTTAAATCCTTTTGATGTGCAGTTGTTAGGTGATTTGCCAATGCAACGTGCACGAAGCGGGTTGTCTGTAAAACCCATTGTTGGGCTTATTCCCCCAGAGGTTCAATTAATACCTCAGCCTACTGAAATAGATCGAATTTTTTTTGTGCCTTTGCAAGAATTAATTGATACAAGACCCATGCCTTACGAAGTACGTTATGCCCATCAATCTTTATACTTTCCGAGTTTACAGATTGATAATGAAATTATTTGGGGTTTAACTGCTCGTATGTTAGTTGCTCTGTTTAAATATGGATTGGGTTATCAGAAAGAGTGGCCATTTTTACTCAACTCACCAACATTTGGTATGCCAAAATTTTCACATAAGAATAAATGATCAGGATTGATAAATTATGATGTATAGCTATCAAGGACAGCACCCAAAAGCATTATATGAACCATGGGATGGCTGGGTTGCTCCAACTGCAACACTTATTGGGCAGGTGGAACTAGGCCGTCAGGTCAGTATTTGGTTTGGTGCAGTAGTTCGTGCTGATAACTGTGTAGTGCGAATTGGTGATTTTTCTAATATTCAAGAAAATTCTGTCTTACATACCGATGCTGGGCTAGAGCTAAATATTGGTGAATATGTCACAGTCGGGCATAAAGTTATGCTACATGGCTGCACGATTGGTGATAACAGCTTGATTGGTATGAATGCCGTGATTTTAAATCGAGCTGTGATTGGCAAAAATTGTATTATCGGAGCCAATGCCTTAATTCCTGAAGGGAAAGTCATTCCAGATAACTCAGTGGTGATGGGATCGCCCGGCAAAATTGTTAAGACTTTAGATGAGGACGGTGCGGCAAAAATACGGTTGAGTGCATTGCATTATGCTGAACATTTTAAAAGTTATAGTGATTTAAAAGAATTTCACTTTTAACTCTTTTTTAGCAATATATTTTTTATGCCAAGTTAAATCTTGGCATTTTTATTTAGACAGAGAACAACTCGCCTATCAGAGCCGAGTGGGGTATCATAACTCCCGTTTTTAATCTGATTTAATACTAAGGTTGTGCATGAAATTGCTGGCGTTGGAAACTGCAAATGAGCAGTGTTCTATCTCATTAGTCGATGAAACCCAAGAACTGTTTTTTCAACTCGATACGCGGGCGAAAGCACAAACCCAGACCATTTTGCCGATGATTGAGCAGGGGCTACAACAAACAGGTCTTGAGGTTGCTGGTCTGGATGCAATTGCCTTTAGCCGTGGGCCGGGTTCTTTTAGTGGCGTCCGAATTAATGCAGCTGTGACTCAGGCTTTGGCATGGTCACAAGATTTACCCGTTATTCCCGTTTCGAGTTTGCAAGCTTTAGCTCAAGCGGCATACCGACTTGAAGGTTTAGAACAGGTGACTGCGGTTCTCGATGCTCGTATGAATGAAGTTTATATTGCAAGTTTTATTCTAGACGAGCATGGAATTATGCAATGTATTGATGAAGAAAAATTAATGGGCTACGAGCCAGCGACTGCTTATGCAAAACATTGCTTAATTGGTTCGGGTGCAAAGCTCCTTCAAGCTGATGCAGAGCATCAAACAATCACTGCAACAGCACAAGACATTGCTTCTATTGCACGTGTTTATGCAGCGCAAAAGCAGTGGGTTGATGCTGAACATGCTTTACCTGTTTATTTGCGTGATGATGCATGGAAAAAAATAGCAGATCAGGGTAAAGCAAAATAAAGGCACTACTCATGCACATATATTTTGAAGTAGATTTTCAAGAACAAGCACAGCACTACCAAGCTGTACTTTGTTCTAGAGGTGTGACTGTAGAATTGCAGCCAGTTGAAAAGCTGAATGCACGTTTTTTGCGTTTAAATCCTGAGTTGGCACTTTGTGCAGATGAAAACGGGCTATGGTTATCTGCAAATGGCATGAAAATGCAGCCCGACTGGAAAGCCGAAATTTCCCGTTTAAAACGTGCAAGTCTTAAATCAGAAATGATTGCTCGGGCTTGTCAGTTAGGTGAAAAACCTGTCTTAATCGATGCTACGGCTGGTTTAGGCCATGATAGTTTGCTCATGGCTTATCTTGGCGCACAAATACAATTGGTTGAGCGCCATCCGATTTTATTTACCTTACTTGAAGATGCAAAAGCTCAAGCTGAACAAGATAGCTTTTTAAGCCAGTTTATGGATCGGATTCAACTGATCTTTGCTGACTCTGCAAGTTATTTACAACAGTTACAGCAAACAGCTCAAATGATTGATGTGGTTTATCTAGACCCGATGTTTCCACAGCGTGATCAGAATCATCAAGCAATCAAAAAACAAGCTCAAGTTAAAAAACAGATGCAGCTTTTACATCTACTTTTACCCGAAGATGGTGAGATGGATTTAGGAGATAATTTGCTGGTTTTGGCACAGAAAGTTGCTAAACGTGTAGTGGTTAAACGGCCACGCCATGCTATTTTCTTGGCAAATCAGGAGCCAGCTCATCAATGGCAAGGAGATGCTTGTCGTTTTGATGCGTATTTTCAGTAGGCTTATGTAAGGTTAGGTTTTATTGCTTGAATAATGCACAAATATATGTGATATAGTTCAAAAGCATGATTGCTAAAATTCTTAGCAGGCATACACTTAAGATGCCTGACAAAAACGAAATTTTTGAAAACCTTTTATGATTGATCTTAAACCCTCCATTAACTTTTGGCATGATTTTAAAAGCAACCAAATTGCCGGAATGTGGCTGTTTTTGGGATCAAGACGTTCTTTACAAATTGTACATCCATCTATTCTTCAGCTCATTGTCTGGGGAATTTTAGGGGGATGTACTAACTCTCTTTATAGCTGGCTTGTGGCCGGTCAAATCGGTGATTTCAATTCACAAGGTTTAATTGGTTATGCACTTTGGCCGTTTATTGCCTTAATTGTTGGTATTTTCTTATCACAGCGCACCAATCAACCTCGTTTAATGCTAGTGCCTGCTTTACTTTGGCTGGTTCTAGATACCAATATTTTATTAATTCAATGTTTAATTCAGTATTTGGGCTCTAACGGTTATCTCAACTTTATTCCCGATGCTATTTATAACGGAATTTTACCAAGCCTATTTGTTGCTTTGTTCGTATGGCAAAGCTTAGCCGTTATTTGGGTTTTCTCACGTGAGCTCAAGTGGCCTTGGTGGGAACGTGCACTTGTCATGGTTGCGACTATTGCAACAATGGTAGTGTGGCAACTTTCTGTAAAAGATCAACCGATTTGGAAGGTCGAAGATTCGGCTCCAACATTTGCTGAAGATGCTTTTTATGCACAAAGTAAGCTGCTGAATGATTCTTTAGAGCAAGTCCAATATGGTGAGCAGGCAAAAAGTCATTGGTATTTTTTAGGCGTGGCAGGTGATAGCTACCAAGATGTTTTTAAATCGGAAGTAGTCCGTATTAAAGAACAGTTTGATACACGCTTTGCTACTGTGGGTCGTTCGATGATGTTGGTCAATAATCCAGACACCCGTACAGAAATTCCGATTGCCTCTAAAACCAGTATAGAGTTAGCCCTACGCCGTATGGGGCAGCAAATGAACCGCGATAGTGATGTCCTATTTCTATATATGACTTCACACGGTGAACAGAATCACTTCGAAATTGAAAATGCACCATTAGATCTGGGGCAAGTAGACCCTAAATGGTTGCGTGAAACACTTGATAAATCCGGTATTCGCTGGCGTGTAATTGTTATTTCTGCCTGTTATTCAGGAAGCTTTATTCCTGCTTTACAGTCTCCTGATACTTTAATTATTACTGCATCTGCTGCTGATAAAACTTCTTTTGGATGTAATAACGAAGCTGACTATACTTATTTTGGTCGAGCTTTCTTTGATTTGGCTATGCGAGAGCAATCTTCGATGAAAGATTCGTTTAACACAGCTAAGCAAACTGTAACCAAATGGGAAGTGGCTCAAGGTGTAGAACCTTCAGAGCCTCAGTGGATGATTGGTAAAAATATGGAACTTATGCTACCTCAATTGGAAAAGTATCTATTTCCTCAGCAAAATACTGGTAGTGTAGATATTGCTCAAACAAAAACAGAGGCCAAAAACGATGCAACTCCTGCAAACAAACCGCTGCTTTGAAGGTGAGCAACGTGTTTACCAATTTGAATCTCAGTTATTAAAAGGGCCAGCTAAGTTTGGGGTGTATTTTCCACCAGCTGCATTAGAAGGTAAAGCTTGTTCAACCTTGTTTTATTTAGCAGGTTTAACTTGTACTGAAGAAACCTTTGCCATAAAAGCACATGCACAACATATGGCGGCACAATTAAGCCTAATACTGATTACACCGGACACTTCTCCTCGTGGAGAGCAGGTTGCTGCAGGGGATAATTGGGATTTAGGTCAAGGCGCAGGTTTCTATATTAATGCAACGCAAACACCTTGGTCTGAGCATTATCAAATGGAAAGCTATTTGATTGATGAGTTATATCCACTCATTTTGAAAAGCTTTCCTGTAAACGCTCAACAAGTTGGTATCTTTGGGCACTCAATGGGTGGCCATGGCGCATTAACTTTGGCTTTTAAATATCCTGAAAAGTTCAAGTCTGTATCTGCTTTTGCACCGATCTGTGCACCAACTGAATGTGCATGGGGAGACAAAGCCTTTAGTTATTATTTAGGTGCAGATCGCGAAAGCTGGCTTGCTCATGATGCCACAGCTTTAGTCTTGAAAAATGGTGCAGTGTTTGATGAAATTTTGGTTGATCAGGGATTGGATGACCAATTTTATGAACAACTTCACCCTGAAAAATTTAAGCAAGCATGTTTAAAAGCAGGACAACCTTTAACTTTAAGACAACATGCTGGCTATGATCATGGCTATTACTTTATTCAAACCTTTATGGATGAGCATTTACAGTTTCATGCAATCCAGTTAGAAAAGGTAAATGGCTAATTAATGTTGCCATTCCACCTGAAATTCTTGTTGAGCCATGCGGTTTAGATGATCAAGCACGACTTTTTCTAAGTGGTCATGGTCATCTAGCTGGCTATCAATAGCAACGTTTAACTGCTCTGTTGCAGGGGCAAGCGTAATGGTTGCTGTAGGCATTAAAATTTTAAAATCTTGTTCAGTCTCTTGTACTTCAAATTTGTGTTTCCAATGATTAACTAGACGTTTTGCAATACGTTTACCATCATTTGTTAATAGATGAGTTGTGCTTTTCATTATCAATCCTCACATTACTTTAATGTACCTTAACAAATTCATTTAGCGCTTAGCATTCTAATGTTGCAACGTTACGTTGCAAGTTTGAAATGTTGCGATTTGAGCAAGGAAGAGCAGGCCAAGTAGACGGTTTTTTGTTATAATTTTAAGCCTCTCCTTAAACTCTTAGCCAGGTCATCCACTTATGTCCAAGCCTTATTTGATTGCTCCTTCTATTTTATCTGCCGATTTTGCTCGTTTAGGCGAAGATGTAGACAAAGTGTTAGCCGCAGGTGCAGATGTAGTGCATTTTGATGTAATGGATAACCACTATGTTCCAAATTTAACTTTTGGTGCTGGCATTTGTAAGGCTTTAAAAAGTTACGGGATTACAGCGCCTGTTGATGTGCATTTAATGGTGTCTCCGGTTGACCGCATTATTGGAGACTTTCTGGAAGCTGGTGCTGATATTATTACGTTTCACCCAGAAGCCTCTCATCACATTGACCGTTCATTACAGCTGATTAAATCAGGTGGGGCAAAAGCCGGTTTAGTATTTAACCCTGCAACGCCATTACACTATTTAGATTATGTGCTTGATAAAGTTGACCAAATTTTAATCATGAGTGTGAACCCTGGCTTTGGTGGGCAAAAGTTCATTCCAATGACCTTAGAAAAATTGCGTGAAGCTCGTAAAATTATTGATGCGAGTGGTCGTGATATTCGTTTAGAGGTAGACGGTGGTGTTGGTCCTGCAAATATTCGTGAAATTGCAGAAGCTGGTGCAGATATGTTTGTAGCTGGTTCAGCCATTTTTGGTCAACCAGATTATAAAGTTGTAATTGATCAAATGCGTGCAGAACTTGCGAAAGTAGGTAGTGTAGACGCTTAAAAAAGTATGCTTAATCAAGGGGAAGCTTGTGGATAACTTTGTTTATAACTGTATGGATAACTGTGTTGATAACCATATGGATAAGATGTTGGTAAAATAAACAAAATTAGATCAACTGCTTATTCTCTAGGCTGAATGTGTGAAAAAAGAACGTTTTGGCGTTCTTTTTTTATGCGGGTTGGATATTTTATTAGCTGGTTTTTTATTAAGCTTTACTAAAAAATAACCTGTGCAAAAAACGATAATACTGTGTGTAGGTCTTTTAATAGATATATAGATGTAAAACTGTAAAAGTGTCATGAAAAATAAAGCTAAATTTGGTTTAATAAGATTTTAGTAAGAGATCTAGATAATTAATGACGATAAAAATTTTAGCGGTAGATATGGATGGGACTTTTCTTAATTCTAAGAAGCAGTACAACAAAGCACGTTTTTTAAAACAGTACGAACAACTCAAACAAAATAATATTCATTTTGTGGTTGCCAGTGGTAACCAACTCGCAAAGCTTGTTACCTACTTTCCAGAAATTAGTCATGAAATTGCTTTTATTGCAGAAAATGGCGCACATGTTTTAGATGCAGGGCAAGAAATAGCTTTTGCTCATTTAAGTCAGCAACAATTTATTGAGACATTAAAAGCAATTGATTCAACCTATATATCTAAAATGGTGATCTGCGGAAAGCAGAGCGCTTATGTACACAAGTCTATGCAAGCCGATGACTATGCTAAGGTCGCTCGATACTTTGAAAAGCTAATAGTTGTAGAGGATTTTTATGCATTAAAAGATTTGGTGTGCAAAATTACTTTTATTGCTCAGAAAAACGAAAGTTTTGCTATTTTTCAAGATCTTCAGCAGCAAAGTTTTGTTGCAGATCAATTATTAGTTCCCGTTTCAAGTGGTTTTGACTTTATCGATCTTATTCTTCCTGACCAGCATAAAGCACATGGTTTGAAGCTTCTATTAGAAAAATGGCAGGTTGAACCTGATCAAGTGGTTGCAATTGGTGACAATAATAATGATATCCAGATGATTAAAGCAGTGGGTTATGGGTTTGCGGTTGAAAATGCAGTAGAAGCTTTAAAAGCAGTAGCACCGTATACGACTGTGAGTAATGAGCAAGAGGGTGCATTGCAAGTGATTGATTTAGTGCTTCAGCATCAATCACCATTTGTTTAATTAATTTAAAACAAACAGTTAAGATGGAAAAATTGTATCTCTTTTAAAACTTAGTTATGCTAATGCACCTAAGATATATAAATTGCATAAGGCAATAAACGACAATGGCCCTACAACACTTACGCAAGTATGCTTGGTTTGTGTTCCTAATGACTTTGGTCATTGGGTGGAGTGGTGTGTCTATTGCTCAGACGCCTATGCAGCATGATCTTCACACGATGCCGTGTCATAGTGAAAAAATGACTCATCACTCTGTACATGTTCAAGCAGATGATCAGACTGTATGTCATCAAACCATGACGCAGTCTCTTCATTCGCACGGTGAGCATTGTAAGGACTGTAACCCCGTACATTGCCAAATCGTGAATCTGGCTCTGCAACAAGCGGTCCCAGACCTTGAATCACAATTTGTTCCCATATCGTCTCAATTTAGCAGTATTTATCAGGCTCAGCATTTAGCCGGATACTGGCAAGAAATTTTACGTCCTCCTAAAGCTTAATCCTTTCTTACTTATTTTTTAATTAAAAAGGATTACAGCAATGTCTCATAAAACAATTAGCAGCTTAGTCGCTGTATTTGGGCTATTGGTTTCACCATGGTCCCTCGCGGCAATTAAGGAATATCACCTTAATATTAATGAACAACAGGTCAATGTTACCGGTCAGCCGCTCAAACGAATTACGGTAAATGGCAAGTTTACAGCACCACTCCTTGAGTTTGAGGAAGGAGATGAGGCTGTTATTCATGTTCATAACCAATTAAAGAATCAGGATACGTCTTTGCACTGGCATGGGTTGTTACTGCCAGGGTTAATGGATGGCGTACCGGGTTTCAATGGTTTTAAAGGAATTGCTCCAAACGGAGATTTTGTTTACCGCTTTAAGGTGAAACAAAACGGCACCTATTGGTATCACGCCCATAGTAAAGGCCAAGAGCAAGACGGTTTATATGGCCCACTCGTGATTTATCCGAAAGGGAGAACACCAGTTGCAGCACATGAAAAAACTGACCGTGATTATGTTGTGATGCTTTCAGATTTTCATAACTCTTCTAGCGATAGCATTATGAAGAATTTGAAAAAATCTGCTGAGTATTATCAAAATCGCCGTGAAACCGTATCTGATGTCTGGAAGCAGGTTAAAGCTCAAGGCTTAAAAGCAACTTGGCAAGATCGTTCGATGTGGAACCAGATGCGGATGTTAAAAACCGATATGTCTGATGTGACGGGTTATACCTTCTTAGTCAACGGTAAGACACCGCAGCAAAACTGGACAGGGGATTTTAAGGCGGGAGATAAGGTTCGATTACGATTTATTAACGCATCGGCAATGTCATTTTTTGATGTCAGAATTCCAAACTTGAAAATGACAGTCGTGAGTGCAGATGGGCAGCCAGTAAAACCTGTTGCAATTGATGAGTTTCGTATTGGCACAGCCGAAACCTATGATGTGATTGTTGAACCTAAACAGGCAAGCTATCAGATTGAAGCAGAGTCAATTGACCGTAGTGGTTTTGCTATTGGTACTTTGCATGATGAAAATACTCAGGTGGTTGGTCCAATTCAAATGCCACAGCCACGTCCGCGATCTTTATTGACCATGGATGATATGGGCATGAGTCATGGTGATGGAGCGAGTGATGAACATGCTGGCCATCAGATGAACATGCAACATGACATGTCTGCTATGCCTGAAATGAAACACGATATGCAGGCAAAGCCATCTAGTGAGCATGATCACGCTATGATGAATATGAATCATGAAATGCCAGCTCAATCTGAAAGTACGACTAAAAAAGATGAGCCAGTTTATGGCTGGGCAAATGCTTCAACACCAGCCGGTATGAAAGAATTGCAGTATAGTGATTTGCAGTCTTTAACACCTCAACCAGACACCCGTGCGCCGGAACGAGAATTAGTCATTCGTTTAGGCGGAAACATGGAGCGTTATATCTGGACCATTAATGGCAAGAAATTTAGCGAAACTGAGCCATTACAAGTTAAATATGGTGAACGTATTCGCTTGAAGTTTGTGAATGACAGCATGATGGCCCATCCAATGCATTTACATGGCATGTTTATGCAATTAGAAAATGGTCAGCAAGCTGAAAACTTACCTAATAAACATACCGTTATTGTTCCACCAGGAAAGACCGTTACTGCGTTATTGACAGCCGATGCCTTAGGAGAATGGGCGATCCATTGCCATTTGCTCTATCACATGAGTGCCGGAATGATGAATAAGTTGATTGTGGCTCAAGTGAATGATGGAGCAGTAGATGCATCTCAAGCACCTGTTCAATCTGAAAATGAGAAAGGAGCTAGTCATGCGCATCACTAAGTTATTTTCTCAAATGATATGTTGCAGTGCTTTCTCGAGCGTATCTGTATTTAGTTTTGCTCAAGAACCTTTAACACATGATCATTTACGCGAACATGGTGGTCAGGTTTATCAGGCGACTACGATTGATACAGGCTGGACTCAAAATGAAGAGGGAGAAGGTAGTTTTTCTTCTGAATTAGAAAGTTGGGTGGGAACTGATGAAAACAAACTATTTATCAAAGCTCATGTTGAAAAGGCTGAGTCAGAAGATACTAATTACGGTGGCTCATTACTTTACAGTCGAAATGTAGCTGATTATTGGGATGTACAGGCTGGGGTGAACTACGAACGTTTACAGCGGGAAGACAAAAATCAAGATCGCTGGACAGGTGTAGTGGGTTTACATGGCATGGCACCTTACTTTTTTGAAACCGATGCCTATCTCTATGCCGGTGAAGACCAGCTATGGAAGTTAAGCTTAGAGACGGAAAGAGACTTACTCTTTACCCAAAAGTTGATTGGTAAACCTTATTTAAAAGCAGACGTTGTTTTGCAAGATGAATCTCGCTATGCCAGTAAAACAGGTCTATCGAGTTTACAAGCTGGTTTTCAAACCCGTTATGAAATCAACAAAAAGGTCATGCCATTTGTTGATGTCGGTTATGGCTATGAAAAAGGCTTAAAACAAACTGCTTGGCAAACTGGAACCGACTCTGAACATGGTTGGTATTATGGAGCAGGGTTAACACTAAAATTCTAATTGCAGAACAAAAAGTAAGCTTAACGACATGCCATTGGTTTATACTAATGGCATTGTTTTTTGTGTCAGTTATGGTGCACAGATGGCTTTAGAAAAACAAGAGAATCAAATACATTTAAGTAAAAGTAGTTCTAGCTGCGGGTGCTCAAGCATGCCTTCTCAGGAGTATTCTACGCCTAGTGAACGCGGGGCTAAGAAGAGCCAATGGGTGAGTTATTATCATATTCCTCACATGGATTGTGCAGCCGAAGAGCAAATGGTACGGATGGCTTTAGCCTCTTACGCTGACGATATTCAGGAACTTAATTTTGATTTACCAGCACGCCATTTGGCGATTTATCACAGTGCTCAAGCTGAAATGATTACCCAAAGCCTACAACGTTTAGGATTAGGAGCCGAGTTACAACAAACGCAGCCACATTATGAACCTGTTGAAAAACCTAAAAAGGTTAGAGCCAGTTCTTCAATGAATGCAGCACAAAAGCAAGTTTTACAATGGTTGTTACTCATTAATGGGGTCATGTTTGTCATTGAGTTTATGGCAGGCATTATTGCTTCATCGACAGGGTTAATCGCCGATTCGCTTGATATGTTTGCCGATGCTGCAATTTATGGCATTGCCTTATTTGTGGTAGGTAAAAATCTTAATGCTCAATTAAAGGCTGCACATTTATCTGGTTGGTTGCAGTTCGGCTTAGCCATCATTGTGTTAATTGATGTGCTGCGTCGCTTTATATATGGCAGTGAACCTGTTTCAATTTTAATGATTTTAATTGGTGGATTAGCGCTTGCAGCCAATATTAGTTGTCTTTATTTAATGAGTGACCATAAAGAGAGTGGGGCACACATGAAAGCAAGTTATATCTTTTCTGCAAATGATGTCATTGTAAACTTAGGTGTTATTGTTGCGGGAATATTAGTTGCCATTACAGGTTCTCCTTATCCTGATTTAATTATTGGGCTGATTATTGTTTTATTTGTTTTAAATAGTGCCCGAAAAATTTTACAGTTAAAAAACCAATAAGATTTTCTAAGACAGGCTAGCTTTAGATAGGGTTTGCCTTCATTTTTTATTTTAAAGTAAACTGAGCCTTCACATAAAGGAGGAACGACCTCCCCCATAATGGGTCATCATGTCAGGACGACCTGACAATATAAAAATTAGTGAATGTTATGGCTTGGGCTATTTTAATTTTAGCAGGTGTATTTGAAATCATTTGGGCATATTCTATGAAAATGTCCGAAGGTTTTACACGCTTAACCCCTAGTATTATTACTGTAGTTTTTATGATTTTGAGTGTAATTCTACTTTCAATTTCAATGAAAACTTTACCTCTTGGCACTGCCTATACGGTTTGGACAGGAATTGGCGCAATTGGATCATTTTTAGTTGGTATATTTTTTCTCAATGAACCAATTGGAGCTATGCGAATGATTGCCGCTGTACTGATTGTGTCAGGTTTGGTTTTAATGAAAATTTCGTCGCCGTCCTAAGAGAATAAACTATGTTGCTGTCTTATAAGTATATCAATTCGCCTGTTGGGCAATTAAAGCTGGTTGCGAATGAAAATGCTTTAGTGGCAGTACTCTGGGAAAATGAAAATCCAAAACGTGTTCGGCTGGCTGAGCTGGTCGAACAAGTTGAACATCCAGTTTTATTAAAGACTGAGCAACAATTAGAAGAATATTTTGAAGGCAAGCGATGTGAGTTTTCTTTGCCACTAGATTTCGAAGGAACCGCATTTCAAAAACAGGTATGGGCTGCGTTACTCACCATCCCTTATGGGGAAACAAGAAGTTATAAAGAAATCGCAATTCAAATTGGTAATGAAAAAGCTGTACGAGCAGTGGGCGCTGCAAATGGGAAAAATCCGATTTCGATTATTGCGCCGTGCCATCGGGTTATCGGTGCGGGTGGGGCATTAGTTGGTTTTGCTGGTGGTCTTGATAAGAAAGATATTTTATTAAAGCTAGAGCAACAATGAGCCGTTTTGCGCTCGATTTTTTTAGACTTTTCTACTAAGCTGTCAAAAATGATATTTCATGAAGAAGGTGCTTCATTGCATCGCTTTTTTGAAATATTAATCTTATTCATAACAAACTCTGGATGTTCTAAAAATGGCTGTCGGTGACGTAACAATGCCACAAATGCATGTGGTAAAAGGTGTAAAAATTGGCTCAACAGAAGCATATGTACGTTACCCAAACCGACGAGATTTAGTTATTTTTGAGTTTGCAGAAGGTTCAAATGTTGCAGGTGTATTTACCCAAAATGCATTTTGTGCTGCACCTGTTCATGTCTCTAAAGCCCATCTTACCCAAGGTAATCCTCGCTATTTAGTGATTAATACGGGTAATGCCAATGCAGGTACTGGACCTACAGGCTTGAAAAATGCTCAAGATACTTGCGCAAAATTAGCTGAGATTGCTGGGGTAAACAGCTCAGAAATTTTACCGTTTTCTACAGGTGTAATTGGTGAGCAGCTTCCAATGGAGCGTTTACTTGCTGGACTTCGACCTGCATTAAATACTTTGCAAGAGGCTGCTTGGTATGATGCAGCGTCTGGCATTATGACCACAGATACAGTACCAAAAGGTGCATCTGAACAATTCGAGATAGATGGCATTACTTATACTATGACAGGTATTAGTAAAGGCGCTGGCATGATTCGTCCAAACATGGCAACCATGTTGAGCTTTGTAGCTACAGACGCACCTATTAGCCGTGATTTAGTACAAAGCTTATTAAAGACAACGGTTGAGCATTCATTTAACCGTATTACGATTGATGGTGATACCTCAACCAATGACTCTTGTATTTTTGTGGCAACAGGTCAGGCAGGTGGAGCTGAAATTACTTCAATTAACGATGCACGCTACGCTCAGGTGTTAGAAGTACTGGCTCGTGTTATGAATCGTTTAGCACAGTTAATTGTACGTGACGGCGAAGGTGCAACGAAGTTTATTACTGTTGCTGTAGAAGGCGGTGGCAACACACAAGAATGTTGTGATATTGCTTATAGCATTGCACATTCACCACTCGTCAAAACTGCACTTTTTGCATCTGACCCGAACTGGGGCCGTATTTTGGCGGCAATTGGCTATGCTGGAGTGAAAGACTTAGACGTATCTAAAATTCAGGTATGGCTAGATGACGTACAAATCTGTAAGGATGGTGGAGCTGCCGAGGACTATACCGAAGAGGCGGGTGCGCGTGTTATGGCACAAACAGAAATTACCATTCGAGTTGATTTAGGACGCGGTCAGGCCAAAGACACGGTATATACCTGTGACTTATCTTACGACTATGTCAAAATTAATGCTGATTACCGTTCTTAAATATCAGTTATAATCAAGCCTCGACAAAGAGGCTTTTTTATTAGCCCCATCTTTTGATATTAAATGATTCAAGTTAGTAATCATTTAAGCAGTAACGTTATATGCGAGCAGGTATGCCAGCATGAAGGATAGAGAAGACGTTTTTATGAGTGATGCGACTTTAATTGCCAACGATGCAAAAAACATTGTACAAGCGCATTTAGACCGTTTAGGTGAGCCAAAAGACAACAGCTTAAGTGAAGAAGCAAAACAACAAAAGTTTGCTCAGATCGAAGCAGAGCTCAAAAAACGTGATGCTGTCCTTGTTGCACACTACTATTGCGACCCTGAAGTACAGGAGCTTGCCGAAAAAACAGGTGGATGTGTTTCTGACTCTTTAGAAATGGCCCGTTTCGGACGAGATCATGCCGCCTCTACACTGGTTGTGGCAGGTGTTAAATTTATGGGAGAAACAGCAAAAATTCTGTCTCCTGAAAAAACAATTTTAATGCCGACACTCGAAGCTACGTGTTCACTCGATTTAGGTTGTCCGGTTGATGAGTTCACTGCCTTTTGTGATCAGCACCCTGACTACACCGTAGTTGTCTATGCCAATACATCTGCTGCTGTTAAAGCACGAGCAGACTGGGTGGTGACTTCAAGCTGTGCAGTTGAAATTGTTGAACATCTTGATAGCTTGGGTGAAAAAATTATCTGGGCACCAGATCAGCACTTAGGCCGTTACATTCAAAAGAAAACCGGTGCTGATATGTTGCTTTGGGATGGTGCATGTATTGTGCATGAAGAATTCCGTGCACGTGGCATTGCCAACATGAAAGCACTATATCCAGATGCTGCTGTATTGGTACATCCTGAGTCTCCAGAGTCGGTTGTAGACATTGCAGATGCGGTAGGTAGTACTTCTCAATTGATTAAAGCTGCGCAGACTTTGCCAAATGAAAGACTCATTGTGGCAACTGACCGTGGTATTTTCTACAAAATGCAGCAAGCTGTACCAAATAAGATTTTAGTTGAGGCGCCAACAGCAGGTGAGGGTGCAACTTGTCGTTCATGTGCACACTGTCCATGGATGGCAATGAATGAACTCGATGGAATTTTAGAAGTTTTACAAAAGGGCGATCAGGAAATACACGTAGATCCAGCACTTGCTGAACGTGCCAAAATGCCTTTAGATCGAATGTTAGCCTTTAGTGCATCGTTAAAGCGTTAAAAATCCTCAAAATGCTTGTTAAATATACATTTGATAAGGATTTTTAACTTTTTTTGACAATAGGTGTTGACGTCTGAGGGCGTCGCGCCTAGAATGCACACCGTACCGCACGATGTGCGATACAGCAAAAGCTGAGATAGATCGGAGCATAGCACAGCCTGGTAGTGCACCTGGTTTGGGACCAGGGGGTCGTAGGTTCGAATCCTACTGCTCCGACCACTTAAAATAATATTTTAAGATCGGCGAAGTATCGCATGATAAGCATCATCGGTTAAGCGCCTGTAGCTCAGTTGGATAGAGCATCCGCCTTCTAAGCGGATGGTCACAGGTTCGAATCCTGTCAGGCGCGCCACTCGGTAGCTTGGTACATAGAACTATTTGATGGTGGATGTAGCTCAGTTGGTAGAGCCCTGGATTGTGATTCCAGTTGTCGCGGGTTCGAATCCCGTCATTCACCCCAATTTCGGAGCATAGCACAGCCTGGTAGTGCACCTGGTTTGGGACCAGGGGGTCGTAGGTTCGAATCCTACTGCTCCGACCATATTTAAAAGCTTTCAAGCTTTATAAAATATCCCAAATATTAAAAAGAATTTCTTCTTATCTTATAGATAGAAGGAATTTTTTTGTTTTCTATTTAAAAATTTTAATTTAAACGCAATCCAATATTTGAACTCGTATTTTTTAATACATATAACCTCTGTTCTCTGTTCTCTGTTCTCTGTTCTCTGTTCTCTGTTACTGATATTTTTGTCTTAACTCATCTTTTTCTTTATCTGATAAAAATGCGATTTTAAGTCCATTTTCTTGAGCTGTATAAATTTGTTCAGGGGTTAATCCTGCCAATGGGGCAGCACTTAAATATTCATGTTGTATCTCAATGCCTTCTACAGCAGGGTCATCTGTATTAATAGTGGCAAGCACACCATGTTCTAAAAAAGTCTTTAATGGATGCTGTGCTAGTGAGGGTACTGTGTTGGTTTGAATGTTTGAAGTGAGACAAGATTCAATACCAATCTTATGTTTAGCCAAATAATCTAAAAGTTTTAAATCTTGAACTGCTTTAACGCCATGTCCAATTCGTTCGGCACCTAATTCTTCAATAGCTTGCCAAATACTTTCTGGGCCGGCAGCTTCGCCTGCATGTACCGTAATATGCCAACCTGCATCACGTGCTTTTTTAAAGTGATCAATAAATAAATTGCCCGGAAAACCAATCTCATCTCCAGCAAGATCCAACGCTTTAATATCATTTTTATGGGCAAGTAGAGCATTTAATTCTTTTTCGCAGGCTTCTTGACCAAAAGTACGGCTCATAATCCCAATTAAATTCGCTTTTACCCCGTAAGTCTGACTGCCTTCTTTTACACCAGCAATAACCGCTTCAACAACGCCTTCAAGTGGTAGTTGATGAGTCATGCCCATATAACCCGGTGAAAAACGTAGTTCTACATAATTTAGGCCTTGCTGTGCTGCATCTTGCATATTTTCAAAAGCAATACGTTTGCAGGCATCTAAACTCGCTAATACTTTTACGCCCCAATCCAGTTTAGATAAAAAACTTAATAAGTCGGGTTGGTTGTCAATCACTTGTACGTGTGGGCGTAAAGATTCAATGTCGTAGGCAGGCAAATCTAAATGGTATTGTTGCCCTAACTCTAAAATGGTTTGAATACGGATGTTGCCATCAAGGTGGCGATGAATATCTGTAAGGGGAAGTGTTTTTGTAATCATAGTTTTCTTCTTATCTGTTCATATCAATTCATCATGCCTGTTTAGGGTCACTGATAAAAGTTTGGATTTGCTATGTTTTTGTGAAAAGTGGTTTAGTGGAGTTTTTTGAACTTAAGATATTCGTTTAAGTTTTAATTTTGATGACATTGTTCTGGCCTAAGAAGATAACGCAGTCTGTGTAAGATACAAGCACTAAGATTTTTATTGTTTTTAATCTCGCTAAGCCTATCTTTTGTTGACTCTTTAAGAATAGATTGGCTAAAGAATGGTCATTGGTATTTCGCCTATTACTTGTAAAGATGAGCAAAGGCTTGCTAAAGACCAAACTGATAAGGCGATTAATTTATCTGTAGAAATCTATTTCTGGCAAGTAAATGAAAAGAAGAAATAGGAAGCGTTCAAATGAAGTCGGTACTTTGTCATCAAGCAAAATTAGAAGTAGTGGACCAACCGAAATTAACTCCTACAAAAGGACAGGTGTTATTAGAAGTGGTTCGATGCGGGATTTGTGGCTCTGATTTGCATATGCAACATCACTGCGACCACATGCATGATTTAGCCGCACGTGTCGGGTTTAATGGTTTAGCAAAATCTACCGATCCATTCGTACTGGGACATGAGTTTTGTGGCAAAGTTTTGGATTATGGTCCAAAAACTCGTCATAAATTTAAAGCCGATACACTCGTTTGTGCGATGCCTCTTTTGAATGTAGACCAGCATGGTTATTTATCTACAGGGCTTTCTCCAAATGCTTCAGGTGGTTATGCCGAGCAGGTACTTGCTCAATCGAGCCTGATGTTTGAAGTACCGAATGGCTTAAATGCAGATAGTGCTGCCATGACTGAACCTATGGCGGTTGCATTGCATGCTGTTCGCCGTAGCCGTGTGAAAACTAGTGAACCTGCTATTGTGATTGGCTGTGGACCTGTCGGGTTAGGTGTTATTTTAATGCTTAAAGCGGCTGGGGTTAAAACAGTGGTTGCTAGTGACTTTTCGCCAAACCGCCGTAAGCTTGCTGAGCAATGTGGTGCCGATATTGTGGTAGATCCGAAAGAGACATCGCCATTTGCCAACTGGAAAGAGTTTGGTTTGCTTGGTAATGTTTCTGATGCAATTAATATGGGCATGGGGCTGTTTGATAAGTTACAAGCGACACGCTTACCGTGGTGGCATGGGTGGCGCATGATTGATAAGTTAGGCGCTTTGCCAAAACGTCCTGTTATTTTTGAGTGTGTGGGCGTACCGGGTGTTTTACAGCAAATTATTGAAGGTGCACCTTTGTTTTCCCGAATTGTTGGGGTAGGTGTGTGCATGCAAAGTGACAAAATAGAACCTGCACTTGCGATTAATAAAGAGTTAGAAATTCAGTTTGTGTTGGGCTATACGCCGCTTGAGTTTCGAGATGCCCTGCATATGATTGCAGAAGGTAAAGTGAACTGTTCACCATTGATTACCGGTGTTGTCGGTTTAGAGGGTGTTACGAGTGCATTTGAAGCGTTACGAGACCCTGAACAGCATGCCAAAATTTTGATTGACCCGACACGTCGTGGTTCTGATATTCAATTGATGAGTCATTAATTCAGAGCTATTTACGCTTAACTAAAAAGGTTGTGATCTCATCAATCACAATCTTTTTATGAGTATAAATCGCAATATTGGCTGTTCAATAATAGCTATAGAGATGTGTTGCTTTTTAGCTGCTCTAATTCGTGGTAAATCCAGTCAACAAATTTCTGAATAGTTGGAGTTATGTCTTGGCTCGAATGAATGAGATAATACTTTCGGCTGCCTTTTAGTTTTTTATTAGAAACAATCACCAGTTCTTTTTTTTGTAGTTCAGATTCAATCAACATTTGTGGAATTAGAGCCATTCCCATGTCATGACTGGCGGCAACCGCAAGCATTGAAAATAACTCATGGCGTTGTCCATCAAAGGGTTTTGGATGTTGCATGTGATGAGTCAGAAACCATTCTTGCCAAATGCTAGGCCGAGTGGTTTGTTGCAGCAGGGGAATTTTTAGTAAATCTTCGGAGCTTAAATCATAGGTATTTTCATTGATCATCACTGCATCTGGAAAATACTTTTCGATCAGCGCTGGTGAGCAAACAGGTACAATTTCTTCATCCATTAAATAATGCGCTTGTATGCCAGGCCAGTGGTCAATTTGCTGCTGCGTACCTGCAAAAATAGCAGCGTCAAAAATATTGTCATTGAATAAAAATGGCTTGGTACTGGTTTCTAAATGAACCGTAATTTCAGGGTATTTTTGATTTAAAAGATGGAGCTTGGGTAATAACCAGCGCGTTGCAAATGTGGGAACAACACCTAACTTTAATGTTCCACCTAAACCTTTATGAGAAATGACATCGGCTGTACATTTCTCTAGCCCTAACAAGTAGGGTTTAATGCTTTTAAAATATTGTTGGCCCGCAATAGTTAGCTCGACGCCATGCCGAGTACGTATAAATAATTCAACTCCCAAGAAATCTTCTAACTGCTGAATTTGGCGCGAGACTGCACTTTGGGTAATACATAACTCTTGCGCAGCATAGGTATAACTTAGATGTTTTGCTGCACTTTCAAAGCAAGTCAGGCCCTGAATTGACGGGATACTTCTTCGCATAAATAGAATCCTTTTATTTGTCGTCATATTTCAAAACAGCATATGACCTAAATGCAGATAGCAGAGTTTAGTCTAAAAATAAGCCATTTTTAATGAAATACAACCAATTAAATATCTAAATTTGATACGTCTTATTTTAAATATGCGTAAGTTGCATATCTGCATGAACATTTATCGTTTGATTACTGCATTTTTCACGCATAACATCGAGTTAAATAAAGAAGATCAAATCAAGCAGAGGATGCGATGAATCACATGGTGACAACAAAAAAAGCAAAAGTTCAATTTAACTGGCAAGACCCATTTTTAATTGAGCAACAGCTTACCGAAGATGAACGCATGATTCGTGATGCGGCCCATGCCTATTGCCAAGAACGCCTGCAACCACGTGTACTTGAACAATTCCGTCATGAAACAACAGATCCGTCTATTTTTCGTGAAATGGGAGAGCTTGGCTTATTGGGGCCAACCATTCCTGAGCAATATGGCGGTGCAGGTTTGAACTATGTGAGTTATGGTTTGGTCGCACGTGAAATTGAATATGTCGATTCGGGCTATCGCTCTATGGCGAGTGTACAAAGCTCATTGGTGATGGTTCCGATTCATGAATTTGGTACCGAAGAACAAAAGCAGAAGTATTTGCCTAAACTGGCAACTGGTGAATACATTGGCTGTTTTGGTTTGACCGAACCAGACCATGGCTCAGACCCGGGCAGTATGATTACCCGTGCTAAAAAAGTTGACGGTGGTTACCGTTTAAGTGGCGCAAAAATGTGGATTACCAACAGTCCGATTGCCGATGTATTTGTCGTCTGGGCAAAAGAAGTTTCTGCTGAAGGTAATGTTGGTGATATTCGAGGCTTCATTTTAGAAAAGGGCTGGGAAGGGCTATCTGCGCCTGCCATTCATGGCAAGGTCGGTTTACGTGCATCGATTACGGGTGAAATTGTGATGGATAACGTTTTTGTGCCTGAAGAAAATGCATTCCCTGAAGTTCGAGGATTACGTGGTCCGTTCACTTGCCTAAATAGTGCCCGTTATGGCATTGCATGGGGCGCAATGGGCGCTGCCGAGTTCTGTTGGCATACCGCACATCGATATACAATGGACCGAAAACAGTTTGGTCGTCCCTTGGCTGCCAATCAGTTGATTCAAAAGAAACTGGCAGATATGCAAACTGAAATTGCATTAGGTTTGCAAATAGCTTTACGTTTCGGACGCATGAAAGATGAAGGTATTGCGTCAGTTGAAGGCACATCTTTAATTAAGCGTAACAACTGTGGAAAGGCGCTTGATATTGCTCGCATGGCGCGTGACATGATGGGTGGAAACGGTATTAGTGATGAGTTTGGCGTAGCACGCCATTTGGTCAATCTTGAAGTCGTAAATACCTATGAAGGTACACATGACGTTCATGCCTTGATTTTAGGTCGTGCACAAACAGGCATCGCAGCATTTAGTAACTAACTCATTCATTTTTAAAAGATAGAGGTGTTCTTTCGAGAGCGCCTTTAGGGATTTTTACGCAAAAATTTATGGATAATGACAAGATTCATCGTAAGGATACTCATGTGAAGATGTCCCTCTGTGTACTTAAAATTGAATATAAGATGATGAAAAGTATAGAAGATTAAGTCATACAGAAAACATAAGTAGGCTACCGATGACTCATTTGGGAAAATGAGGAACTAAAGATGAACAATGACGTTCAAGTAATATCTAAAGAGTTAAGAAATACATTTCCAAGTAATCTTGGAACATATGAAAAGATCGGACCTCATACATGGAAATGGGCGTTGTTATTTGCCTATTTTGCGATGGTGGTCGATGGCATTGATATTATGCTGCTGTCTTATAGCTTGACCAGTTTAAAGGCAGAGTTTGGTTTAAGTACCTTTCAAGCAGGTGCATTGGGTAGTGCTTCCTTGGCAGGTATGGGCGTTGGCGGTATTTTAGGTGGCTGGGCATGTGACAAGTTTGGTCGTGTACGGACCATTGCCAACTCAGTGACCTTCTTTTCAGTAGCAACCTGTTTATTGGGTTTTACGCAAAGCTTTGAACAATTTATGGCTTTACGCTTTATTGGTGCTTTAGGAATCGGAGCACTCTATATGGCCTGTAATACCTTAATGGCTGAATATGTGCCGACAACTTACCGTACAACCGTATTGGGCACGTTACAGACTGGCCAAACAGTGGGTTATATTGCTGCGACGCTGTTAGCTGGTGCAATTATTCCCGATCATGGCTGGCGTGTTTTGTTCTTTCTGACCGTGGTGCCTGCTTTTGTTAATATTTTTCTACAACGATTTGTGCCAGAACCAAAATCTTGGCAGCTCACCAAAATTGAAAGCTTGCAAGGCAACAGACAGCCTCAAGAAATTGTAGCGACTGAGAAACCCAAAAGTAGCAGCATCTATAAGCAAATTTTTAATAACTTTAAGCACCGTAAAATGTTTTTGTTGTGGATGACTACAGCATTCTTCTTGCAGTTTGGTTATTACGGCATTAACAACTGGATGCCAAGTTATTTAGAAACAGAAGTGCATATGAACTTTAAAAACTTAACCAGTTATATGGTGGGTTCATATACCGCAATGATTCTAGGCAAAATTTTAGCGGGTTATCTTGCTGATAAATTTAACCGCCGTGCTGTTTTTGTGTTTGGAACAATTGCCAGCGCTGTGTTCTTGCCAATCATTATTTTCTTTAATACGCCTGACAATATTTTGTATTTATTGATCACCTTTGGCTTCTTATATGGCATTCCATACGGTGTGAACGCGACGTATATGGCTGAAAGTTTTTCAACTGATGTGCGCGGAACAGCTATTGGCGGTGCCTATAACATTGGTCGTGTTGGGGCCGCGATTGCACCAGCCACGATTGGTTTCTTGGCATCGGGTGGTACGTTTACCATGGCCTTTATTGTGATGGGCGCTGCATATTTTGTTGCGGGTGTATTGCCGGGCTTATTTATTAAAGATCGTCAGTACGATCCGCAAAAACAATCATAAACAATGACAAGAAGGTGCGTTGAGTACCTTCTAAAAAGATAAGGGTATCGTTATGGGTGCATTACAAGGAATTCGAGTTTTAGATTTAAGTCGTGTGCTTGCGGGGCCATGGTGTGGGCAAATCTTGGCAGACCTTGGCGCAGAAGTGATTAAAATTGAACGTCCTCGAGTTGGTGATGACACTCGCATGTGGGGGCCGCCATGGATGCCCGATCAAGACGGAAACATGACCCGTGAATCTGGCTATTTTCAGTGTACCAACCGTAATAAATATTCTGTTGCGGTGGACATTACAACATCAGAAGGTCAGGCTTTAATTTATGAAATTGCTAAGACTGCCGATGTTGTAATTGAAAACTACAAGACAGGATCTTTGGCTAAATATGGTTTGGACTATGCCTCATTAAGTGAGCTCAACCCCAATCTTGTTTATTGCTCGATTACCGGTTTTGGGCAAGATGGTCCGCGTGCGGAAGAACCCGGTTATGACTTTATTATTCAGGGTATGTCTGGCTTAATGAGCATTACCGGTGAACCTGATGATGTGGCTGGCGGGGGTGCACAAAAGGTTGGTGTGGCTGTGGTAGACATTCAAACTGGATTGTATTCAACCATTGCCATTCAAGCGGCCTTAATTGCACGTTCGCACACAGGGCGTGGTCAATATATTGATATGTCACTACTTGATGTGCAGGTTGCGGCACTGGCAAATCAAGGAATGAACTATTTAGCCTCAGGTAAAGCACCACAGCGCATGGGTAATCAACACCCGAGTATTGTGCCGTATCAAACTTTTAAGGCTAAAGATAAAGAATTTATTATTGCTTGCGGTAACGACAAACAGTTTAAAGATTTGTGTGTTGCGATTGGTTATCCAGAGTTACTCGAAAATGAAAAATTTGTGCGTAATCAAGACCGTGTAAAGTATCGAAATGAACTGATTCCTTTATTGTCGGAGTACTTTTTGCAGAAAACTGCCAAAGAATGGGTTGAGATGATTCATGCTTTAAAAGTACCTGTAGGTGTTATCAACTCTATTGAAGATGCTTTGGATGAACCACAAATTGTGCATCGTAATTTGGTGGTCAATATTCCCCATCGTTTAAATGAAAACTTCCAAACGATTGGCTCACCAATGAAGCTGTCTGATACTCCGGTTGAATATCATCATGCACCGCCAGAGCTTGGTGAACATACTGCTCAAATCTTATCGAGATTTAAAACAGCAGAGGAGCTGGCTACGTTAAAAGAGAAAGGCATTATTGATGGGAAAATTGCTTAAGTTATTGCCGTTTTTAATGTGATTCAATTTTAATGAAAACTGTGATTTGCAATAAATCACAGTTTTTTATTGGAAAATAAGAGCCTTAATATTTAAAAATAAGTGGCAACTCTGGTCTGAAATCA
This sequence comes from Acinetobacter sp. yr461, assembly GCF_900110445.1. NCBI lineage: Bacteria > Pseudomonadati > Pseudomonadota > Gammaproteobacteria > Moraxellales > Moraxellaceae > Acinetobacter > Acinetobacter sp. yr461. The sequence continues at coordinate 27,549 of NZ_FODU01000017.1, forward strand.
TGAATCATTCCTTGAGGTTCATGATCAAAACTGATTTCCATTAAATGCTCTGATCCATTTGTCACTTCAAAACTATCAAGCGTATTGAAGAGTAACGAAGTAGGGTGCTGTTCGAGGTTTGGAATAGAAACTTTGATAGAAGTTATTTCTGATAAATCTTTGCTATGAACAAGTGGTTGTTGTTTTTCTTTCGCAGCAAGGTCTGGTCGTGAAGCAAATGAAAGGAAGAACCACATTGGCTCAGATACCACAGAATCTTTAGCAACATTTACTTCTAAGCTGGCTGGTAAATAGCTTGGCTTGTAAACCCAATGAGGAAATTTTGCGCCGTTATCATCTCTATTTTTAGGGCGAAAACAAATACCAAAAGGGGATGCGATATTGTCTTTCGCACTTAGGCGCTCAAAGAGCAGGGTTGGATTGGTTAGATCACTTGAAGCTTCTTCTGGGTTATTTAAAAAGATTAATTCGATAAAGCTATTTTTAAAGAAAAAGCGTCTGTTTTCTGTACCTTGACCCGGATGCTTATTGGATGAGCCTTCTGTTAGACCAAATTTTTTTAAAGTTTCAGCTTCGGGAGCGCCTGATTGTACACAAATAAAAATATGGTCCACTTCCATTTTAAGTTCTCATGCTAATGTTGATGAATATTAAATAATTGATTAATAGAATTTTTCATATTTATTGCAAGGGCCTCATCGAAGCCATCGACTAAAAAGCGGCTAATGAGGCCTTCAATCACCGTATAGATCAGCTCAGATAAAGCTTCACCATTGGGTATATTGCAGTTTTGTGCAATCAGTACTTTAATCCATTGTTTATGGGCTTTAGAAATAGAAATAATGTCTTGATCATCTTGGTTAGATTCAGCGACTGCTCTTACAAATAAACAGCCTTTAAAAAAATCTTGCCTAAACCAATTGGTATGCCAATCAAGAATTTTATTGATGGCTTCTAACCCCGTTGCATCTCCCACATAGCCTAAAAGACTTTGCTTAAACCGTTCATCACGAGCAATCAGTACAGACTGAACCAGTTGATTTTTATTTTTATAGTACGTGTACATGGTGGTTTTGGAACAACCGGATTCATCGCGAATCAGGTCGACGCCAACCCCGACAAAACTATTTTCGTTAAATAACTTCTCGGCTGTATCTAATATTTTTAAGGCAGATTTTGACATGTGTCTTTTCCAAAAAATAAAATAGTACAGATCTGTACTATTTAGGATTTTATCTATATGCTTTTTAAAAAGCAACTTTTTGTTTGAGGAATAAAACCTATGTTCTCGATCTTTTATGGCAAAGAAAAACTGGCTCCATCGCCCAATAAAATTGATATTTTAAGAAGTCTTATTGGGGGTACAGTCAGTATTTTTATACTTCTGTGGTTGAGTAAGCTCACACACAATATTTTTATCATGGCGCCGTTTGGTGCGACCTGTGTTTTGCTCTATACCGTGTCGCAATCACCTTTAGCACAGCCGAGAAATATTATATTTGGGCATCTTATCTCGGCTTTTGTGGGTTTGTTTTTTCTAAAATTTGTGGGTGTTTCTATTTTTACAATTGCATTTTCAGTGGGCTGTGCCATTGCACTTATGCAAGTGTTTAAGTGTGTTCATCCACCTGCGGGTGCCAATCCTTTGGTTATTTTGCTCACCGCGAGCAGCATACATTACCAGTGGAGTTTCTTAATTTTTCCTGTTTTGGTTGGCGCCGTTTCTTTAGTTTTGGTGGCGATGCTGATTAATAATATTAAAGCGAGCACCAAGTGGCCGATGTATGGCTTGGGAATTTTAAATAGTAAAAAGTAGGGAAGGCATGAAGTATTTTGAGCTGAAAAATAATAAAAGTATTCACTATGCCAAGATAGTGAATACTTTTGAGTAAAATTATGATTTTTTAGAAATACGTTCTTCGATGGCAAATTTGAGTAGAGAAGCACTGCGGTAAAAACCATGTGCGAACTTTCCAAAAGGCATGGTAATAAAGAACGTCATAACCGTAGCTAAATGGAAAATCAATAAAAGTGCCATGTACGGAGAATTACGAAAAGCCATAAGGGCTAATCCTGAAGCGCTGACTATCAGTAGAAGTAAAATAAAGCCTCGGTCTACAGGTTTTTGCTCACGGTCACCATGTAATGGATGGCGTTTAAGGTTTAAATAGAGCAAGCCAGATGGCCCAATCACTAAGCCAAGCCCACCCAAAGTACCTAAAATTACAGGCAAGCTAAAGAAAGGATAAGGTGCATGTATGTCAAGAAAGTAGTGATATAAAGTCGCTACACCTGTGGCTGCAAAGCAGAGCATAAAGCCATAAAACGTCAGGTGATGGAACACGCGACGGATTTGTGTGTAACGGTCATCTTGCTCATTACATCCTTTGCCATGCCCACCATCTAAATATTTAAGTGTTAATACATTTTGAGTAGCTTGAACAAGATCAGGTTTTTCAACTTTGCCATGAATGACTTTAGATGTTTGTCGCCAGAACTTACTAATTCCAATGCCGAGCAGAACAATCGCCACTGTAAAGGTCGCTCCAAAAAGTAGAGCTAAAAAGTTATGCGGGAAAATCGCATAGAAATTACCTTGGTAGCCTGCAAATAGGTCGGTGCCTTTGTGCCACACCACAGCTAACATGCATAAAAAGAAAATAAGTGTTAACGCCGAGACAAAAGGAATCCCGACAGACTTATAAAGTCTGCCTAAAGGCTGAGGGGTCGCAAACTCTTGGTAAGTTTCTAAACGTACTTGTGCCATTGCTTGTGGAATATTTACACCAAACTCATGCGGCGGGGCATATTGGCAAGCATGTAAACAAGCGCCACAGTTATGGCACAAGTTTGCGAGGTAATGAATATCGGCTTGGTTAAACTCAAGACGCTTGGTCATGGCCGCAAATACAGCACAAAATGACTCACAGTAGCGACAAGCATTACAAATCTGTAAGGCCCTTTGAACTTCCTGTTCATGGTCAGAGAGCTGAACAACTGGAATCAGGGCTTTGGTACTAGCATTCATGTTCAACTCCTTGTGAAAGTGCATAGTGGGCTGCATTTTTTCCGGCAATGCGTCCAAAGGTCGTGCCAATCGACATGCCGACCCCTGCGGTATAACCTTGACCGAGTACGTTACCTGCCATCATTTCACCTGCGACAAACAGGTTGCGACTGGCTTTATTATTAAAACGTACAGCAGCATCGTCTTCGACTTTTAAACCTAAATAGGTAAAGGTAATGCCGGGTTTAAGCGCATAGGCATAGAACGGTGGGCGATCAAGCGGAACGGACCAATGGGTTTTGTTGGGCACAATATTTTCGGTGGTGCAGTCATCTAAAACCGTGTGGTTAAAGGTGCCTTGTACGCAGGCTTGGTTAAATTCTTCTACCGTATGACAGAAGGTTTTTGCATCTAGCCCGATTTTTTCGGCCAGTTCTTGAATGCTATTTGCTTTTACACCGGCAAACACAGGTGGCATAAAGCGACCAATGGCTTTTGAATCAATAATCGAATAGGCAATTTGCTGTGGTTGTTTGGCAACAAGACGGCCCCAAATCGCATAACGTTTTGGCCAGAAGTCTTCGCCTTCATCGTAAAAACGCTCGGCTTTGTTATTCACTACAATACCCAATGAAACGCAGTCAATACGGGTGCAGATGCCGCCATCATATAACGGTGCTCGTGCATCTACAGCGACGCAATGCGATTGTGATGGGTCACCAATAATATCGGCGCCTTGATCTATCATAAATTTGAGTAAGTTGCCTTGATTAAAGCGAGTACCACGAATAATGAAATTATCGGCAGGCCATTCGTCGTTTTCATTTTGTCCCCATGCTTCTCTTAACCATTCCAGATTTGACTCAAAACCACCTGCGGCCAATACACAGCTTTTTGCTTTAAACACACGACCATCTTCAGCAATTGCGGCTTCAAAATGTCCTTGGTTTAACTTTAGATCTTTAATTTTTGTGTTGTATAAAATTTCGATGCCAAGTTCTTGGGCACTACGATAGTAGGCATTTATAAGGGCTTTACCGCCACCCATAAAAAAGGCGTTGGTACGTGCAACATGCAGAGCACCCGAGAGTGGTGGCTGAAAATTCACACCATGTTTACGCATCCAGTCACGGCAGGTCGCTGTGCTACGAATGACCAGACGAGCTAAGTGCTCATTGGTTTTTCCGGCAGTTACTTTAAGTAGGTCCTGCCAATATTCTTCTTCTGGGTAGGCATCGACCAATACATCTTGAGGAGCATCATGCATGCAGCGAAGGTTACGAGTGTGTTGTGAGTTACCACCACGCCATTCTTTAGGTGCTGCTTCTATTACTAGCACAGACGCGCCACTTTCTTTTGCCGTGAGCGCGGCACACAGTGCGGCATTCCCACCACCAATTACAATCACATCATGCATGGATTTCTCCCTTTCTCAGCTAGGGCTAATGTAGCTTTAAAAGAGAGGGTGAAGTGAGAGGCTAAGCTTGAATGGGTGTTTAGTAAAAATAAACACTAATGGCTTAAGTGTTTATGAGCTCCGCACCCGGCCAGCGTTTTTCATTAATCAGGTTGGTTACACAGGCACGAATCACCACTTTAGTGGCTAAAGTGGCAGGCGAAATTTCTTCTTCAGATAAACTAATTAAATAGTTTATCCGTTCAATTGCAGGTTCTACAACGCGCAGTAAACATAAGTCTTGCCGAGAGTTTAATGCTGCACCTGCAGGTTGGATGGTTGCCATTTCAAGTTGGCTAATGCTTTCCATTAGCAAATGTAGCCCATCAATTTCATAGGCCACTTTAAGCTGATGAATTTTTTGTTCGAGCAACAAACGCAGCCCATGCCGTTGGCTCGGTAAAATCAGTGGAAGTTCTTTTAGTTGTGGATGGGTAATGGTTTGAGTGTCGATACAGTTTTCAAGGTGGTACTGGCTCAGCACTTCTTTTGGCGAGATTAAAAACATCTGTTCTTTGACTAAAGGCTGTATCGCCCACTGAGGGTCAACATCGTCACTAAAGATGATTGCAACATCGAGCTGTCTTGCATTAACCAAGGCTTTGAGATCACCAGATAAGCCTTCAATTAAACGTACTTTAATGTCGGGATAGCGATTTCTCATGAGTTTTAGAAAATGCGTACCAATAACCGCTGCAACACTCGGTGAAAAACCTACGGTGACGTGACCGCTTAAACGTGAAGAATGAGCAGAATCTACGGCATGGTCTAGATGCCTAAGCGCCAGTTGAACCTGTTGAAAAAAAGCTAAACCGGCAGGGGTGGGAACTGTGCCCAAAGCGGTACGTTGTAAAAGGCGAATAGAAAGTTCGCTTTCTAATTTTGAGATTTGCTGACTTAATGCAGACGTTCCAATATCGAGATTTTTTGCAGCTTTACCCAAGCTTCCTGACTCGATCACTGCAATAAAATACTTTAATTGTTTGAGTTCCACGGCAAATACTACATTGACCTTTATTGATTATTCTACACTGGTTTATCGTTATACATTTTGTTCTATTACACTGAGTAAACCACCAACAGAGTAAAGGCAACATCACCTCAAGATGTTGCCTTTTAGAGCTTTTATTGTTTAACCTGCTCAAGACCCTGTTCTTCAATAATTTGTGTTGCTTGTGGTGACTTCACAAATTTGATGAGTTCTTTTGCAACTTTTTCATGTTCAGAGTTTTTACCAATGCCAGCCGCAAACACGGTGACTTTCTGATAAGGCGCAGGAATTGGACCTACTAAATCAACCTGACCATATTGACCAGTAAAAGGTTTGATTTCACTAATTTGCTGGAAACCAATATCAAACTGACCTTCGGCAATACGTTTAGCAACACGATCACCTACTACTTTTTCAGCTTTACCAGAAATCACTTTGTATTCCACAGGCGGGAAGCTTGGGAAAACATCTTTTTCAAGATGCGTGCCGCTCGCACTTGCTGAATAGCCAATGTGCTTAGCATTTAATAAAACTTTTTCGAATTTTGCCGCAGAGCTAATGTCTGGTTTTGGCGCCCCTTTTGGAACAGCCATGCCAATGCTTGAATTAACCAAAGCACTTTGTGAATTTGGGTCTACATAGCCCTTTTCTGCGAGTTTGTTTAGTTCAGGAGCAGCCAACACCACCACATCAAAATGTTCACCGCGATCGAGTCGATTTGGGATTGCAGTTGGCGATGCACCCATTGATGAACCAGACGAGAGATGAACGTTATGGCCAGTTTGCTTTTCAAATATTGGAATGAGTTTTTCCATAGATGAATAAAAACCGCCTGAGCTAATCACTTCGAGTGTATCTGCGTTAGCAAGGGTCGAGCCTAAGCCTGCACCAGCTAGGCAAATGGTCATGAAGATAGGGGACTTTTTCATAGTATCTCGCTTTAATGATAGGAGAGCACAGTACGGCAGCAACATGCGCCGTACTGTTCATTAAAATTTCAGGTTAAGTTGTTGTTTTAAGCGCTAACCTTCACAGGTTCAGCAATTGCGTCAGTATTTTTCTGTTGAGAACCACGGCATAGATATAAACTTGAGATCAGGCTACATACCGCTGCTAACATCAGCCAGAATGCTGGTGTACTTGCGTTACCTGTATGCTCAACGAGATATGTACATGCAATTGGAGTCATGCCACCAAAAATAGCTGCTGCAAGACTAAAAGCTAAAGAGAAGCCGACTGTACGTACACGCTTTGGCATCACTTCCGCGAGGGTTGCGACCATGGTGCCGTTGTATAGACCAAAAAAGAACGAGAAGTAAGCAAGCGTAATAATCAGATTGGTGAAACTAATGTCACTCACCAACCAGCTTAAAACTGGGTAAGTGGTGAAGATGGCAAGTGTCGTAATGCCGACTAAAACAGGACGACGACCAATTTTGTCTGATAGTAAGCCACCCATTGGCAACCAGAAGAAGTTCGACAAACCAACAAACACAGTCGCTAAAAGGCTATCTGTTACCGACATTTCTAAAGTACGTTTTGCATACACCGTGGTGTAAACCGTAATGAAATAGAACGTTGTTGTGGTCATGGCACTCATCATCATGCCCGCAAGTACGATGCGCCAGTTGCTCGCAAGCGTGCTGAAAATTTCTTTGGTCGATGGATGAGTTTTTTGAGCTTTAAAGTCTTCAGTTTCCTCTAATGTACGGCGGAACAAGAAGATTAAAGGAATAATTAAACAACCAATTAAGAACGGAATACGCCAGCCCCATTCACCCACTTGAGCATGAGTTAAAATGGTGTTGAGCCAGTAGCCAAGTAATGCTGCAAACACAACCGCAATTTGTTGGCTGCCAGACTGCCAGCTGGTAATAAATCCACGGTTTTTATCTGTTGCAATTTCAGCTAGATAAATGGATACACCGCCAGATTCAACACCTGCCGAGAAGCCTTGTAATAGTCGCCCAATCACCACCAAAATTGGCGCAATAATACCAATGGTCTCATAACCCGGCACAAAGGTAATTAAGATAGTTCCGATTGCCATAAGGCTCAAGGTCACAATAAGACCTTTACGTCGCCCAACTCTGTCGACATAAGCGCCCAAGAAAATAGCGCCGAGAGGACGCATAAGAAAGCCCGCAGCAAATACGGTAAATGTCATCATTAAAGAGACATATTCATTTTCAGAGTGGAAAAATTTTGCTGCGATATAAGTGGCATAGAAACCAAAAAGAAAAAAATCGTACTGTTCTAAAAAGTTGCCACTCGTTACATTTAATATTTTTTTAAAAGTAGCCCTACGGTTATTCACGACATCCATTGGAGACCTCCTTGGCCTGACAAAATGGAAACATTCACGATCTTCAATAGAGGGCCTTAAATCGACTCATTCAATAAACCTAAATAGCAAATGGGTTAGAGATAAGATTTAAAGGTGTCCTTTGTAGAAAATGTGATGCCTTGTTTCCAGTTCAAACTACACATCTATAATTCGATAAACAGAAATTCACTTATCATTCAGATGAAAATGTAATCTTAAAAAGCAGGAGGGAGTGAGAGGGCAAAATTAATTAGGTCTTTAATAAAACTAATGACCCTTTATAAAATAATTTCAGAACATGGCCAAATTTGGTTTTGAATCAATTCTTTCACACACGCTTTAATTGCCGATTTTGCAGCGAGTGCAGCAGGTGATAATTCCTCTTCGGCAAGGCTGACTAAGTAATTGATTCGCTCAACTTCAGGATCAATGAGCTTAAGTAGTTGAAGCTTGTGTTTGTACTCTTGCAGACAAGCACTTCCGGGACGAACGCTGGCAAGGTCGAGGTGAATCAGGCTATCCATCAGCAAGTGCAGGCCATCAATTTCATAGACGACATTGAGTTGTCCAATCTTGTGCTCAAGCAGTTTTCTTAAGCTGTGGCGCTGACGTGGCAACACTAAAGGAATATCGCCAATTTGTTGAGACCGAATAATGCCGCTTTGGATGCACTCAGCAAGACCGTATTTTTCGAGCACTTCTTTTCGTGCCATTAAATACATTTGCTCGCGTACCAGCGGTTGTATGGACCATTGCTTGTCAATTTCATTTGTAAAAATAATAGCGATATCAAGCTGACGCGAATTAATCGACTGAATCAGGTTACCTGACAGTGTTTCCACAATTTCTAGGCGAATGTCTGGATAGCGTTCAGACATTAATTTCATTAAAGGGATGCCAATCAACGCGGTAATGGTGGGTGGAAAACCAAGACTCACGTGGCCTGAAAGCCGTGCCGAATGAGCAGCATCTACCGCAAAGTTAATCTGCCGTAAAATCAGTTGAGAATGTTTTAAAAAGGCGAGGCCTGCGGGAGTTGGGGTCACACCAAAAGCATTACGCTGTAATAGGCGAATGCTTAGCTCTTGCTCTAGCTTGCTAATTTGTTGACTGATTGCTGACGCACCGACATCGAGTTTTTGAGCAGCTTTACCAATACTGCCTGCTTCAACCACCGTCAAAAAATATTTTATTTGCTTGATTTCCATAATAAATGTATTCGCTCATCATCCTTGATTTATAGAGATATGAAGGATTGGGAAATCTATCATGCGCTTTAATATTAACAGCAATAAATACAAAAGTTTCTTAAAAAATTATCTGAAAGTTTTAAATCATCATTGTCTTTAATCTTGAGTTCAAAGGGACTTATCTCATTTCAGAGAGGCAATCTTATAATTTTTAATATGGCATCCACAGTCAACGATTTGGCGTTTGGGGCTAAGCGCATCACTCAAAATCTAAATAAAGTGAACAATCAAAATAAAAAAATCCAGGATGGATCCATGATTTTTGTAGTAAGAAATAGAACATTAGTATTGGGAATCGCTTCAATTTGTACAAGTGCATTACATGCTGCGGCATTTGATAAAACGGGCCAATCCGTATCAGCATTTTTACAACCGGGAAATTACTTTGAAGCAAGTCTAGGTGTGACAGATACTGATTTAAAAGGAGTGGAATCTGGTACTAACCCTTCCCATCAGTCAATTTCTGATATTGCCAATACAGATTATCGACCGACTGCGGCTTTAAAATTACAGTTAGCACCGCAGTATTCATTTGGGTTGCTTTACGATCAGCCTTTTGGTGCTGACACCGAATATTCAGGACTAAATGGCTTTGTCGCAACGCCGAAAGATACAGTTATGCTTCCTAGTATTACAACTACAAGCCTTGCAAATGCTACTTCTGGTCAAGTTCCCACAGGAAATGCCAAATCGGAATTTGATATTCAAAGTTTTAGCTTCATTGCCGGATATCAGCCTACTAAAAACTGGAATATTTTTGCAGGACCGGTTTATCAAACCTTCAAAAGTCAGGTCAATTTAAGAGGCAATGTATTTAGTCTTTATAATGGCTATGACTTTCAAACTAAAACTGTGGGCGATTGGGGGTGGTTAGCTGGACTGGCTTATCAAATTCCTGAAAAGGCCGTTAAAGTTTCGCTTACCTATCGTTCAGCCATTACCCACAAAGTAAACGCAACTGAAAATGCGCCGTTAATTGATATGTTAACGACTCAGCAAGGACGCGATTTAGTTAGCCAACATCTCGACTATATGATTTCTATCGGGCAGATGACCGAACAAAAGAAAAACTATTTAAATCATATTATTTCAGAGTTACCCAATAGCGAAGGCTCTGGCACAACCAAATTTAAATCTCCAAACTCAGTGAATTTAGAATTTCAAACAGGTTTACGCCAAGGAACTTTATTGTTTGGGAGCTTGCGCTGGGTAAATTGGAGTGATTTGGCACTACAACCTTACCGTTTTGGTGAAATTTCAAAAGTTATTGGGGGATTATCAACACCAAGCCGTCCAGAAGGGTTTAATTTGGTTCGTTATGATGATGACCAGTGGGCTTTAAATTTAGGACTAGGGCAACGTTTTTCACCTAAATGGTTAGGCTCTGTGTCAGTGGGATGGGACTCTGGTGCGGGTGATAAAGTTTCAACGGGTGGCCCAACCAAGGGATATTACAACTTAGGAGTCGGAGCCCAATACAGTCCAACATCGCAATACTTTATTTCTGGTGGTGTGAAATATTACTGGTTAGGCGATGCAAAAGCTCAGCTTGGCGCACAGGCAGGTAGTGACTATTATGTGGGTGAGTTTAAGGATAATCACTCTATAAGCTATGGCTTAAAAATAGGATATAAATTTTAAAATTAAATCATTCATTTATAAGGTTTTAATTACATGAATAAAATCATCAAAAACGGCATATTTTTAGGGTTATCGACTTTGATTGCAGGTTATGGAACTGTCCTTCATGCCGAAGTAACCCCATCTAATTTACCTACTGTCTCACAAAAAGCGTTAACGATTATTGATGGACAAACAGAATGGTTAAGTAAAGTTTATAAAGATATTCATGAGCACCCTGAACTTGGGTTTATGGAAACGCGTACCTCTGCCATTGTTGCCAAAGAGCTTAAGTCATTAGGGTTTGATGTTAAAACTGGAATAGCAAAAACAGGCGTGGTTGGAATTTTAAAAAACGGTGATGGGCCAACGGTCATGTACCGTGCCGACATGGATGCCAATACTGTTCAAGAAGCGACTGGCTTACCTTATGCAAGTAAAGTACGGGTTAAACTCGATGATGGAACCGAAACGCCTGTTGCACACATGTGTGGTCATGATGCGCATGTGACATGGATGCTGAGTATGGCAAAAACCTTAGTGGCTTTGAAAAAGGAATGGAGCGGAACTATTATTTTAGTCGCACAACCTGCTGAAGAGCCTATAACGGGTGCTAAAGCCATGGTGACTGATGGTTTGTGGACCAAATATAATTTACCAAAACCTGATTATTTCTTTGCAGTGCATACTACACCAGCACCTGTTGGAGTCGTCATTAATGCACCGGGACCACGTATGGCGGGAACCGACCAGCTCGATATTTTATTTAAAGGCGTGGGTGGGCATGGGTCATTACCAATGCTAACCAAAAATCCAATTAGTATGGCGGCAAATGCAGTAACTCAATATCAAACTATTATGGGGAACGCAGTCGACCCTCAACAAGCAGCAGTTTTATCGATTGGCTCAATCCAAGCTGGAAATTCGAATAACGTGATTCCTTCTACTGCACTGGTCAAAATGAACTTGCGTTGGTTTGACCCAAAAGTACGCGAAACCATGTTAAATAATATTAAATCCATGAGCGAAGGTGCTGCCGAAATGCAGGGCATGGGTAAAGACCAATTGCCTACTTTTACCTTTAAAGGTTCAAGTACGCCTGTAGTCAATAATAAAGAATTCTCTGCGCGTTTAAATGGACCACTAAAAGCTTTGCTAGGCGACAAACATGTTCTAACTGATTATCCCGCCGTTATGGGTTCTGAAGATGTTCATCATCTCTTAGGTGACCAAAAAGACATTCCGTTTAACTTTATGTTCATTGGTGTGGCAGATCCTGTTGTGTTTGCCAATGCAGTAAAACAAGGCAAACCTGTGCCTTATATTCCGCATAGTCCGAACTATGTTGTAGATTTAAAAGCCTTGCCGGTCGGGGCTAAAGTCACCACAGTCTCTATGCTCGAACTGTTAAATAAAAAATAAGATGCTCATAAAAAAAAGATGCACATGGAGGCATCTTTTTTTATCTAAAATTTTTAGAAACTTAAGAACAAGACAGATGTTTTTCCCGATAGTGTAGTGGTGATAAATCTGTCCAGCGTCGAAAAGCGCGGGTAAAACTACTCACATCGGTAAAGCCAAGAATATAGGCAATTTCGGTAATATTGTGGCTTGAATTTTTGATATAAGACAAAGCCAGTTCGTGCCGTGTATTGTCGAGTAGCTCGCTATAAGAGGTATTTTCTGCCGAAAGCTTGCGTTGCAGACTACGTATACTTAAGCCTAAACTTTTCGCAACGTCTTGCTGTTGAAAGTCACCTGTAGATAATTTTTCAATGAGTTTTACTTTCACACGAGCCAATATATTTTCTTTATCAAACCGAGCGAGATAACGATTAATAATCTCATCATATTCTTGGGTGAGGTGTGGATTCCCACCATCTAAAGGCTGCTCTATGGTGGCTGTGTCAAACACAATCATGTCTTTGGGTGCATTAAATACAATCGGGGCTTTTAAAATACTCTGAAAAGTTTCTAAATCTTGTGGCTCTGAACGTCTCAGTTCAATGCGTAAGGGCGAAAAAACAGAACCTTGTAACGCACGGCTTGAACGAATAAAAACAGAGATAAATGCATCGATAGATTCGGGTTGAACTTCGTCGGGAACATGAATAACGAAATAATGATTTTTGTCATCTCCATAAAATTCAAGTTCAGGAATGTCAGTCACTATACGGAAGTAACGAATAATTCTTAAAAACATTTCTTTTAGTGTGGTGCTGGTAATGAGTGAATGCCCCAACACATGAAATGTATTTTGGTTGACTTGGCTGGCAACTTTAAGGCCAAAGCACGAGTCTTGAGTCGCTTGAACGGCTAATTTCCATAAATTCGCAGTTTGTTTTAATGAATAGCGCGCATCTGGATCGTTTAATGCCTGAACATCTAAACCTGCTTGTTTTAATAAAGGTTGGCTATCCACACCTGCTTTCTCAAGCGCTTTTTGAATCGCTTTAACCCAGCTAGCCAGTGCCGTTGCTGTCTGTGGCATGTTATGTCCTATAACTTGTGACTCATATTCCTGTGAACATTATAAAAGATTCAAAACTAAAAAAACTTTTGTTTGTTTTGAATATTTTTATTTTGGCATCCATAGCCAATAGATTGGCGTTTCGAGCTAAGCGTACAAACATAGATATAAATAAAGTAGGGGCATGAGAAAACTGAGGAATAACGGATGACCAACATATATAAAAATCCTGCTGGAATGAGCGATAGCGAAAAAACGGAACACATTAAAAAAGTGGTCACAGCGGAAGGAGTAGCTTTACGCAAGCGCCATCCCATTTTGAACCATCAAAATGCAATAGGGGCGATGATTCTATTTGTTTCCCTCGTTGGAATGATTGCTACGGCCGTACTCTATATCAATCATCAGCTTTCAGCGTGGTTCGCAATTCCGATTATTGCGTTTTTTGCATCTCTTACCCACGAGTTAGAACACGACCTCATTCACTGGATGTATTTTAGAAAAAAACCATGGGCACATCACCTTATGATGGGCTTAGTGTGGTTAGCTCGCCCAAGCACGATTAACCCGTGGAAACGCCGTGAGCTTCATTTTAATCACCATAAAAATTCAGGCACTGAAGTCGATTTAGAAGAAAGAGCGCTAACCAATGGAGAGCAGTGGAGCATACGCCGACTCATCGCCATCGGTGATAATGGCTTTGCAGTTTTGCTACGCATTATTGCTGCAAGCAATTGGACTGTTAGAAAAGTTATTTTTAAACGTGCGTTCTTAGCTTATTTTCCACTTGGCATTATTCATTGGTCTCATTGGTATATCTTCTTAGGCTTCCATGCAGTTGATATGGTTTCAAGCTTGGCAAATGCACCGATAGCATGGTCAGCTACAACCCTAAATGTTATGCATGTGATTAATATTCTGACTGTGGTGTGGATTGCACCGAATGTGCTGCGTACTTTCTGCCTGCACTTTGTGACCAGCAATATGCATTACTACGGTGATGTTGAATTGGGCAATGTGATTCAACAAACGCAAGTGTTAACACCGTGGTGGATGATGCCGTTCCAACTCTTTTGCTTTAACTTTGGTTCGACGCATGCTATTCATCATTTTGTGGTGAAAGAACCATTCTACATTCGACAAATGACTGCGCCTGTTGCCCATAAAGTCATGCGTGATATGGGTGTTCGATTTAACGATGTCGGAACATTTAAAAGAGCAAATCGTTGGAATGTAAATAATTTATCTGAATCGAATACTTAACAAATAGATTCTTAGCTCGCTTGAATGGACTGAGTTCTGTACACAGGACTCAGTCTCCATACTCTACAGTTTCTTAAAAATGAAGTGGCTCTACTGAAACTGAGTAAAAAGAAGAATCACACCTAAAGCACATAAAATTGAACCAATCACCTTATTAATTTGCACTTGCTTGGCTAACATTTTCTGTCTCAACAGCATTGATGAAAACAGCACAGCCACTAGTGAAAACCATACAAAATGTGCAAATGACATAAAAAAGCCATAAGCCAAAAGAATCGATTTAGGCGTAGTTAAACTCACAATTTGGGTATAAGTACTGATCACGAATAGCGTGGTTTTCGGGTTGAGGGCATTAGTAAAAAAGCCATACTTTAGAGCTTGAAAAGTACCTATAGCGGTTAAAGCAGCATTGTCTAAAACAGGTTTTTGAGTAAAGGTTTTATAGCCAATATAGATCAGGTAAAGTGCACCAATATATTTAAAAATATTCAAAATTTGCGGCATATAAGTCATCACAAACGCAACAGCCACAAGTGTATAGGTCACATGCACCAACACGCCAAGCGATATTCCGAGTGAAGTGAAAACACCTATTTTTCTACCGTATAGATAACTATTTTTAGTGACAATCGCGAAGTCAGCGCCGGGGCTTACCACTGCTAAAATCGTAATTAGAATAACTGCAATAAACTCTGCCATTATCTTGTGCCCTCACTGAAAACGAGGGGATTGGTCTGTACTTTTTGGAATGTATTAAAGAAGGAGGATCTTTTGCTTAAAGCAGCTATTCTTTCAGAATAAGAAATTGTATTTATACGTTCGTGAAGATAGATATCGATATTCAATATGTTTTTCATCATCTAAAATGGGGTTTAATAAAGATGATTTTTATTTTGAACAGAAACCTAAAAATAAAAATCGATAAAAATGACTAACCACTTATGAGTTTTTGGAATGATTGAAAGAATATCGCTGAATTCATTAAAATTTTTCTATTTTGTGGCGAAGTATGGCAGCGTCACTTTAGCTGCAAAGAAATTATTTGTGACGCAAAGTGCAGTCAGTAAACAGATTTATAATTTAGAAGAAGCTTTAAATACGGCTTTGTTCGATCGAAAAAATAAAACACTTGTGATGACTGAGCAGGGTGAAATTTTATTGAGTTGTTGCCATCAAGTTTTTGGTCAACTCGATGAGTGTTTAATAGGGCTAAGCCAGCCTAAAGCTCATAACAAACAACTGGTTTTGTCGTGTGAACCGACGCTTTCCATGAAATGGCTTATTCCACGGTTATCGAAGTTTAAAAAGCTCGGTCATGATTTTGAGGTGGTGTTACTCACAGCAGGCGGAGTAGTCGACTTTGAAAAAGATAATATTGATATCGCGATTCGCAGAAATGATTTTGAATGGGGAGAGCATATCTATAGCGAGAAAATTGCCAACGAATATATCGCAATGATTCAAGCAACAAAGTCATCTGAAACCGAAGATGTACTCATCTCGACCTCTAGACCGAATTTTTTCAAAAGCGTTAGCCGCATTGCTGAGTTAAAGCAGAGCTTAAAAGGCTACACCAAAGTTGAACTTGAACATTTTTATCTATGTTTAGAAGGCTGTTTAGCTGGACTCGGCGCAACGGTCATCTCAATTTATATGATTGAAAAAGAGCTTGAGTGGAACTTACTGCAAAAAAATTCACCAGTTGTACAAGACGGTTCAGCCTATTTTTTACTTTCTCACAGTGCTTTTGAGGAAGATTCACGTAAAACCATATTTTTAGAATGGCTAAAAGCAGAGATGAATGAGAGTCAGCATAAATTACTTTAAGTCTAGGCATTTCATCTAAAGTTATATTATTTAAATTATTGAAAGTAATAATAAATATTTGAGTTTGTAAAGGTGGTTTGCGAGCGCCGTATATTGAATTTTTTGCTATCTAAAATTCCTCAAGATGAAAAATATTTAACTTCATACTTATTTATTAAACCCTAAACATGAATTTAACTCAGTTTTGAATGAGACTAAATCATTTTTATTCATGTTGTGATTGCGGTATAAATCTATTCACGCTCTGAAGCGTTCTAGTCATTCAGTTTTGATAAGACCATAAGGCACAAATCTGACAAGGCTGGAAAGTTTAAAAAGAGTTCGAAATATTTTTAGGTTTATCTCAGAAATTAGGGTACTGATCAAAATGAGTAAAGAATTTACATTTACGATTAAGAGTATTTGTTTCGATGAAAACTATCGTCCAGCAGACAATACGCGTATTACAACCAACTTTGCTAACTTAGCAAGAGGGATGAGCCGTCAAGAGAATCTGCGCAACACATTACAGATGATCGACAATCGTTTTAATACTTTAGCTCATTGGGACAACCCTAAAGGCGATCGCTATGGCGTTGAGCTTGAAATCATTTCAGTTGAAATGAATGTTGATGCTGCAAGCCATAACAGTGCGCTTCCTTTAATCGAAATATTGAAAACCAATATTGTTGATAAAAAGACTAATGAACGCATTGAAGGCATTGTAGGCAATAACTTCTCGTCTTATGTACGTGACTATGACTTTAGTGTGCTTTTGTTAGACCACAATAAAAATCAGTCTACTTTTAGCACTCCAGAGAAATTTGGCGAATTGCACGGTAATTTGTTTAAGAGCTTTATTAACTCTGAGACTTACAGAGCAAACTTTAAAAAAGCGCCAGTGATTTGCTTAAGTGTTTCAACCACTAAAGTGTACCACCGCACTGAAAATGAACATCCAGTTTTGGGTGTGGAATATAAGCAAGAAGACTATTCATTAACTGATGAATATTTCCAAAAAATGGGCTTAAAAGTTCGCTATTTCATGCCGAAAAACAGTGCTGCACCTTTGGCGTTCTATTTTACGGGTGATTTGCTGAGTGATTACACCAACCTTGAGTTGATCAGCACTATCAGCACCATGGAATCGTTCCAAAAGATTTACCGCCCTGAAATTTACAACGCAAATTCAGTTGCTGGAAAATCTTATCAGCCAAGTTTGAAGAATGAAGATTACTCACTTACTCGAATTGTGTATGACCGAGAAGAACGTAGCCGTTTGGCTATTGAGCAGGGGAAGTTTGTTGAAGAGCAATTTATCAAACCATACCAAGCGATTCTTGAGCAGTGGTCTGCTAATTACGCTCCTAATTAATCAACATACGGGTCATTGATCATGAAAAAATTATTACCAACTTCAACTGCTGGCAGCTTACCTAAACCGTCTTGGCTTGCAGAACCTGAAAAGCTTTGGTCGCCTTGGAAACTCGAAAACGAAGGCCTGATTGAAGGTAAAAAAGACGCGTTACGTTTGGCGTTGCACGAACAACAACTTGCTGGCATCGACATTGTGAGCGATGGCGAACAAACCCGCCAACACTTTGTGACCACATTTATTGAACACTTAAATGGCGTAGATTTTGAGAAGCGTGAAACCGTTCGTATTCGTGACCGTTACGATGCAAGCGTACCGTCTGTTGTGGGTGCTGTGTCTCGTCAAAAGCCTGTGTTTGTTGAAGATGCCAAGTTCTTACGTCAGCAAACTAATCAACCAATTAAGTGGGCGCTACCTGGCCCAATGACCATGATTGATACGCTTTACGATGGTCACTACAAGAGCCGTGAAAAACTTGCTTGGGAATTTGCTAAAATTTTGAACCAAGAAGCGCGTGAGTTAGAAGCTGCTGGTGTAGACATTATTCAGTTTGACGAACCTGCATTTAACGTATTCTTTGACGAAGTAAATGACTGGGGTGTTGCGACTTTAGAGCGTGCAATTGAAGGTCTAAAATGTGAAACTGCGGTCCACATTTGCTACGGTTACGGTATTAAAGCCAACACTGACTGGAAAAAGACACTCGGTTCGGAATGGCGCCAATACGAAGAAGCTTTCCCGAAACTGCAAAAATCTAACATCGATATCATTTCGTTAGAATGTCACAACTCACATGTGCCTATCGATTTACTTGAACTTATTCGCGGTAAAAAAGTCATGGTCGGCGCAATTGATGTTGCATCTAACCAGATTGAAACACCAGAAGAAGTTGCCAATACACTTCGTAAAGCACTTCAGTTTGTAGATGCCGACAAACTTTATCCTTGCACAAACTGTGGCATGGCACCTCTTTCTCGTGAAGTGGCACGTGGCAAGTTAAATGCTTTAAGTGCAGGTGCAGAAATCGTTCGTAGAGAACTTACGGGTTTTGAACTCTCTGCTTAATATTTACCAATAAGTGGTATAAAGGGTTACTTTTTTGATGTGAGTTGATAATCAAACAAGTAACCCTCATTTTACTTACTACATGTCGTTCTACTCAGAACGCATGTCGATCAAGTACCTTCCTGATGGAGTTGGGCGGTATAGCAAACACTCAGGACAAGGTACGGTTCAATTTAGGAATAATGTCATGGTTCAAGCAACAGACTTTAGAAATGCAATGTCTTTACTCACAAGTGCGGTTAGTGTTGTGACTACGGCAGGCATGTCTGGCCGTTTTGGATTTACTGCCTCTGCTGTTTGTAGTGTGACCGACACACCTCCGACATTATTGGTCTGTATGAACCAATCTGCGAGCTCACATGCACATTTCCTAGATAACAAAATCTTAACTGTGAATGTTTTAGGCGCACACCACGAACATATTTCAAAAGCGTTTTCATCTAAACTCACGCCAGAAGAACGCTTTAAACATGGCGAATGGATTGAGTTAGAAACAGGTTCACCTGTTTTGGACGATGCTTTGGTCAGTTTCGATTGCGAGATTGAGCAAATTCAACAAGTGGGCACACACACGATTCTGATTTGTCCGATTGTTGCGATTAAACAAAGCCAGCATGACCAAAGTTTGGTTTATTTTAACCGCGCTTATCACCAAGTGGGGCAGACGGAAACTGTCTAAATCGACTTTCCACTTTGTACTCTCACATTAAAAGTTAAAAGATAGAAATGAATAAGCATGGATCGCTTCATTTTAATTTAAAAATACAATTAAATATAATATCTAAAATAATAATTAAGTTAATCTAATGAAAAATAATAATAAATTTAAATACTTGTCATAAAAGCTACATTGACACCTACCAACTCTCGGATTATCCTTTGCCTGCTGGCCTACATTGCCAGCCGGCTTTGACAGGCTGATTTTTCGAGTACATTGAAAAAACTTGTTTTTTTGATGTATACCCACTCGTCTCCCTTTTTGTAGCGGTAGGACGGAAGGGGGACGCCTTGTGCGTGCTGGGTTCTCGAAAACCAGTCTGTCAACCCTCTTTCGTTCTGCCACCATAATTCCAAATGAATGCTTTGGCAGAACTTCCAAAATCAGGAGTTGGCTATGCACATCTATTATTTCTTGGCCTTGAGTGCCAAAGGTTATAACGACACAGCTTAAAAATTTAAAGCAGCTTGAACGCCATAAGGTTTTCAGGCTTTAAGTCTTTTTTACTTAAAACTTAGCAATAACAAAACTTGAGATGTGCCAAGCACTGTCTTATGGCTTTGCTGTGCTTTTTTTTCTCCCAGAAAGGGCACAGGCTTTTTATCTCATTTAGAAACAACAAGAATTTATAACGGTAAAACTATGCCAACTTTAGAAATATCTTCCAAAAAATTAAAAGTTATTCATAGCGCAGTAGATCTATTTAATCTCTATGGATTTCACAACACGGGCGTAGACCTGATTGCCAAAGAAACTAAAATTCCGAAAGCCACGCTTTATAACTACTTTCACTCAAAAGAGCGTTTGGTTGAAACATGCATAAGCTTTCAAAAAAGCCGACTGAAAGAAGAAGTTCTGGCAATTGTCTACTCACACCGTTACTCAAAACCAAGCGATAAACTCAAAGAAATTGTGCGTTTACATGTCGATGTAAACAGCCTTTACCACCTTTTGTTTAAGGCCATTTTTGAAATAAAACAGCTTTATCCAACGGCTTACCGCATGGCCGTTGAATATCGAAAATGGCTACTTCGAGAGCTTTTTGATCTGGTCTTTAGTCTGGAAACCAATGGATTTAATCCCGATGCTAATATGGTTCTAAACTTAATTGATGGCTTGATGCTACAGGTTTTAAGTTCAAATCGTGTGGATGAAAGGGATGTGGTGTTGGAGAAGTTTTGGGGGAGGGGGTAGTAATATTTTTAGAGGAATAATTAGAAATTTTTAGTAAATATTCATATAGTATTTTAGCTGTTATTCTCAATAATTAAAGTCCTAATAGCGATGAAGTTTTAGGAAATTTTTTATAATATTATTATTGATAAAAGTGGTACTATTTTGCTTTAGAGAGGTAATTAGCAATATTAAATAATTATTAATATATTCTTTATTTTAAAAATTGATTTTAAGTGTAATTGATGTATTTTTGCTATATTACCAATAGGTAAAAATTGAGTTTCATTCTATTTGGTGGAAATAATTAAGTGCTCATAGATAATATAATTGAAAAAATTGATGAGGGTGGTCCTAGAAGTTATTACTCATTTGAAACCTTTATTCTTCATTTATTGAAGTATCATATTGAAAAGCAAAACAAAAAATTCATTATAAATCTGGGGCATAATTCTGCAGGTGATGGTTTAGCTCCTGCAGGTTTTGATGATTTTTTTGGTCCAACATTAATAGAAATAAAGTTCAATCTAGCTAAACAATCTATTCCTTTAATGGTAGATAAGCTTTGCTATCAAATTTCTTCAAGAATTGATGAAGTTGGTTTAACGGATTTAATTATAATTTCTGCGAAACCTATACCTGAAAAAGTACGTAAAAAAATTTTTATGCATTTTGAACCGATATCAATGCCATTCAAAATACATATTTGGGGGCCAGATGAAATAAATAAAATTGCGAGTAAACATAGGGCTAAGGTAAATGAAATAGCAAATAATCTATTTGCTTTAAGGTTAGAGTCAGCTGTTAGCAAACCAGCGCTTGATTGGAAATATGAAAGAGAAAAGATTGTTAATAATTTAAAAGAATCCTATCAAAAGGGGCACTTCTCACTTTTCTTGGGCGCTGGTGTATCAAGTAGTGCAGGAATGCCTGATTGGAATAAATTATTGGGCTCATTATTTGTAACTTATTTAACGCAAGAATTTGATAGTGATGTTGATGTATCGGATGATGATATTAGTGAATTAGTAGATCGATTGAATGCTGTAGATGAACCATCTGCTTTAATGGCAGCTAGATATTTACGAAAAGGTCTTGTAAAAAGTTCGACAGAAGCACGTGAATTCAAAGAGGCTATTACAAAAAATCTTTATAAACTTCGTGATTTAGATTTTGATATAAACTCAAGATTAATTAAGGCAATTGCTTCAATGTGTATACCTCGTAGGACAGGAGCAAAAGTAAGATCAGTAATAACTTATAATTTTGATGATCTTTTGGAAAGACAATTAACTGCTAATAATATACTTCATAGTTGTATCTATTCTGATCGGGAAAGCTACGATCCTGATGAATTACCTGTGTATCATGTGCATGGTTTTTTACCCGAAGATCTAGATACATATGACGGACTTGATAACTCAACTTTAGTTTTTTCAGAAGAAGGTTATCACCAAATCTATTCAGATACATATCATTGGTCTAATTTGGTTCAATTAAATAGCCTTCGAGAGAATAACTGTTTAATGGTTGGCCTTTCTATGACTGACCCAAATCTTCGTAGATTGTTAGATATATCTGCAAGGAATATTGAAAAAAGCAAACATTATGCTTTTATGAAGCGTTTAACAATAGAAAACTTTGCTTATGATAATAAAAAAAGCACTACAACTCCTGTTGTCAAAAATATTGAGGGAGCAGAAAAATTTTTGCAACGACATCATAATCTTAATGAGGAGCTCATGAGAGAACTAGGTGTAACAATTATATGGTATGAAGATTATGAAGATATTCCATTTATAATTGAAGAAGTTACCCGATATTAGGTAAATATAAAGTAGTAGTTGACTAATAAACACTACAATTATTTATATAGTCTTTGCTATGTATTATTAGGCAGGTTGGAATATTTTGAGAGTTTAGAAAAGAATGTCAAAAAATAAAAAAGATGGCTCAAGTTTAAATGCTGAAAAATCTAAAAACACCTTAACCCTTGATAAGGTTAAAGCTCTCTCGAGAATGCCCGTCAGTAATGTTGATACGAATATTGGAAAGATTTTTTTATTTCCTTTAACACTTGGAGCTATTGAAAAATATCAGAATATTGATGAGGAATTTGCGATAGACAGAATTCGTACATTCTTGCCAATAATTTCAAGTCTATCATCTGATAAAAGTGAAGCGAAAATAAATACTGATCAGGTAGCACAATTGTCTGATAAAGAAATAGATTTAGTTTCAGAGGTTTATGCGTTATCCAGTCAATTTAAACCGCTACACGAAAGTTCGGAAACCGAAAATGGATTTGTTCGTGTTGAAGGTGAAAGTTATACAGAGTTTCTAGATAGGCTACTTAAAGAAGAAGTTAAAAGGGCTCAAAAGCAATTTCATCAAGTATATGCTCAAGCCCTCACTTCAACGCAGGGAATTTTTGACCAAGTTCGTAAAAGTAGTTTGGAGCTTGGTAAATCATGGCAACAGTACGAGCAATTAAAAAAAACTGCTTCGCCATCTATGCCTTTGTTTTCAGAACTTAAAACGGAAACATTAAAAGTAGATTCAAAATTAGTTGAACATGCAAAAATACGAGCTAAAGAATATGCTCAAGATCGAGAAATGATCCATCTTACAGGACAAATGACAGCTCAGTCGGCAAAAACGCTTCAGGAACTTGCTAATGCCGCGGCCACATTATTGGAAAGGTTGGATCAAAGAGATAAAGAGGCAAAAAATACTACTAAAATACAGTTATGGTTTGCAGTGGGTTCATTAATTATTTCAACTCTATTAGCTGGAGCATCCGTTTATCAGGATTATCAAAACAATAAATCAGGAGATAAATGGCAATCTACTCTTTTAAATGAAATTCACACATTAAATAAGCAAAATGTGGATGAGGAGGTGCGATCTGTGAAAGAGGAAAATCAAAAGCTAATTAATCGCATTGCGGTAATGGAATCAGCGTTAAAGGAATACAGAGAAACTCAAAAATATTAGTTTAATAATGTTTCTCATTTATCATGTGATGGATTATGTAAATTTAAAAAATAAAAATCATCTATTATGAGGTGGTTTTTGATTCAAAGAAATTTCAGCTATAATTTTTGCTATAAGTTTAAACTTTCTAGTTTAACGCACCATTAGTTTGTTAGTCATTTAGCTGTATATTAAAAAAGATTTTTATAGAGCTTAAGCTCACGACCAGCTCATCTGCTGGTCATGTAAAGTAAAAGATTATTCTTAACCTCTATAAAGAACTTCCATACTCCACATATCCATCTTCAATTGCAGGAATAATCTCTACAAACTCAAAGTAGGGCACTGTACAAAACTCAGAGTCTCGAATCGCATCAATCACAAAATAATAATCTTGCAAAGATGTCGTCTCAAACACAGCAATATCACTCGCTTTAGCACTAAATGCTTCAACGTCATACCATCGAACTTTTACAGTCGGGTACTTCTTAAAAATAGGCTCAAGCTTCTGTGCACTAAACTCAGCCCGTTTTTCACGGGCTACAGCCAACCAAGCGGGCAAAGCTCTTAAATGAATAAAAAAAGTATAGGTTCTAGACATAACCACTCCATGACTGAGTCGAGTTTTAGTTCAAATGAAAAGGCAGCATTTACTTGTCATATCAAAATGACTCAGTCAGTATATGAGTGATTACTCACATTAAATACTCGTATTTCGGCTCATGTCAGAAACACTTCCAGACCCACGTAAACGCCCGCGTCAAGCACGCTCAGTGGCTACATTTGAAGCTATTTTAGAGGCGGCTGCTCGCATTTTAGAGTCGTTAGGCTTTGCTGGATTTAACACAAATGCCGTGGCTGAGCTTGCTGGCGTAAGTATTGGTAGCCTATATCAATACTTTCCATCTAAAGATGCTTTAATAGTCGAGTTAATTCGACGTGAGCGCGCTGAGCTTGCAAAACGTATAGTTGATGCCATACAGCAAAGTGATGCCACAGACTTAAAAGAAAAACTAAAACTCATCATCCAAGCTGCTGTGCAACATCAATTGAGCCGTCCGCAGTTGGCACGAACTCTAGAGTTTGCGTCTGAAATCATTGGTAAAGACACTGAGGAAAATGAGCTTCAACACGAACTTGAAACCATAATTTCTGACCTGTTTAAACGTTCTGGCGTTTCACATGCACAGACAGCCGCACAAGATGTGATTGCTCTAAGTAAAGGAATGATCAACGCGGCAGGCATAGCAGGGGAAAATGATTTAAATTATTTACAGCAGCGCGTTGAAAAAGCTGTATTTGGTTATTTGGATTTAACTTAAAGATTAGAATAAAAGCTAATGTTTATCACAACAAATATTCTTGAAGCTCTTTTTCAATCGTTTCACTAATCAACGTTGAATAGTCACTATCCTTAGTATCTAAATGACGCATTAACCACACATCTTGTTTTAAAGTTTGCTCAGGTAGTATGGGTACTAAACCCGAAGCCTTTGCAACAAAACAAGGCAGGGCTGTAATTCCTTGTCCTTCAAGCGCTGCTAATAATTGCGAGTGCATGTTATCAAAAGACAAAGCAGGGGCTGCATCTTGGGTGAGTTCACGCATCCATTGTGCTAAGAAAGTATATTGAAGGCTTCGGTCCCAACCGATTATACGATGATTCAATAAATCATCCATTTCAGTATGTTCTGTGAAACTGGCGAGATAATCTTTACTACCATAAAGTCCATACTCCAGTTGTCCAAGTCGCCGAATAATGTAACGCCCGCTTTCTGGACGAACAAGTCGAAGAATAATGTCAGCTTCCCGTCGGGAAAAATCAACAGGAACGACACTCGTTGAGATTTCTAATTGTAAATCTGGATGCTTCAGTTGTAATGCCGTTAGCTTTGATTGGAGCAACTGTTGCCCGATTAACTCAGGTAAAGCAATGCGGAACAGTGATTGCTGTCCTTGATCGTTGTAACGCTCCATCGCTATTAAATGCTCTTCTGCTTTTTCAGCCAAAGCAAAAAAATGTTTTCCAACGTGGGTGAGTGTATAGCCATCACTGTCTCGAGAAAAAAGAATCGCATTGAGACTTTTCTCCAGTTCAGCAGCTCTGCGATGTACGGTAGAAACACTAATACCAAGCAATTTTGCACTGCGGCTTAATCCGCCAGTTCGCCCTATAGCTAACAAAATTTTAGTATCGTCCCAGTTCATACCTTTCCATATTTAAAAAATGCGTTTGCAATAAAAACTATAGTATCCCCAGTGTTTAGATTTATACAATTCAAACAACCACTACAGGGACTCAAAACTCATTATATGAGTCGACTATAAACTTTTTAGAGCTGTGATATGTGTTGCTGCAACTAAATAAGATTTTCTGGTTATGGCGGGAGCTATTTCTAAGATCACAATGTTAATAACAAAGGAGTTGTGCCATGACGACCATTTATGTGGTTGATGCATTTACGACCCAACCAAATACAGGAAATCGAGCAGGGGTTGTTCTAGATGCTGATCATCTTAAAACTCAAGAGATGCAAGATATTGCTGCATTCGCAGGGTATTCAGAAACAGCCTTTGTTTTGTCAGCTAAAGATCAAAGCCATGACATACATGTTCGATATTTTACGCCTACAAATGAAGTCCCGATCTGTGGACATGCGACGATTGCTACTCATTTTTTACGTGCAACTACAGGCCACCAATCAGACTATCCATTAATCGCAAAAACGGGGGCAGGTCATTTACCCGTTTCAATATTTGGAAGTCCAGAAGAATTATTGGTGAAAATGACTCAAGGTCGCGTAGAGTTTTTACCACCTTTTAGTGCGAATCAAAGGACTGAACTTGCAAATGCGCTGGGTGTGAGTGAAAGTGATTTTGCTGACTTGCCAATACAAGTTGTCACGACGGGGCATTCCAAGGTGATGGTGCCAATGTTGAGCAGAAGTAAGCTTGATGGATTAATTCCAAACAATGAAAACTGAAAGCTATTAGTGCTGAAATAGGTTGCAATGGTTTTTTCCCATTTGTCTTGGAAGGTACTAAGCAAGAACCTATTACGTATGGTCGAATGTTCGCACCCGCAATCGGTATTAATGAAGATCCTGTAACTGGTAATGCAAATGGTCCAGCAGGAGCATACCTTGTTCACCACGATTTAATCGAATGTGACCAGAAAGTTAGCTATTGGGGGTATCAAGGCCTCGCAATACAAAAACCGGGGCGGGTTCTAGTGACAGTTGAGAAAACAGATTCAATATTACACGTTAGCATTGCAGGACAAGCGGTTTTAGTTGGCTCAGTTTTGTACTCGGGAAAAGATTGATTATATTTAAGAAGTTATGACATCTTGCTAGTTTTAAAGCAGTTCTTCTATTTACAGCAGCGAGTTGAAAAGACTTTATTGGGTTATTTGGATTTGATTTAAAGAACACATATTTTTATAAATATTTAGATATAAAATAATTGCTGCTAGAGCATACGTATTGTGTTGTAAAAAATAGAAAATATTTTATTCATTTAATATGTTTTTAATCATATGTTTTAATTTTATTTTAAATTAATCATTATTGATGAATTTAAATAAATAATATATTTTTGAATGTACATATTTAAAAGTTTATAGCCTGCCGCTTCCCCAAGAGGTAGGTTTTTTTTATGAGAATTATTTATTCTAATTTTTGAGTTTTATAGATTTTTTGTAGGTATTTAATTGGTTTTAAATATGTATGTTTAAAACTTAATTTTATAATTTAAATTATAAGAAAATTAAATATTTAGTTGCTAGTGCTGAAAACTAATCATTTTTTACTTTATTTTTTTGCAAAGAAAATTATTCTGAAAATTATTTATTTAAAGTATGGAATTTAATATTTTTGATAATTTTTTACTGAGTTTTGGATTGTTTTACAATATTTCAAGAGATTAGATCTTCTAATGAGTAAATTGCCTTTTTCCCACAATGATTTCCAACTTATAATCAAATCAGGTACGAAGTTTTTTTTATATTTTTGTATTGCTTCTAGTGTATCAATATCAATTACAAAGGCAGAGACCGCGTCTGTTAACTCGGGAAAAAGCTTAACAAAAAAAGTTTCTCAACTCTTTAAACCCACGCCCGATGAAAGCTACCGATCTGTCGATTTCCAAAAATTAAGCAATTTAGGGTTTGATCAGAGCCAATTTCAACGGCTAGGAAATGATGGGAGCTATTTACCGACTTCAACTGCCATGTGGAATAATCAAGTCAGTTTAATTGATGCGATTCAATATGCAGTTCAACGAAATCCTAATATTTCTCAAGCCATTTCCACTTTAGCTGGTCAAAACGCGGGTATTGATTTTGCTAAGGCGGGCTATTATCCCCAGCTTTCAGGTGGAATAACCACAGGTGATTTGAGTAGTGGTGAGCGGGGAAGACAGTTACTCACATTATCTGCGACTCAAATGCTTTTTGATTTTGGCAAAGTCAAATCAGGTGTATCGGTTCAGCAAGCCAAAGTACAAGTCGAGCAGGCCAATGTGCTGGTCAGCATTGATGATATTGCACTCGATGTGGCTCAGTCGATTGTCAATATTCAGCGTTACCTTCAATTAAATAAAATTGCTGAGCAGCAAATTGCCGGGATTCAGCGTATTCAGGAAATTGCCAATTTACGTGCAAATGCCGGTATTAGTAGCCAAGCTGACCCAGTTCAGGCACAAACATATTTAGAATCTGCACAGTCGACACTCATTGCTCAACAATCTTTATTACGCCAGTACCAGCAACATTTAAGAACTCTGATCGGAGTAGATGTTTTTAATAAGGCGTGGGTCATTCCTGATGATTTGGTAAAGCAGTCTGGTCTCTATAGTGAGCCTGAGTTTAATACCATTCCAAAAATGATCGCGGCTCAAGCTGGGGTTGAAGTGGCTAAAGCACAAAAAGAACAGACTCGTTTAACACGTTATCCAACCTTGTCCGTCAAAGGTTCCTTAAGTCAGGCCATTAATGGCAGAAATCCAAACAATGATAAAGATGACGGCTTATATAGCTCGGTCATGCTTGAAGCAACCAGTCAGTTTTATCAAGGTGGGGCCGTTTCTTCTCAGGTCAAAATGGCAAGCTATGCAGAAGAAGCAGCTAAATCTCAGGTCAATTCAGTCTATATGGATGTTCTCGATCAGATCAGAACCAGCCGTGAGCAAATTGAAAATAAACAACGCCAAATGCAGGTGCTGACCAATCGTCAAGCCACTACGGTTCGTACACGTGAACTTTATCAAGAGCAATACAAACTTGGTACACGCTCATTGGTTGACTTATTGAATGCAGAGCAGGCCATTCATAGTGCCAATTCAGAACTCGAATCTGCACGTTATGACATCTACAACAGTATTGTTCAGTACATTTCGGCAACAGGACGTTCGCGCCAAGCCTATGGCCTAAATAATATTTCAATTCAGGGGTTCGAAGTACAACCATGATGACAAAAATAAACTACCAGCCCTGGTTACAGGCGGTCTTAACGATTGCTAAACATTATCGAATTGAGCCTTCAGAAGAAAGAATCCGTTTACAACTTGACTGGAACCAAAATCAAAACCTTGATGATGTTTTACAGCTAATGACACGTCAGGTTGGACTAAACCTACGTAAAGTACCGTTTTCACTAGAGCTACTGAATCCGTGGCGGCTACCTGTTATGGTCGAATTTCATGACGGACAGGTCGGTATTATTGATAAAGCCGATACCCAAGGTAATGTCAGTATCCAGTTTAGTGGGGATCAGGGCCTTTCTCAAAATTTAAGCCTAGATGTCTTAAAAAATACCATTAAGAATGTCTATATCCTGCGTCCTGAAAGCTCTATTCCCGACGCGCGTATTGATGAATATATCAAACCCTATGAAGCAAGCTGGTTCTGGTCAATTGTACTAAGAGACTGGAAACGCTACGTTGATATTATGTTTGCCTCACTCATTGCCAATATTTTGGCTTTGGCAACCATTATTTTCTCAATGCAAGTCTATGACCGCGTTGTGCCATCACAGTCTGTTCCAACCTTATGGGTGCTGGCTGGTGGTGTACTGATTGCTGCT
Organism: Acinetobacter sp. yr461; assembly: GCF_900110445.1. Taxonomy (NCBI): domain Bacteria; kingdom Pseudomonadati; phylum Pseudomonadota; class Gammaproteobacteria; order Moraxellales; family Moraxellaceae; genus Acinetobacter; species Acinetobacter sp. yr461. Next base: position 57,128 of record NZ_FODU01000017.1, read on the forward strand.
ATTTTTGAGTTTATCTTACGTGTGTCCCGAGTTTATCTATCCGATATTATTGGTAAACGTGCAGATTTACTTGTTTCTGACCGTGTATTTGGTCACGCCTTACGTATCAAAAATAAAGATCGTTCAAAGTCTACCGGTAGTTTTATTTCCCAGATTCGTGAGCTCGAAGGTGTTCGTGAATTGGTGACTTCTACCACCATTAGTGCAATTGCCGATTTCCCATTCTTTTTCCTGTTCCTGACCATCTTTGCCATTATTGGCGGAAAGCTGTTTTGGGTGATGTTGCTGGTTGTGCCGCTTATGATTTTGCCGGGTCTTCTGGTGCAGAAAAAGTTAGCGCAATTGGCACAAGAAGGCATGAGAGAATCTTCAATCCGGAATGCCATTCTGGTTGAAGCGGTGCAGGGTATTGAAGATATCAAGCTATTACGTGCTGAATCGCGTTTCCAAAACCAATGGAATCACATGAATGAAGTTTCAGCCGATATTGGTATGAAACAACGTAAAATTGTCGGTACCTTAATGGCATGGACCCAAAAGATTCAGGGCTTAACCTATGCAATTGTGGTTTTGGTGGGATGTTTTGCAGTGATGGAGGGTGAAATGACCACGGGTGCATTAGTGGCCTGTTCAATTTTATCGTCACGCATGTTGGCGCCGATTGCACAAATTACGGGTGTATTGGGGCGTTTACAGCAGGCGAAGGTTGCAAAACAAAGCTTAGATGAGCTTATGCAACGTCCGATTGATCAGGCTGACCGTTCACATCTGGTACATAAAGCTGCTTTAAATGGCGACTA
>NZ_FODU01000034.1:0-1771 GCF_900110445.1 Acinetobacter sp. yr461
CCCGCACAATAAGCAATAAGGAGAAATAACATGAGCTACCAGAAACTCAGCCGTGACCAGATTGCAAAACGTGTGGCACAAGATATTCCAGATGGCGCCTATGTAAACTTGGGCATTGGTTTACCAACCAAGATCGCCAGCTACTTACCTAACGATAAAGATATTTTCCTTCATTCTGAAAATGGTCTGTTGGCTTTTGGTCCCCCACCAGCAGCCGGTGAAGAAGACCCTGAACTGATTAATGCGGGTAAAGAATTTGTGACCATGCTTGAGGGCGGCAGCTTTTTCCATCATGGCGACTCATTTGCGATGATGCGTGGTGGACACCTTGATATTGCTGTACTAGGTGCTTTTCAGGTTGCAGCCAATGGTGACTTGGCGAACTGGCACACGGGTGCACCCAATGCGATTCCTGCTGTGGGTGGTGCGATGGATTTAGCGGTTGGTGCTAAAAAAGTATTTATCACCACAGACCACGTGACCAAGCAAGGCGAACCGAAGATTGTGGCTGAGCTAACTTATCCGGTAACGGGTAAGCACTGTGTGGACCGTATTTACACCGATCTGTGTGTGATTGATGTGACCAAAGATGGTTTGAAAGTGATTGAGAAAGTAGAAGGTCTTAACTTTGAAGAGTTACAGGCTTTAACGGGTGCAACTTTGATTGATACAACAAAAACTTAAGTTTTATAAAGCTTCAGATCACGAGTTAAAGCAAAAGTTTCTTGTACAAGCAATGCCTTACTTTTTAAGGATAAAAAGTAACAAAAATCCTTTGTTACTCAGACACAACATCCCTGTTGTGCTGAGCAACCAGGCGACATCCATGTCGCCACCGCGAAACACAGAATGGAAGGCTTTGAATACGGTTCTTACTTATTAATTTGGATTTTCCCGTAATTCGCTATTGTGACAGGCGACATGGATGTCGCCCGTTGAACAGGGAGGCATGGAAGCCTCCTCTGTTCAACAAAGGTTTTTGGTCACTTTTTTAAAAAAGTGACAAGAATTAGCTACTAGCATTTGGCTCAACGCGATAAGACTCCGTCATGACTACTCCTAATTTAGTAGTAACGATGAGCTCCAGCAAATGCTGAAAAAGAGTCTAACGATGTGGCAATGACAGCAACAGATTTTAAAATGGAAATGTAAGAATGAAAAACGCTTATATCATCGATGCCATCCGTACTCCATTCGGCCGTTACGCCGGTGGCCTTGCTCCTGTGCGTGCCGATGACCTTGGCGCTGTGCCGATTAAAGCTTTAATCCAACGTAACCCAAATGTAGATTGGGAACAGGTCGATGATGTGATCTATGGCTGTGCTAACCAAGCGGGTGAAGACAACCGTAATGTCGGTCGTATGTCAGCTTTACTTGCTGGTTTACCGTATCAGGTTCCAGCAACCACCATTAACCGTTTGTGTGGTTCATCACTCGATGCGATTGCTATGGCTGCCCGTGCTATTAAAGCAGGTGAAGCTAACTTGGTGATTGCAGGTGGTGTAGAAAGCATGAGCCGTGCACCCTATGTGATGGGTAAGTCTGACAGTGCTTTTGGCCGTAGCCAGAAGATTGAAGACACCACCATGGGCTGGCGTTTTATTAACCCAAAACTTAAAGAATTGTATGGTGTAGATACCATGCCCCAGACTGCCGAAAACGTGGCTGAAAAGTTCAACGTCAATCGTGCAGATCAGGACCAGTTTGCCTTGGTGAGCCAACAACGCACCGCAAGCGCGCAAGCCAAAGGCTTTTTTTCTAAAGAAATCGT
>NZ_FODU01000019.1:0-51146 GCF_900110445.1 Acinetobacter sp. yr461
TTGGTGCGCTCAGAGAGATTCGAACTCCCGACCCCTTAGTTCGTAGCCAAGTGCTCTATCCAGCTGAGCTATGAGCGCATTAAGTAATGGCGGTGAGAGAGGGATTCGAACCCTCGATACCAGTAATAGGTATGCTTCCTTAGCAGGGAAGTGATTTCAGCCACTCATCCACCTCACCGGAACGAGCCGCCATAATACAAACTAAAACCACATTGATCAAGTCATCATACTGAAATTTTCTTGTTTTTTAGTTCAATGAATTACTTTTTAAGCAATTTACTCATTATTTTCGTCTTTTTCGATCAAACGCTTGTTAAGATAGATATTATTTCTTCATCAAAATACTGTAGTGCATAACACATTATTGCAAACCTAAACGTGCAGTTCGGGTCTGCATGGCTTATGCTAAACTTATCTGCCAAGCGTGAAACCAAACGACATGACAAAAAACTGGGCTGACCCTGAAGCGAAAGCTGAAGCTGAACGTTATGACAATCCTATTCCAAGCCGTACTCTTATTTTAGATACATTGGAGCAGGTGCAAACACCACAATCTCATGCAGAGCTTGTCGATCATTTTAATATTCATGACCAAAAAAGTATCGAAGCGTTAAGTCATCGTTTAAGTGCTATGGTTCGTGATGGTCAAATCATGAAAGACGGTTTTAAATTTCAGTTGGTGGCAGATCAACCAACATATGAAGCAACTGTTTATATTAATAGTAAAGGTTTAGGTACAGCACATATTGATGGTCAAACTGACCTTTTACTTCCTGAACGTGAATTACGTTTAGTATTTAATGGTGACCGAGTTAGAGTACGCCAGACTTCGGTAGACCGTAAAGGTAAACCTTGGGGTTTTATTACAGAAGTTTTACAACATCGCGTCAAACAATTGATCGGTAAATTGTCAGTTCATGAGGGCGAATATTTTATTCAACCCAACAGTCCTAATCAGCACCAACCTATTCCTTTAGAAAAAGAACTCGTAAAACACGCTGAAGTAAATGTTGGCGATATGCTACGTGTTGCAATTGATAGCTATCCGACCCGCGAAGAGTTTTCAACGGCGCATATTATTCAATCTATGGCCGATAAAGCTGATACAGAAATTATCATTCCACAAACCATTCTTGAGTTTGGTTTGCCATATGAGTTTCCAGATCAGGTATTAAAAGAAGCAGAAAGTTTTAAAGAGCCATCTGCTCAAGACCGTGAAGGCCGCATTGATTTAAGAGATTTAGCATTAGTTACGATTGATGGTGAAGATGCACGCGATTTTGACGATGCTGTTTATGCAGAAAAACGTCCGGGTGGTGGTTACCGGGTGGTGGTGGCAATTGCTGACGTAAGTCATTATGTACGCTTAGACTCAGCCCTCAATGAAGAAGCTGAGGAACGAGGTACTTCTGTATACTTCCCACACTTTGTATTACCAATGCTACCAGAAGCATTGTCAAATGGGCTGTGCTCTCTGAATCCGCATGTAGACCGTTTATGTATGGTCTGTGACCTTAAACTCTCTCGTACAGGCCTTGTAACTGGCTTTGAGTTTTATCCATCGGTCATGCACTCAAAAGCACGTTTGACCTATACCCAAGTAGCACAATATTTTGAAGGCGCAACAGATGCGATTCCAAAAGATCGCGATGTTCATAAATCCTTAAATACGCTTTTCCAGCTTTATCAAATTTTGAAAAACTTACGTGCCGATCGTCATGCAATGGAATTTGAAACCATTGAAACGTACATGACTTTTGATGAGCTAGGCGGGATTAAAGAAATTTTGCCACGTACACGTAATGAAGCTCATAAGCTGATTGAAGAATGTATGTTACTTGCTAACGTAGCTGCAGCTGAATATGCGTTAGAAAATGATATTCCAATGTTGTATCGCGTACATGAAGCTCCTGAGTTTTCACGTATTCAGAAAGTAAAAGACTTTGTTAAATTACTTGGTCTACCCTTCCCTGACCAGCCAACTCAAGCAGATTATCAACGAGTCATCGAAGCAACCAAAGACCGTATTGATGCACCAAGCATTCACGCCGTGTTATTACGCTCAATGATGCAAGCTTATTATGGCGCAAAAAATGCGGGGCACTATGGTTTGGCTTATGAAGCATATACGCATTTCACTTCGCCAATCCGTCGTTACCCAGATTTATTGTTACACCGTGCGATTAAAGCTCATCTAAAACAAAAACCTTCTCCACTTTCTGGCGCTGCACTAGATGATGCTGGTGAACATTTTTCTAAAACTGAACGCCGTGCAGATGAAGCATCTCGTAGTGTAACGACTTGGTTGAAATGTCACTATATGCAACAGCATTTAGGCGAGGAATTCATTGGTATTGTAAGTGCCGTAACTGAGTTTGGTTTGTTCGTGACACTGAAAGACTTATATGTCGATGGCATGATTCATATTAGCCAACTCGGTGATGACTTCTTTATTTATGACCAAGCGAGTCAAAATCTTGTAGGCCAAAATAGAGGTCAAGTTTTTGGTTTAGGCGATGAAGTTAAAATTCAGGTTGCTGGCGTAAATCTTGAAGAACGTAAAATTGACTTCCAGCTTCTTCAACAAGTCACACATGCAGGACGAGTAGTTCGTAGCCGAGCTCCACGCACAACCAAAACATCTTCACAGGCAACTGAAGAAGTTTTCAGCAAACCAACAAGTAGTGATGGCGAAAAGCCTGTTCACAAAAAGAAAGAGAAAGCCAAGCCTAGTTCTTATACTAAAAAGCCTGGTAAAAAAACTTCTGCAAAAGCAGAAAGTAAACCAGAAAAAGTAAAGAAAAAGTCTAAGCCTAAAAAGAAAAAGGCCAATGCAAAATCAAAGGCTGAATAATTAAACAATAGATGTTGCCAATTTAGAAATAAGCTCCGATTTGGAGCTTATTTCTTTTTAAAAAGCTTATTTTGCAAATTAAACTTGATTTCCTACCTGACAGGACCTACATCTAATACTATGTTTAAAAAATAATGTGGCTAACAGCAATGACTTTTCAACAAGCGACCTTACCAACTCCGCGTTTTGATCAAATTGAATTAGAAAATTTAAAAGAAGACATCCAACAAGCGATTCAAGCAGGTCAAGAATTTTTAAATACGCTTACAGTTGTACCTAGCGATACCGCTCAACAACTTGCCGTACTTGAACAAGTCGATACACTTGAAAACAACCTCAGTGAATCATGGGGTGTTTTATCACATTTAAATGCTGTGATGAACAATGCTGAAACCAGAGAAGTCTATCAATCGTTATTACCAGCGTTGAGTGAATACTATACTCAGCTTGGTCAACACACGGCGCTTTATCAAACGTATCAACATATCCATGATGGTCAGGGCTATACGTCTCTTAGTCCAGCCCAACAAAGTGCTATTCGCCTTGCCTTACGTGATTTTAAACTTTCAGGTGTGGCTTTAGAGGGTGAAGAGAAAAAACGTTATGCAGAGATTTCTGCACGTTTGTCACAAATTTCTTCTGATTTTTCTAATCATGTACTTGATGCAACACAAGCTTATTTTAAACCCCTTACAGAAGCTGAGCTAAAAGGTCTTCCAGAAAGTAATGTTGAGTTGTTGAAACAGTACGGTAAACAACGTGAACTCGACCAAGCTGTTGCAACTCTGGACTTCCCCGCTTACTTTGCCATTATGACCTATGCAGATGACCGTTCATTACGTGAAGAGCTTTATAGAGCGTATGTGACTCGTGCTTCTGATCAGTCTGAGCAAGCTGAATTTGATAACAGCAAAATTATGGAAGAAATTTTGAGTCTTCGTCAAGAAATGGCGAAGCTACTCGGTTTTAATAATTATGCGGAATATTCTCTTGCAAGCAAGATGGCGCCAGATGTAAAAACAGTACATGAGTTTTTGGTTGATCTAGCCGAACATGCACGTGCCCCTGCTCTCCAAGAAGTTGCTGAACTTCGAGATATTGCCAAACAAGATGGGGTAGATGAACTTCAACCTTGGGATACCACTTATTATTCTGAAAAGCTAAAACAACAACAGTTCAACTTATCTCAAGAAGCATTAAAACCTTACTTCCCTGCACCTAAAGTCATTCAAGGATTATTCCAGATCGTGCAGCGCTTATATGGTATTAGCATCATTGAGCGACAAGCACCTGTCTGGCACCCAGATGCACGTTATTTTGAGTTAGAAGACCAAGGCCAAGTTATTGGTGGATTCTTCTTTGACATCTATGCACGTACGGGTAAACGTGGTGGTGCATGGATGAATGGTTTCCGCTCACGCATGCAGACTCTTCACGGTCTACAAAAACCAATTTGCTACATGGTATGTAACTTTACACCTCCAGTAGGTGATCAGCCTGCTTTACTGACTCATGATGAAGTCATCACCTTATTCCATGAGTTTGGACATGGTTTACATCACATGCTGACCGAAGTAGATAACATTTCGGTTGCAGGTACTCATGGTGTCGCTTGGGATGCGGTAGAACTACCAAGTCAGTTCATGGAATTCTGGTCTTGGGATAAAGAAAGTCTAGATGTATTAAGTGAGCACATTGAGAGTAAACAAACCTTACCACAAGAATTATTAGATGCTTTATTAAATGCCCGCTTCTTCCAATCTGGCATGCAGACTTTACGTCAACTTGAATTTGCCTTGTTTGATTTAACAATTCACACCAAAACACCAGCACTGAACAGTGAGCAAATTCAGCAGACTTTAAATGAAATACGTAGCCAATATGCTGTCGTTCCTACGGTCGGATACAACCGTTTCCAACATAGTTTTAGTCATATTTTTGCAGGCGGTTATGCAGCAGGTTATTACTCTTACAAATGGGCAGAAGTGTTAGCTAGCGATGCATTTGACCGTTTTGAACATGAAGGTATTTTCAATACTCAAACGGGTAAAGAATTCCGTCAGGCGATTTTAGCTGTAGGCGGAAAAGACACTGCGCTTGAAGCATTTGTTAATTTCCGTGGTCGTGAACCTAAAATTGATGCATTGTTACGTCATCAAGGTTGGACGAATGACAGCAAAACCGCTTAAACTATGGGCCTAAATTGATCGTGTGGTTAGGGTGATAAAGATGAAAAAACGTTTCATTGCTGGGGCTAAATGTCCAAAATGTGAAGCAACAGATCGGATTGTCATGCTAACCACCGCTGAAGACGAATGGATTGAATGTATCGAATGCGGTTATAGCGAAAATCGTCCGACTCATATTGATGAGCCTGAAGCACCTGCTGTACCTGATGAAGTTGGAGTAATACAGTTCAAGCCTCGTCGTCCTGACTAAAGGTCTTAGAGATGCCACTACAAAGAAAACAAAACTCAAAACTATTGTGGATTTTAATTGGGGGCTTAAGCATTCTCGTAGTGCTTTTTTTCGCTGCACAATGGTTTTTCAAAAAAACCGAGTCATCCACACCAATGGTTGATCCTCATCCTGTTTCGACACCTGCGCCTGTTAAAGCCACTGATCCATCATCAGCTTCTGAACCGAAAGCAGAGGCTGCGAGTTCACAACAACTGGTGAATGAAGATGTGCTTAAACAGCCTGTACCTGCTCAAGAATCTTTAGCTAAAGAAGAAGTGTCTAAACTCGATGACATCCACCGTCAGTTGCAAGATCAAGAAAGTTCATTAAAAGCTCAGCATGCAGATGCAGATCAATTAACGAAACTCAAAGAAGAACAAGTTAAATTGCTTGAAGCTCAACTCAAGCATCAATAGTTTTTCAATGGGAACTTAAAAAGCTAAAGTTATTCATCTTTAGCTTTTTTATTTTAATTAAAATAATTTTAGTCATCTTTTTTCCAAAAGTATCTGTAATACAAAAAAGCCCTCCATTTAGGAGGGCTTTTTTGTATTACAGATACTTTAATTTAAGTTATTTATACCAATCGAATAACTTGAACACATACGGTACATAAGTAACCAATACCAATGATGAGAACAAGACAATAATTGGTAGTAACCAGCGCTCATAACGGAAGTAGAAACTTGTATATTTCTCTTTCGCTTCAGCATCCGCCGCATTAACTTCATCATCTCCGACGGACAACCGCGTGAGTAGATGGTTCAAGGCAACTGGTGGAGTTACATAACCAAATTCGAATGCAACCAACACAATCATCCAGAAGTGAATTGGATGAATACCATTTTCGTATGCCACAGGTGCAATGGTTGCAGCAACTAAAATTACAGCACCAAATGGATCGGTACACATACCAATAATCGCAAGTAGCAGTGCAATACATGCCAGTGATATATAGATACTGCCTAAATGAGTTGGCAATAATTCAACCACTTCAGAGCGTTCAATTAAACCACCTACACTTGCAGACAATGCCATCAAGATAATTAGTGCACCAATATGACCTACAGTTTCTGAGGTCGCAAAACGAAGTGCTCCACCAAAACCAAGACGGTATTGAGAACTATGTGGATCATGTGACTGCAAGAATGGAGATTTTTGCTCATGTTCACGAACAATTGCTTCATGAATATTGATTGCAGGAGCTTCTTTTGTAGACACCAATTTGTCATACAAGATCATTGCGATCAGGACTAATGGCAAAATTACTGGCGCAGTAAATTCATTCATTCCTGTATCTAGCGCATATTTATAGATCGCAAGAACAACAGCAGTGATCAGAATGTATGGAATAACGGGTACAAAGGCACGTAACATACCCGGAATCGCTACTTTTGGTGAATTCACGCGGAATTTTTCTTCAGCCAATAGTAATGAAACACCCAAGAAAATAAATGCGGTTAGCCAAAATACATAAACACCATGGCCAAACAACTCATCGGACGTTACATGACGGCTATCAAGCATGGCAATTAAAACGACCAGTAAACATGGACGTACAACTACCCCTAAAGAACCTGACATTGCAGACACAGCCAAAGCATATTGACGGCGAGCACCTGCATTCCAAACTTCTTTATAAATAATCGCACCTGCCGCAATAACGAAAATACCTGATGCACCTGTATAAGCCGTTGGTACCGCAGCTGCAATTAGGATTAACCATGTTAGGGTTTCTGGTGCCAAATTCCATGGACGAAGCACATTAAGGAATAAATCCATAACACGTGTTTGAGTTAGGAGCATACCTGCCCAAATAAACAAGGCAAGGTTTAAGAAAATACCTGAGAACTCAACCAATAAACCAAGGTAAATCCCTTGCCCCATTGGATAATCCATGAAGAATGTAAATACGATACCTGTAATCAAACCCATGTAAGCATATAAAGGTACACTTAGAAGGGCTAAGCCAATATTACCGCCTTCACGTTTTGGTGGAGGTGAAACAAATAGTTGATAAAGACTAATTAAAGTCAGAACAACAAATAGAATCATCCATATCCAGTAAATAGTTACTGTTTCATAGGTTGGTGTTACCCCAGAATTAATAACTGAACGATACTGGCTAATTACAGAGAAACTGAGTAGTGCATTAGCAACCACCATAAAGATGGAATAGACTTTGTAATCTATTTTTGTTGCCGGATTACGTAAGCCAATATGGTGAAATTTTAACGATGCTGTAATCGCAGAAATCAAAACCATAAAAATCAGTAAAATTGCGCGATTTTCTGTACCAAATTTAAAAATACCAAAGAAACCTGTCTCGATGGTACGGTAAGTACGCACCCCTGGGTTAGCTTCGATATATTTAATTGTCTTGTCATATGCCTGATATTTCTCGTCACATTGTTGCTGTGCAGCGAGTAGCGATGCACGGACATCACTTTCCGATGCTGCACCAAAGAAACTCGAGAAATCGTCAGATGCATTGGCTTTCATTTGTTCTTTTACTTGAGCATCGATATTTGGATGTCGATCACAAGTCGGCTTTTCAGGTTCAGCACGCAAAAATGAATATTGCATGCCTATAGCAGGGTCACCATAAAGACGCTCCCCGATACGTAATAATTGTCCGTGGATCATTTCCCCGGTACCAATGATTAAAGTCATTAATAGCAGAGTGAGGATGACGAATGTTGAGATCCATTCGTTCCAGATATAACCCAACAGACCTAATCCAGATCTTTTTTCTTGATATTCTTGCATAAATATTCCAATTTTGTTCTCTCAAGTCCTTAAAAAATAAAGACTTGAGTCATGCAATTTTCTTGGTCAGGGGTTAAATCCATACCCCTTCTACCAATCCCTTTATTCAACGATCAAATTTGCATCAAACTTTATTAATAAAGAATGACTAAAATCACTTTTTTAACAGTTCGTATTGTCAATATTTCTTTTTTACTCTCTGTACCAGCCAATAGCACCCACCAAAGATTGCGCCACCAATCGCGCCATATAAGTGAGCTTCAGTTAAAACTGGGCTTCCTATTAACTGGGCCGTTCCTGTTTGCCCAAAGGTATTTTCCCATATCAGTTTTGCAATAATTAATCCTAAAACCAGAAAAGCAAAATTCCGTTCTTTACGATATTGCAAGTAAACTAAAGCAACTGCTGTATAGAGCCCATGTAATACACCAGATAGCCCTGCATACGCTTCGATATAAGGTAAATAGAAATAGAACACCAAACTAATGAACGGTGGCAAAAGCAGAAGCAGACTTAAAAGATGCCACGCTTTGGTATGCGGGAAGATAAACGGTAAACAGGCGAATGCCATCATATTTAAAAGGAAATGAATCCACCCAACGTGTACCCAATGTGCTGTCCACAAACGCCAGAATTCGCCAAGTAGGCTTTCACGCCAATAAATAAATGTATCAGGAAACACCTGTAGACAGGCAGACACAGAAATGCACACTGCGACCAAAAGCACTTTATTATTCAGTACATGATCCTTCATGGCACACTCCTTGAAATTAAACTTCTTGCTACCATTGTAAAACTTAACAACAGTCTCGCAAGAAGTTAACCTTTCAAATATTTTTACTGCGCTGCTGGTGGAGCAGATGAGTCTGCAGGAGCTTCAGATGCGGCCCCTCCATCAAACAATTCATCTAACTCTGCTGCACCTTCATTCTTATCATCCCAGAAATGTGACATACCATCATCTCCAGTACGTACACCGGTATGCTCTGTCCAGTAACGGTCAGAAATACCACGTACAATCAGACCAGCCATACTATCGATTAACTTAAAGTTCGGATTGACAGGCTTATCATCAGCTTGAGATGCGGCATATGATCTTAATGCATCACGGATTTTTACATCATCACCACTTGCTTGGGCAGCTACCGCATACAAAGCATGGGACAGGCGAACACCTTTTTGTTCACCAATTTGAACTGACTGTTTTAAAGTTTGATATGGGTCAGGTTTCCCTTCATCAGCCCCAGGCAGTAAGGTCCAAATAACAGCACGTGTTGCATTAGGTGCGCCCCAGAATTTTTCATTATCTAGACAAACCATACCGCGCTCTACAATAGCAGCAATATCTTTTGGAACATTGACTGCACCACCAGAGTTAATATCATTGGTTACAGCCTGAAGGCCACTAATCATTCCTAGTAAATATACAGTTTGATCAGTATCACTACGCATCGTTGGACAAGAATCACCTAAATGATATTTATATTTAGATTCCCAACGGTCAGCGAACAATTTATAGCCCGTATATTGACGCTCAGCAGCAATTGCTGCCCAACGTTTCTGAGCAATACGAGCATCTTGAGCTTCGGTTACTTGACCTGCTTTTGATGCACGTAAATAACGTAATTCCTGTTCTAACGCTTGGTTTTCCGCACATACACCTGATGCGGCATACATTAATACAGCAACACGAGTTGGATCTGCACCCATACCTTTGGTAGACATAATTGCAGGTGTTAATGCACTACCCGTATTACAAACCATTTCAGCATCTTGCATTGCTAAAATAGGTGGAACGACGTGCTTTTCCGTAAAACCTAAAGCAACATTTGCTCCGGTTTTCACGACGTATGAACAACCTGATAAAACTGAAGCTGCAAGCAAACTTACCGCCAAACCTTGGCTTATTTTTTGGACTTTAGACATCTTCCTGTCCTCTATGTAATTTGTTTTTTCCTTTTCAGATGTACATTAGCAGATGCATATCTTGAATAAAAGAGTAATTACTCTAATTGTAGCGCTTATACTTTGACATACTTCACAGTAGATAAAATTGACAGTTTTTTCAGAAAACAGAAATTTTAGGCAAAAAAAAGTAGCATTGCGACGGTTCAGCACATGCTACTTATTAACTGAGATAAGCTTTTAACGGCTTATATTATTTTTGTTCTAGATAATCCTTAAGTAAAGTTCCTGCTCTTCCTACTACCACAGCCATAAGCACTGCAATTAACAGAAACATCCACATTGAAATCTCCATGAGAGACCTCCTTTACTACAATCGCACCCAGTTATAAACTGGACACTTGATGAAATTAATCGACTAACCAATTTAATAATTGACTGATCGACGACGTTGCATCCTCTGTCTCTTAACTTTGCTAAAATTAACTTTGTTAAGATATTCCCTGAGTAAAGTTCCTGCTCTTCCGATCACCACTGCCAAAATGATGGCAATGACCAAGAACGACCATGTTGGCATCTCCATTTTGAGACCTCCGACACACTTTACGTTGGTGTTTGTACTTTAACCGATCAACTAGATACCCATAGGTGAAATTGTCAGACAATTGTATTTCCTTAGCTTTTTTCTAATTTTTAATTAGACAATCCTAAACTCAAGCAAAAAAATAAAGATTAAATTATTGTTTTTTATAATTTTTAAATAAATATACAAATGTAGAATTGTCTAACAATTAATGAAGTTTCTGTAAGACTTTTAGCTTTTTCCAATGCTGCAAAGGAAGTTGATCAAACCAAATTATGGCTACCTTTATAGGTGCCCCTTCAAGATAAATAATCATAAACAACTGATAATCAATTATTTTAGAAATTTCGACACGAGAGATTATCTTTTGTGAGGAGTATGCAATTGACCACGATTTTTGGTCTAAATATGCAATTTGAGAAATTCGTGATTGTCTTAAAAAAAATAGAAAACTAATAGATAAAAGGATGAAAGCAATCAACCACCAAATGGGTGATAACAATTGATAAAGTAGGATGGCTAAACTCAAGCCAATAAAAAGCTGAAATATTATCGAGAAATGACTATATTTCAGCTCAAAATTTAATTCTTTTATCAAAACAGTTTAGCCATGAACGTACTGTTTTAATTTATAAATAAATTCACGTAACTCTGTACGTGGAGGTTCAGAAACTTCCATGAACCAATCGAGTAAATCAGGATCTTCTTGTTCAACTAACTCTGCAAATAAGGCCTTCTCTGCCGAATCCGCTTTTAGATAATAGTTTTTTACATAAGGGTCAAAATAGACGTCAATTTCTTTTAAGCCGCGGCGTGCTCGATAAATTACTTTACGTTCTTCCAAGGTCATTTCGTCAGACATTTATTTCCCCATCTGCGTTGATAGTGCGCTTAGTTTACCTGATCACATTCCAAAGATCGCTAAAAATATCAAATTGACCAAATTTATCATCTTGTACTCATAATTGAGCATTCATCACATTGTTACATAAGCAAGGCTTCCGTATGTTTAAGTTCATAACATCACACCTGAACCAAGGAAGAAATACAAATGCAATCTGGTGCTATCCGTCCCATTCCAAATATGTTACCGAGACAATTATTTAACGAAGAACATGAGGCCTTCCGCGAAACAGTTCGTAAATTTTATGAAAAAGAAGTTGTTCCCAATATTGAAAAATATGAAAAACAGCAACATGTTGATCGCGATCTTTGGAATAAGGCTGGAGAATTAGGCCTCTTGTGTACCACAATGCCAGAACAATACGGTGGATCCGGAGTAGACCGCTTGTACAGTATGATCTTAATCGAAGAACAAGCTTATGCTATGGACTCTAGCACGGGCTTCTCTTTGCATTCAGATATTGTTGCCAATTATGTGAACAATTTTGGTAATGAAGAACAAAAACAAAAATGGTTACCTAAAATGGCCACTGGAGAAGTGGTCACAGCTATTGCCATGACTGAACCAGGCACTGGTTCTGATTTACAAGCAGTAAGAACCACAGCCGTTCTTGATGGTGATGATTATGTAATTAATGGTTCCAAGATTTTCATCACTAATGGTTATTTATGTGACATGGTCGTAGTGGTTTGTAAAACTGGCAATAACGACAAAGGTTCAGCAAACTTATCACTCATTATTGTTGAAGCAGACCGAGCTGGTTTTAGCAAAGGTAAGCCTCTGAATAAAATTGGAATGAAAGGTCAAGATACATGCGAATTGTTTTTCGATAACGTTCGCGTTCCTAAAGAAAATCTTTTAGGTATGGAAGGCATGGGCTTTATTATGCTCATGAAAGAGTTAGCTTGGGAACGAATGCTAGTTGCTATTATTTGTCAGGCAGGAGCTGAAGCGGCATTTGCACATACGGTTCAATACACAAAAGACCGTAAAGCATTTGGTAAACATATTGGTGCTTTTCAAAATACGCGTTTTAAACTTGCTGAACTGAGAACAGAAATAGATTTCTGCCGTACTTATTTAGATCGTTGTATGGAATTACAACTTGAAGAAAAATTGAGTGTGGAAGCTGCTGCAGCTGCTAAATATAAAATTTCAGACATGTTCTCAAAAATTGTAGATGAGTGTCTTCAATTGCATGGTGGTTATGGCTATATGCTTGAATATCCAATTGCACGTGCATACATTGATCATCGAGCAAATCGAATTTATGCAGGTACCAATGAAATCATGAAAGAGTTAATTTCAAGAACACTTTAATACCTACATAAGAAAGGGGCATTATGCCCCTTTTCTTTATCTAATATCTATTAAGATACTAATTTTGGCTTACGCTCATTAGCTTCTGAACGTTTATGAAAATGTAGAACACCATCTTCAAATTTTGAATTTTTCAGCGACTTTCTATCTTCTAAATAGTTATTAGTGACTTGCCATGGAGCATGCTTACCCTGTTTTGGAAGTTCATGTGCCGCACGGCTAATATAACCTGAAGACAATTTACCCATTACAGTATCTTCTTCCATTTCAGTTTTATCACCTGATGGAATCACTTCATCATAGTGATTTTTATCCATATAATTTAACAAGCGACAAATATATTCCGCAGCGATATCAACTTTAAGGGTCCACGATGCATTTACATAACCAATAATCATAGCCATGTTTGGTACATCACTTAACATCACACCGTTATAAAGCATATGCTCAGATGAATTAACTGCTTTCCCATCAATAGTCGCCTGAACACCACCCATAATCTGAACTTGTAAGCCTGTTGCAGAAACAACAATATCAGCATCAAGGTGTTTACCAGATTTAAGTAGAATACCTTTTTCGGTAAATTTCTCAATCTGATCAGTTTCTACGCTTGCTTTACCTTCACGCAAAATTTTAAACAAATCGCCATCAGGTACCACACACAAACGTTGATCCCAAGGGTTATATGAAGGTGTAAAATGCTTCATATCTACCTTACCCTTCAACTGCACTTCAATTGCTTTTAAGAGTAAACGACGTACAGTCTTTGGATGTTTCTGCGATAATGCATAAATAGCGCGCTGCATACCAATATTACGTGCGCGGGTAAATTTATAAGCTGTTTCTTCAGACATAAATTTACGCGTTTTTTCATAAACGAAATCGATAGACGGTACACTAGCAATATACGTTGGTGAACGCTGCAACATCGTTACATGACCAGCGCCACCTTTAGCCATTGCCGGAACTAAAGTAATTGCAGTTGCGCCACTACCAATAATAACGACTTTTTTGCCTGTGTAATCTAAATTCTCAGGCCAATGCTGTGGGTGAATAAGCTGCCCTTTAAAAGCTTCTTGATTTGGGAAAGAAGGAGCATATCCCTGATCATAATTATAATAACCGGTACAACCTACAACAAAATTAGCAATCCAAGTCTGTTGTTTTTTCTTACCATCTTCAATTACAACCTGCCATTTCTTTGATTCAGAATCATAATTAGCAGAAAGCACACGATGACCAAAGTGAATTTTTTCTTTTAATTTATATTCATCAATGACTTCGCCTAAATACCCTTTAATAGAAGCACCATCAGCTAATACATTCGCTTTACACCATGGTTTAAAATTAAAACCAAATGTGGACATATCTGAGTCTGAGCGAATGCCTGGATAACGGAAAAGATCCCATGTTCCACCAAAAGATTCACGACGCTCTAAAATTTCAAATTGGCGTTGTGGCGAATTTTTTGATAAATGGGCAGCAATTCCAATTCCTGAGATACCTGCGCCAATGATTAAAATATCAACTTGCTTTTCCATTTTATTTTTATACCCATTGTTGAGAATATAAGTTTATTAAAGCACAATTTTGACAATACACAATGTCAAGTTTGACCGTTTATCCGTTTTTTTATGTCACTTGAGGACATTTTTATAATTTTATTAATTAACAAAAATAAAAAAGACCGGTATAGAACCGGTCTTTTTTGAATAAAATCAATTATTCAGCTGAAGTGTTCACTTCACGATCTACAAGCTCAACGTAAGCCATCGGCGCTGCATCACCAGCACGGAAGCCCGCTTTAAGAACACGTAGATAACCGCCGTTACGTTCTTTGTAACGAGGGCCGAGTACGGTAAATAATTTACCTACAGTTGCAGCATTACGAGTACGAGCAAATGCTAAACGACGATTTGCTACAGTATCGTTTTTTGCTAGAGTGATTAAAGGCTCAGCAACACGACGTAATTCTTTAGCTTTAGGCACAGTTGTTTTGATCAACTCGTGTTCAAATAAAGAATTAGCCAAGTTTTGGAACATCGCTTTACGATGGCTGCTTGTACGGCCTAATTTCACACCACTATTACGATGACGCATGGTGATAGTCCTACTTAATTAACGGCTACGATAGGCAAAACGGTCGTCCATACGAAGACTAGCTGGTGGCCAGTTTTCAAGACGCATACCGAGTTGTAAGCCTTTCGATGCCAAAACATCTTTGATCTCTGTTAACGATTTTTTACCAAGGTTAGGAGTTTTTAACAACTCAACTTCAGTACGTTGAACAAGATCACCAATGTAGTAAATATTTTCTGCTTTCAAACAGTTAGCAGAACGAACAGTAAGCTCTAGATCATCTACTGGGCGAAGCAAGATTGGGTCAACTTCTTCACGAGGCTCTTGAGCAACTGGAGTTTGGTCTTTCTGAAGATCAACAAAAATTGCAATTTGTTGTTGCAAGATTGTTGCCGCTTTGCGGATTGCTTCTTCAGGATCAACCGTTCCATTTGTCTCGAGGTCGATTACCAGTTTATCTAAATCGGTACGTTGTTCTACACGCGCATTTTCAACGGTGTAAGAAACACGCTTAATCGGGCTATAAGAAGCATCTAATTGCAAACGACCAACAGGACGTGTTTCACCTTCAGGGAAACGAGAATCAGATGTTTCATAACCACGACCTTGAGCAACCTTCAAGCGCATTTTTAATGAGCCTGAAGCACTCAAAGTACCTATTAAATGTTCTGGATTAACCACTTCAACATTATGAGGTAAACGAAGGTCAGCAGCAGTAATTTCGCCAGGACCTTGTTTCTCTAATGTTAAATATGCTTCATTTTGATCGAACAGCTTAATAGACAATCCTTTTAGGTTCAGCAAGAGCTCGACGATGTCCTGCTGCAAGCCTTCTAAAGTACTGTACTCGTGCTCGACACCTTCTATCTCAACTTCAACCACAGCAGCGCCAGGTAAAGAAGACAATAGAATGCGACGTAAAGCATTACCTAGAGTGTGGCCAAAACCACGCTCTAAAGGTTCTAGAATCACTTTTGCCGAGGTCCCGCTAACCGCTTCGACCTTGATCGCTTGCGGAGTTAGAAACTCGTTTGCAGTACGCGTCATTATTGCTACCTCAAGGATTATTTAGAATACAATTCTACAATCAAGCTTTCATTGATTTCAGCAGGTAAATCAGCACGATCTGGTGCAGCTTTAAACGTACCTTCAAGCTTAGAATGATCAACATCCATCCAAGCTGGAATACCACGTTGTGCAGCTAACTCAATCGCGTTTTTAATACGCAATTGTTGTTTAGCACCTTCGTGAACCGCAATTACATCACCAGCTTTAACTTGAATAGATGCGATGTTTACACGACGACCATTCAAAGTAATGCTACGGTGACTTACTAACTGACGAGCTTCTGCACGTGTAGAACCAAAACCCATGCGATAAACAACGTTATCAAGACGGCTTTCAAGCAATTTCAACAAGTTCTCACCTGTTGCGCCTTTAACACGAGCTGCTTCTTTATAGTAGTTACTAAATTGACGTTCTAACACACCGTAAATACGACGGACTTTTTGTTTTTCACGTAATTGTAGTGAATACTCAGATTGCTTACCACCGCGTGCCTGACCATGTTGACCAGGTGCTTTGTTAGCTTTTTTAGTTTTGACGTCAAAAGGTTTAACGCCAGATTTAAGTTGCAGGTCTGTCCCTTCGCGGCGAGAGAGTTTGCATTTTGGACCAATATAACGAGCCATGAATGTTTCTCCTTACACGCGACGTTTTTTAGGTGGACGGCAACCGTTGTGAGGAATTGGCGTCACATCGGTAATGCTGTTAATTTTATAACCCACTGCGCCTAATGCACGAACCGCAGACTCACGACCTGGACCAGGACCTTTTACAAGGACATCCAGATTTTTCAAACCGTAATCTAAAGCTGCTTTACCAGCAACTTCAGCAGCTACCTGAGCAGCAAACGGAGTTGATTTACGTGAACCACGGAAGCCTTGTCCACCAGAGGTGGCCCAAGCCAATGCATTACCTTGACGATCAGTAATCGTAACAATGGTGTTATTAAAAGACGCGTGAATGTGTGCAACACCTTCAGAGACGGTACGGGTGACCTTCTTGCGTGTGCGAGTATCTTTAGCCATCTTTTAGCTTCCAGAAATCTTACTTTTTAATCGGTTTGCGCGGACCTTTACGGGTACGTGCGTTAGTTTTGGTGCGTTGACCACGGACAGGCAAGCTGCGACGATGGCGAAGGCCGCGGTAGCAACCCAAATCCATTAAACGTTTAATGTTCATGGAAATTTCGCGACGTAAGTCACCTTCGGTAGGAACCTTAGCAACTTCTGCACGAATCGCATCAAGCTGAGCATCGTCCAACTCACGGATCTTAGTAGTTTCAGTAATACCAACTGCAGTTAAGATATTCTTAGCAGTATGGCGACCGACACCAAAGATGTAAGTGAGGGAGATAACAGCATGCTTGTTATCCGGAATGTTTACACCGGCAATACGAGCCATTCACTTTCTCCAAAAAGGCAGTAGAGATAATCAACCGCCCCACAAAATCTTGAGGGGCGGATATTAACCCAATTCGCCTACTGAAATCAACAGGTCTTGATTAGATTAACCTTGACGCTGCTTATGACGAGGTTCTGCGCTACAAATTACGCGAATAACCCCATTACGACGGATAACTTTACAGCTACCACAAATTTTCTTTACAGAAGCTTGTACTTTCATGATGAAACCTCTAAGTGCGCTTATCCCTTAGGATGAGCAGTCGTTTTTCTCATTAATGTTTGATTATCATATTGATGAGATGTTAAGTGCGCTTGTAGCTGAGCCATAAAGTCCATAACAACGACAACTACGATTAGTAATGATGTACCACCCAAAGAGAATGGGATCCCAAAAGAACTTTGTAGAATCATTGGCATTAAACAAATGACCGTAATATAAATCGCACCAATAAACGTCAAACGATTAAGAATATGATCTAAGTAACGAGCAGTTTGCTCACCTGGGCGAATACCAGGCACATAAGCTCCGCTGCGTTTTAGATTTTCTGATACTTCCTTAGGGCTAAATACTAAAGCCGTATAAAAGTAACAGAAAAAGATAATTAACGCACCAAAGAGCACCAAATACAAAGGCTGTCCAGGCGACAATACTAAAGCTAAATCTTGTAAGCTACGCTTAATTAATCCAGCATTTGCATCTGCACTTCCCACCCATTGACCAAGACTCGCTGGGAACAATAGTAAAGAACTTGCAAAAATCGCAGGAATCACACCAGCCATATTAATTTTCAATGGCAAATGTGTCTGCTGTGCCGTAAATATACGACGACCTTGCTGCTTTTGTGCATAGTTTACTGGAATACGACGTTGTGCTTTTTCAATAAACACAATCGCAGCCAACACGCCTAAAGACAAAAGACCAAAGATCACAAGACCAATTAAACTTGTCTGACCATTATCTACTGATGAAACTGATTGCATAATTAATTTAGGCAAACCAGAAACAATACCAGCAAAAATAATCATTGAGATACCGTTACCAATACCTCTTTCAGTGATTTGTTCACCTAGCCACATTAAGAACATAGTTCCAGCGACAAGTGATGTAACTGCTGGTATATAAAACTCAAGACCAACTGACAGAGTAATACCCTGACCAATCAAACCTGCGCACATACCAACTGCCTGAACCACTGCAAGCAATAATGTACCCTGACGCGTATATTGATTAATTTTACGCTTACCTTGCTCACCTTCCTTTTTCAAGGATTCTAGTGAAGGAATTACCGTAGACATTAACTGCACAATAATTGATGCAGAAATGTAAGGCATAATTCCTAAAGCAAGAATAGACATTCGCTCTAAAGCACCGCCAGAAAACATATTGAATAGCCCAAGAATAGTTCCTTGGTTCGCATGAAATAAATTTTCTAACGCAGCATTATTAATGCCTGGTACTGGAATATGCGCTCCTAGTCGAAAGACCAGCAATGCACCGATTAGAAAACTCATCCGGCGAATAATTTCACGATATTTCACATGAAATGGCTGACCTTTCATCATGTTGACATGACCTGAAGAACTAGGAGACATAGACACTCGAGATTACTCCTCGACTTTGCCGCCAGCTGCTTCAATTGCAGCTTTAGCGCCTTTAGTCAATGCAACACCTTGAACAGTGAATGCACGAGTGATTTCACCAGAAAGTACGATACGAGCACGAATTTGGTCACGACGAACAACATTCGCAGCTTTCAAAGTTTCTAGGCTAACGATGTCGCCTTCAACTTTGCTTAACTCAGATAAACGTACTTCAGCAGTTTTTAAAGCGATTTGGCTAGTGAAACCGAATTTAGGTAAACGACGATAAATCGCTGTTTGACCGCCTTCAAAGCCTGGACGAACGCCACCACTTTTACGTGATTTTTGACCTTTGACACCACGGCCACCGGTCTTACCAACGCCAGAACCGATACCACGGCCTAAACGACGGTTTTCACGTTTTGCACCTTCTGCAGGCGCAAGCTCATTTAAACGCAGAGTCATGGCTTATTCCTCTACACTAACCATATAGTAGACTTTGTTGACCATACCACGGTTAGAAGGCGTATCTTGCACTTCTACAGTATGACCAATACGACGCAGACCTAAACCTTGTAAGCAAAGCTTGTGATTTTTCAAGCGATGTGAAGAAGATTTAGTCTGGGTAACTTTAATCGTTTTCATGATTGATTACCCTTGAATTTCTGCTACTGATTTACCACGTTTCGCAGCGACTTTCTCAGGAGAAGTCATATCACGCAAACCTTTGAAAGTTGCGTTTACTACGTTAGCAGCATTAGTAGAACCATAACATTTAGCAAGTACGTTATGCACGCCTGCAGCTTCTAGAACGGCACGCATTGCGCCACCAGCGATTACGCCAGTACCTTCAGAAGCAGGTTGCATATATACACGGCTTGCACCATGACGAGCATTCACAGGGTGTTGTAAAGTAGTACCTGCAAGGTCTACAGTAATCATGTTGCGACGTGCAGCTTCAAGTGCTTTAGAAATAGCAGCTGGAACTTCACGTGCTTTACCACGACCAAAACCAACACGACCATTACCATCACCCACAACAGTTAATGCTGTGAAAGAGAAGATACGACCGCCCTTAACAACTTTGGCTACACGATCAACGGCAACCAGCTTTTCAACAAGACCTTCGTTTTGTTCAACTTTAGCCATGATTAGAACTCCAAGCCGTTTTCACGAGCAGCATCAGCCAAGGCTTTGATACGACCATGATATTTAAAACCAGAACGGTCAAATGCAACTTTAGTTACACCAGCTGCTTTCGCGCGCTCTGCGATTAAAGCACCTACTTTAGTAGCCGCATCTACATTACCTGTAGTACCGCTACGTAAAGATGCATCCAAAGTTGAAGCTTGTGCTAAAACTTTGCCACCATCTGCTGAAATAACTTGAGCATAGATGTGACGCGGAGTGCGGTTTACACACAAACGAGTCGCACCCAATGCACGGATGTGCAAGCGTGTGCTTTTCGCACGACGCAAACGGGTTTGTTTCTTTTCGTTCATAAGAACCTCGCGCCTTATTTCTTCTTAGCTTCTTTACGAAGAATGACTTCATCCGAATAACGAACACCTTTACCTTTATATGGTTCAGGAGAACGATACGCACGGATTTCTGCCGCTACTTGACCTAACAACTGCTTGTTTGCTGATTTCAAAATGATTTCAGTTGCAGTTGGAGTTTCCGCTGTTACACTTTCAGGTAAAGCGTAGTCAATTGGGTGTGAAAAACCAAGGTTAAGGTTTACAACAGTACCCTTAACCGCAGCTTTATAACCAACACCAACTAGCTGCAACTTACGTTCGAAGCCTTCACTAACCCCTTTTACAAGGTTATTCAATACAGCGCGAGCAGTACCAGCTTGCATCCAAGCATCTTTCGATTCTTTAACTGGAGCAAGTTGAAGTTTACCTTCTTCCTGTTTTAGCTCGACCAGCGCATGCAGGTTGAAAGACAACGTACCTTTGCTGCCTTTCACTTCGACCTGCCGGCCGTTCTGAGTAACTGTTACACCATTTGGTACAGTTACTGGGGCTTTAGCCACACGAGACATGAGGAATCACCTATTAAGAAACAAAAGCAATAACTTCACCACCAACGCCCGCAGCACGTGCAGCGCGATCAGTCATGATGCCTTTGCTTGTAGAAACAATTGCAATACCTAAACCTTGCTTAACGCTTGGAAGTTTATCTTTACCGCGGTATTGGCGAAGACCTGGACGGCTTACGCGCTTAACCACTTCGATAACTGGTTTGCCTTCGAAATATTTTAAAGTAATTGTCAAAGTAGATTTTGTCTCTTCTTGAGCAACTTCTACATTTGAAACATAACCTTCTTGTTGAAGAACGTTTGCAATTGCAACTTTCAACTTAGAAGAAGGCATAGAAACAGTTTGTTTCTTAGCCATTTGTGCGTTACGAACACGTGTTAGCATGTCGGCAACGGTATCTTGCATACTCATTTAGTCGCTCCTTACCAGCTTGCCTTAACAACGCCTGGTACATCACCCTGCATTACTGTGTCACGTAATTTGTTACGGCTTAAACCGAACTTACGGAAGTAACCATGAGGACGACCAGTTAAACCACAACGGTTACGAAGACGTACCGGAGATGCATTACGTGGCAATGCCTGTAACTTTAACGTCGCTTCGAAACGCTCTTCTTCAGTTGCGTTTACGTTTGCAATAGTAGCTTTTAATTCAGCACGTTTTGCAGCGTATTTAGCAACTGTTTTTTCGCGTTTCAATTCGCGATTAATCATACCTTTCTTAGCCATATCGACCTCTTATTTGAACGGGAAGCCGAATGCACGCATAAGCGCACGGCCTTCGTCATCGGTGCGAGCAGTCGTAGTAATAGTAATATCCATACCACGAATACGATCAATCTTATCGAAATCGATTTCAGGGAAAACGATTTGCTCTTTCAAACCCATTGAATAGTTACCACGACCATCAAATGATTTCGAAGAGAAACCACGGAAGTCACGGATACGAGGGATTGCGATTGAGATCAAACGATCCAAGAATTCGTACATTTGGTCGCCACGTAAAGTAACTTTACAACCAATCGGCCACCCATCACGGATTTTAAAACCTGCGATAGATTTACGAGCAAGTGTAATTACTGGTTTTTGACCAGCAATTAGTTGCATGTCGACTACAGCACCATCTAATAATTTCTTATCAGTTGCAGCTGCGCCTACACCCATGTTTAGGGTGATTTTTGTGATGCGTGGAATTTCCATCACGTTCTTAACGCTAAGTTCTTCTTTTAACTTGGCTTTAAGTTCATCATTGTAACGTGCTTTAAGTCTGGCCATCGCCTTTTCAACCTATTACTTCGCTACCGCCACTGATTCACCATTTGATTTATAAACGCGAGTTTTCACGCCATCAATCACTTGGTAACCAACACGGTCAGCCTTCTGGGTTGTAGCATTTAAAATTGCCACGTTTGAAATATGAAGCGAAGCTTCTTGAGTAACAATACCGCCTTCAGCGCCAGTTACACGATTCGGCTTTTGATGCTTCTTCACTAAGTTAAGGCCTTCAACCTTAACGCGGTCTTCAGAAACAGACAATACAGTACCCTGTTTGCCTTTTTCTTTACCTGCGATCACAATAACTTGATCGCCTTTTTTAATCTTAGCCATGATTGCCTCTTATAGAACTTCAGGAGCCAATGAAATGATTTTCATGAACTGTTCAGTACGAAGTTCACGAGTCACTGGTCCGAAGATACGAGTAGCAATCGGAGCTTTGTTGTTGTTCAGGATAACTGCAGCATTATCATCAAAACGGATCACAGAACCATCTGGACGACGAATGCCGAATTTAGTACGAACTACAACCGCATTCATCACGTCACCTTTTTTAACACGTGCGCGTGGGATTGCTTCTTTTACAGTAACTTTAATAATGTCGCCAACAGAAGCATAACGACGATGTGAACCACCAAGTACTTTAATACATTGTACGCGGCGAGCACCACTGTTGTCTGCTACGTCGAGCATAGTTTCGGTTTGAATCATTGCCCTACTCCAAAACCGAGCATCACCGGTCACAATTTCGAAAGGCTCAAAGAGTACTCGAAATTGACCGATGATGCAACAAGAACGTCGAATTACTCAGCAGCTGCTTCAACTACTTCCACTAAAGTCCAAGCTTTAGTTTTAGAAATTGGGCGGCTTTCTTTAATGGTCACAACATCACCAATTTTAGCGACGTTATTCTCATCATGAGCGTGTAACTTAGTTGAACGGCGAATTGACTTGCCATACAACGGGTGTTGAACGCGGCGTTCAATAAGAACAACAATAGATTTATCCATTTTGTCACTTACGACTTTGCCGGTTAACGTGCGGACTGTTTTTTCACTCATTGTCCGTTCCCCTGTTTTTCGGTAAGGAGTGTCTTAATACGAGCAATTGTCTTACGAGCAACTTGCACTTCGTGCGATTTACCCAACTGACCAGTTGCTTTCGCCATACGAAGACGGAATTGGTTAAGCTGTTGCTCATCAAGCAAAGCTTTCAACTCTTCTACCGATTTTTCACGTAAATCTTTAGTTTTCATTACATTACCGTCCGAGTCACGATAGTGGTTTTAAACGGAAGTTTAGCAGCAGCTAAAGCAAATGCTTCACGCGCTAATTCTTCGTTCACACCTTCAATTTCGTACAGGATCTTGCCTGGTTGGATCTGGCAAACCCAGTATTCCACGCTACCCTTACCTTTACCCATACGCACTTCAAGAGGCTTTTGAGTAATTGGCTTATCCGGGAATACGCGAATAAAGATCTTACCACCACGCTTAATACGGCGGCTAATAGTACGACGTGCAGCTTCAATCTGACGCGCAGTCATACGACCACGTTCAGTTGCTTTAATTGCAATCGAACCAAATGATACTGTACTACCACGATGCGCTAGACCAGTATTACGGCCTTTGTGCACCTTACGGAATTTGGTACGTTTAGGTTGCAACATGGATTATTCTCCCTTGTCAGCAGCACGGTCACCGCGACGACCACGACGCTCTTGACCTTCACCACGACCACGACCACGTTTAGCTGGACGATCTTCAGCAGGAGCAGGGTTCATGACTTGTTTCATGCCACCTAAAATCTCGCCACGGAAAATCCAAACTTTAACACCAATCGTACCGTAAGTTGTTTCTGCACGCACAGTTGCATAGTCAATGTCTGCACGCAATGTATGCAAAGGTACACGACCTTCACGATACCATTCAGTACGAGCAATCTCTGCACCACCTAAACGGCCAGACACTTCAACTTTGATACCTTTAGCACCAGCACGCATAGTGTTTTGAACCGCACGCTTCATAGCACGACGGAACATTACACGCTTTTCTAATTGAGAAGCAATTGCTTCAGCAACTAAACGCGCATCTAAGTCTGGGCGATCAATTTCGTTGATACTTACTTGCGCAGGAACACCCATAATGCTAGTAAGTTCGCGCTGTAATTTCTCAATATCTTCGCCTTTTTTACCGATTACGATACCAGGACGAGCTGTGCTAATTGTTACTTTAGCAGCGCCTGATGGACGTTCGATAAGAATGTTGCTGATCATCGCATTCTTAAGTTTTTTATTTAAAAACTCACGAACTTGAAGATCTTTAAGCAAGTATTCAGCGTATTGTTTCGGACTCGCATACCAGTTAGCGTTATGACGTTTCACAACACCTAGGCGGATACCGATTGGATGAACCTTCTGACCCATATCAAACCCCTACCTTAACGGTGATGTGACAAGTACGCTTAGTAATACGATCTGCACGGCCTTTAGCACGTGGCATAATACGTTTAAGGCTAACGCCTTCATCAACGTAAATCGTAGAAACTTTAAGATCATCAACATCTAAACTGTTATTGTGTTCAGCGTTTGCAATCGCAGATTCCAATGCTTTTTTTACTAAAACAGCAGCTTTTTTATTGCTGAAGTTTAAAATATTTAAAGCATGCGCAACAGATTTGCCGCGAATAAGATCTGCAACCAAACGTGCCTTTTGTGCCGAGATAGCGGCACCGCGTAATTTAGCAGTTACTTCCATCATGACACCTATTAACGTTTAGACTTCTTGTCAACACCGTGACCACGATAGGTACGAGTTGGCGCGAATTCACCGAGTTTATGACCAACCATATGCTCAGTAACAATTACTGGAACGTGATTACGACCATTATGAACAGAAATTGTTAAACCAACAAAATCTGGAAGGATCATCGAACGACGAGACCAAGTTTTAATCGGCTTGCGAGAGTTACTAGCAACAGCCGCTTCAACCTTAGCGAACAAGTGCGCATCGACGAATGGGCCTTTTTTCAGAGAACGAGGCATTAGTCAGATTCCTTTACTTGACGCGACGGTCGCGAATAATCATCTTAGTCGTACGCTTATTGGTACGTGTCTTGTACCCTTTAGCTTTTTGACCCCATGGGCTTACAGGTTGAATACCTTTATTACGCCCTTCACCACCACCGTGCGGGTGATCAACTGGGTTCATCGCCATACCACGTACGGTAGGACGAACACCACGCCAGCGCGCAGCACCAGCTTTACCCAATGAACGAAGGTTGTTTTCTTGGTTAGAAACTTCACCAATTACAGCGCGGCATTCAACATGAATTTTACGCATTTCGCCTGAACGAAGACGAACAATTGCGTAAGAACCATCACGACCCAACAACTGAACAGAAGCACCAGCAGAACGCGCTAATTGCGCACCCTTACCAATTTTAAGTTCAACGTTATGAAGTGTAGAACCGATCGGCATGTTACGAAGTGGCAAGCAGTTACCTGGACGAATTGGAGCATCGTTACCAGATTGTACTTTATCGCCAGCACGTAAGCCTTTAGGTGCAATGATATAACGACGCTCACCATCAGCATATTTCAACAAAGCAATATGTGCTGTACGGTTAGGATCGTATTCAATGCGCTCTACAACAGCTGGGATGCTGTCTTTATTACGCTTAAAGTCAACGATACGATAGTGTTGCTTATGACCACCACCAACGTGACGAGTTGTAATGTGACCGTTATTATTACGACCACCAGTACGTTTTTTTGCTTCAACCAACGGTGAGTAAGGCGCGCCTTTGTGAAGGTGATCATGAACCACTTTCTCTACAAAGCGACGTCCTGGAGACGTTGGCTTACATTTTTGAATCGGCATAATTTTCGTCCTTATTCCGCTGCGCTTTCAGCGGTATCGCCCAAGTCAGCCATTTCAACATCTTGGCCGGCTTTCAGGGTGACGTATGCTTTTTTAACATCAGAACGACGTCCCAATGTTTTACCAAAGCGCTTAGTTTTACCTTTAGTAATAGTAGTGTTAACTTTAACAACTTCTACACCAAAAAGTTTTTCAACTGCTTTTTTAACTTCAAGTTTAGTAGCATTAATATCTACTTTAAATACTTGAACGCCAACAGTATCACCTAAAACTTGTGCCTTTTCTGAGAAGACTGGTCCTTTAAGGACTTGATAGATACGTTCGTTGTTCATCCGAGTTCTACCTCAATTTTCTTAGCAGCAGCTACAGACATAACAACTTTATCAAACGCGATCAAGCTTACAGGATCGATTGCAGTTGCATCCACCACATCTACATGCGGAAGGTTGCGTGCTGCAAGATATAAGTTCTCATCTACAGCTTCAGTAACGATCAATGCACGAGCGGCATTTAAATCGCCAAGCTTAGCAAGCAATTCTTTAGTTTTTGGAGCTGCAATAGCAAACTCTTCAACTAATACAAGACGATCTTGGCGAACAAGTTCAGCTAAGATACATTGCATTGCACCGCGGTACATTTTGCGGTTTACTTTTTGAGACCAATCTTGTGGACGAGCAGCAAAAGTTTTACCACCACCAACCCAGATAGGGCTACGAGTAGAACCCGCACGAGCACGACCAGTACCTTTTTGACGGAATGGTTTTTTACCACCGCCAGAAACGTCTGCACGTGACTTCTGAGCACGAGTACCTTGACGACCACCTGCTAAATAAGCAGTAACAACTTGGTGTACAAGAGCTTCGTTAAATTCACGTCCGAAAGCAACTTCAGACAATTCAACAGCAGAGCCGGAAACAGTTTTCAAATTCACGGTATTTCCCCTCAGGCCTTGATGGTAGGACGTACAATCACGTCACCGCCAGTTGAACCAGGAATTGCACCTTTAACAACTAAAACAGAACGTTCAGCGTCAATAGATACGATTTCAAGACCTTGTACTGTTACGCGTTCATCACCTAAGTGACCAGCCATTTTTTTGCCTTTGAACACGCGACCAGGAGTTTGGTTTTGACCTGTAGAACCTAATACACGGTGAGAAACTGAGTTACCGTGAGTAGCGTCTTGGGTACGGAAGTTCCAACGCTTAACACCACCTTGGAAACCTTTACCTTTTGATTGACCAGTTACGTCAACAACTTGACCAACTGTGAACAAATCAACACCAATAGTACCGCCAACTTCACGACCTTCAAGCTCAGCTTCAGTAACACGGAACTCTTTAACCAAACGACCAGCAGCAACACCAGCTTTCGCAAAGTGACCTTTCTGAGCGTTAGTTACGCGAGATTCGCGACGTTCACCAGTAGTTACTTGAACAGCTTGATAACCATCAGTTTCAAGTGTTTTGATTTGCGTAATGCGGTTTGGATCGACTTCGATGACTGTAACAGGTACAGAAACACCTGCATCTGTAAAGATGCGAGTCATACCACATTTGCGACCGACTAAACCAATAGCCATGTGCATAAACCTCTAAAAAAGCGGCCTAATTAACTTAAAAGTTAATCAACCGAAAGCCTTAACCCAAAGCGATCTGAACATCAACACCAGCCGCAAGATCTAATTTCATCAATGCATCAACAGTTTTATCTGTAGGTTGAACGATGTCGATCAAACGTTTGTAGGTGCGGATTTCGTACTGGTCACGCGCATCTTTGTTAACGTGCGGTGAAGTAAGAACGTTGAAGCGTTCGATGCGAGTAGGCATCGGAATTGGACCACAAACTTGTGCGCCAGTACGCTTAGCGGTTTCTACGATCTCTTGAGCAGATTGATCAATCAGACGATGATCAAAAGACTTCAAACGGATACGAATTCTCTGGTTAGACATACCAGTAAACTCCAAGCCAAACATATAAAGAATCACCCTTGACGCATCTCACCCATTGGTAAGTGTCAAAGGCAGTGAAAATCACTAAGGTCATGATCGATGCCACGACTGTAATGCACATTTACCACTTTCTTCGCAGCAAATGCCCCTCCTATTGAGGGTCGCTCATTATAACGATTGTTTAAGTCTTATGCAATTCTCTTTTTCTATTTTCTCCACAAAACCCGCTTTGATCGAGCATTCAAAGTTCATCTAGGCATTTATTACAAACTCAATAGCTTTATTTAGGAGTTGATTGCCTTGCTCAAATTTTTGTGCTTCTGAATACTGTAGTTCACACGTAGATTGAACATATTCTCCGTCAAAAATAGACAACTCCTCTTCATCTTCAAGTAAGAGCTCTAAAGCTGCTGGTGTCATCTCTGGATGAAACTGAAAACCAAGCACATTTTTTCCAATCTGATACATCTGATTGCGACAAGCTCTGCTCTCCGCCAAATGTATAGCGCCTTTAGGTATTTCAAATGTCTCACTATGCCACTGCATAACATTTATCTTTTCAGGTAACGGAAAGCTTTCTTGAGGTAAATTTGCAACTCTCTGAACCGTTGACCAGCCAAGTTCCTGATAGCGATTACGGCTCACTGCCGCGCCCAATGCATTAGCAATCAGTTGCCCCCCTAGACAAAGACCAATAGCAGGCTTTCCTGCTGCCAAATAACGGCGCAACCATCTTTTCTCAATCTTAAGCCATGGAAAATTTGCCTCATCATTTACACTCATCGTTCCACCCATAACCAGTAATAAATCAACCTCTTCGATTCTAGGCAAAGCCTCTATTTCAAGTGATCGATCAACCGGAAGTGCAAAGAACTCCGTAGAGCTAATGGTCGCGTGATGGGCTTTTAAAAATGAATAACAACTTCCAAATCCCTCACCTGCAATATGTTGAAAATAGTGAACTCGTAAATGCGACTTCATGCGCTTAAACCTATTGTTGTTAGAATGTTGTAGTGGTCTTTGCAAAAATAAAGCCAAGTTTTTATTTTATGGGTCTACTGTAACGAAACGTCTTATAAAACTTCGTAAATCTAGCGAAGAACTTAAATTTCTCTTAATCTAACTTTATTATCTAAAATGCAACGCACTATGAAAAAGCATAACGACTTCCAGACTCGCCTCATTCACGCACCAAGAAAAGCTCCGCAATTTATCGAAACAGTGCAACCACCCTTATTTCGTGCATCCACTATTATTTTTAAATCAACTTCGCACCTTTTTGATCGCCATTGGACTGATGATTACGACTATAGCTATGGCACGCATGGCACCCCGACCACCTTCACCTTAGGCGACAATATTGCGCAAATCGAAGGTGGGCTGCATTGTTTGCTTGCACCGAGTGGTCTATCAGCAATTAATGTTGTGAACTCAGCATTTTTAAACACTAATGATGAAGTATGGGTCCCAGACAACATTTATGGACCGAATCTAGAACATTTAAATCATCTACAAAATCAATATGGCGTTATTGTTAAAGTATATAACCCTATTGATGCTTCAAGTTTTCAACCGACTGAAAGAAGTAAACTATTATGGTTGGAGGCTGCAGGTTCGGTTACTCTAGAATTCCCTGATCTTAAAAATCTAGTCAAAAAAGCTAAAAAACATGGTGTATTAACAGCATTAGATAACACCTGGGGAGCCGGGCTTGCGTTTAATGCTTTTAATTTTTCAGATGAACACCTATCAGTCGACTTAACCGTCCATGCTCTAACCAAATATCCGAGCGGTGGCGGTGACATCTTAATGGGTAGCATTGTAACTCGTGATGATAAACTCCATCATCGTCTGTTCCGTACGCATGCCATTTTAGGTATTGCAGTTTCAGGAGATGATGCGGCTCAAGTCCAACGCAGTCTAGCTCATATGTCTTTACGCTATGAACAACAATCAGCCAATGCTCAAACTTTACTTAAATGGCTAAAAGACCAATCTCAATTTGCACAAGTTCTACATCCAAGTGATGAGACTGCCCCAGGCCATCAATATTGGCAAGAAATCTGCACAAATGGTCAAAGTGCTGGCTTAGTCAGCGTTATTTTCAAACCAGATTATGACATTACCGCAGTACGTCGCTTCTGTGATGCATTAGAGTTATTTAAACTCGGTTTTAGCTGGGGAGGACCAGTTAGCCTGATCATGCTTTATGATTTAAAAATGATGAGAAAACTTGAGAATACACATTTACAACAAGGTTTATTAGTTCGCTTCTGTATAGGACTGGAAGATCCGCAAGATTTAATTCAAGATATCGAAAATGCACTGAAACAACTGTAAAAACGACAACATTATAGTGGCTCGAACCAAAGGATAAAAATATATGGGTACACCGATTGTTATTGCTAAAAATCTTAATGACACATCAAAAGAAATTGTTTTGCTTTCTCAGTTTGCTAACCGCCATGGCCTAATTGCAGGTGCAACAGGTACAGGTAAAACAGTTACTTTAAAAGTTCTAGCAGAAAGTTTCTCTCGAATCGGCGTTCCTGTATTTCTTGCCGATGCTAAAGGCGATGTTTCGAGTCTCGCAAAATCAGGTGAGGCTTCAGATAAGTTTAATGAACGTCTAAAATTATTACAGATTGATAGCGTTCCTTTTGCTGCTAACCCTGTCGTTTTTTGGGACTTGTTCGGTCAACAAGGCCACCCTATTCGCACTACTATTTCTGAGATTGGGCCAATTTTATTGGCTCGTATGCTCAATTTAAATGATACTCAAGAAGGTGTATTAGCTGCAGTTTTTCGAATTGCGGATGATCAGGGCCTACTGTTAGTAGACTTTAAAGACCTAAAAGCCATGATCACCTTCGTTAGTGAACATGCAGCAGAGTTTAAAGCAGAATATGGCAATTTATCTCCGGCTAGCTTAGGTGCTATTCAGCGTAACTTGCTTGCTCTTGCTGACCAAGGTGGAGAACAATTTTTTGGTGAGCCGGCTTTAAATATTCTGGACTTTATACAAACCGATGCAAATGGACATGGTTATATCAATATTCTTGCTGCTGACAAGCTGATGAATACGCCTAAGCTATATGCCACCTTCTTGTTATGGATGCTTTCGGAGTTATTTGAACAGCTTCCAGAAGTTGGCGATATGGACAAACCAAAACTCGTGTTTTTCTTTGATGAGGCTCACTTATTATTTGACAATGCCAGTCAAGCATTACAAGAAAAGATTGAGCAAGTTGTACGCTTAATTCGCTCTAAAGGTATTGGCATCTATTTTATTACTCAGAATCCACTCGATTTACCAGAAAGTGTTCTTGGCCAGCTTGGCAATCGCATTCAACATGCGCTACGTGCATTTACGCCTAAAGATCAAAAAGCAGTAAAAACCGCAGCAGATACTTTCCGTGCCAATCCAAACTTTAAAGTTGATGAAGCCATTACCGAACTGGCTGTTGGTGAGGCGCTCATTAGTTGTCTTGATGAACAAGGTACGCCACAAATTGTAGAACGTGGCTGGGTGATGCCTCCTTACTCTGCTTTTACACCAATCACTCCAGAAGAGCGTCAAACTCTAATCTCAAAAAGTATTATTGCTGGTATTTATGAACAAGCTGTAGATCGTGATAGCGCTTATGAAATGCTACAAAATAAAGTCGCTGAACGTGAGCAACAACAACAAAATACTGAACTTGCTAAACAACAAGAAAAAGAGCAAGAAACTTTAGCAAAGCAGCAAGCAAAGGAACAAGAACGATTAGCACGTGAACAGCAAAAAGAAGAAGAACGAGCAGCACGTGAACGAGCCAAGCTTACGCAAGATATTGTGGGTACTTTTGCAAAAAGTGCCGCGCGCAGTCTAGGGGGAAGTACAGGTCAAAAATTAGTAAGGGGCCTACTAGGTTCACTATTTGGTAAATAAATTTCTTCCATATATCAGTTTTAAATTAGGGAATTTTATATTCCCTAATTTTTTTATGGTTTTTATAAAAAATCTATTGCGATTGTTTTTTTAAAGATGTATTTTAAATACATCTTATATAGCCAGATAAATAAGGTCTAGCCATGACTCCACAACAAATCGAACTCGTTAAATCTACAGTACCTGTTTTACGTGAACACGGCGTTACGCTGACCACATACTTTTATAAGCGTATGCTTAATAACAACCCCGAATTAAAAAATGTTTTTAACTTGGATGACCAAACTAGCTTACGCCAACCTCGTGCTCTTGCAGCTGCCGTTCTTGCTTATGCAGAAAATATTGAGAACCCTACTGTTTTAGCGAAAGCAGTTGAACGTATTACGACTAAACATGTGAGCTTAGATATTCAACCAGACCAATATGCAATTGTTGGCGACAACTTACTTCATTCAATTAGTGAAGTACTCAACGTGCCATTTGAATCAGAACTGATTGAGGCGTGGAAACAGGCTTATTTACAATTGGCAGATATTCTAATTGGCGTTGAAAAACAAAAATATGAACAACTTAAAAACTTAAATGGTGGATGGGCTGGCTGGCGTTCATTTGAAATTACTCAAATTGATCCTCTTGAATCTGGCAAACGTTTCACCTTAAAAGCAACTGACCATGAAGACGTACTTAGCGGACCTGCAAATGCTTTTATCTCTGTTAAAGTGCAAGTTCCAGATGAGCAGCTTGAACAACCGAAAGCTTTTAAATTTACAGAAGCTCAGGAAAACAACTCATATCATTTTGAAGTTCAGCCTGAAGAAAACCATACAGAGTTCTCAGTAGCGAATATCTTGCTTGAACATTACAGAGTTGGCGATCAAGTTCAAGTTTCAGCGCCTTTAACGCTCTAATATAAAAACCTCTTGCCTGAAAGTTTTCTTATTTAGACTTTCAGGCTAAGATGATCATCCTTTTAATCTCTTCCATTTTTGGTGATCATGCAGCTTAATAAATTTACCGATTATGCATTACGACTATTAATGTATGTTGCACGCCCAAGTGATGCACCCTACACGATTGCAGAAATCGCGAAAGATTTGCATGTTTCACAAAACCATCTGGTTAAAGTTGTTCACTTCATGGGTAAGCAGGAATGGATTATTACCATTCGGGGAAAAGGCGGTGGAATTCGCTTAAATCCAGATGCACTTAACTCAAATTTAGGTTCAATTGTTCGAATATTACAGGGTGACAATCAAATCGTTGAATGCAATACGCCACCTTGTGTATTGCGAAGTCACTGTGGTTTAAAAGGTATTCTTGACCAAGCTTTAGAAAGCTTTTACCAAAGTCTAGACCAATACACGCTTGGAGAGGTTTTGCAACAGTCAAAGTCTACCCCACCTGACTCTCCTATTGCCTTTTTACAAATCTGACTTCTATTGATTTTCATAAGTAGATTTATTGAAAATTAGCAAGAATAACCAAGCTCCTTTATACTAGGCACGAGCCCTCTCATCTAAAAAGTTATTTTTTATGCGTCGTAGTGAAAAATCGAAAGACACCAAAGCCAGACTCGCACCCAAGCAAAAGATCAGCTATGAAAAAGCACCAGATCCGGCGATCACAGCCTATGCTGTGCAATCACTAAACTGGTTACGCCAAGCTGAGTTTCTAATGAGTGCGCCTAAATTGGCACTTTGTGTTGAAGATAGCGGCTACGAGATTGCTTTTGCAGGGCGCTCAAATGCTGGTAAGTCGAGTGCGATTAATGCATTAACCAATCAGAAACAACTTGCCCGCGCTTCTAAAAAGCCAGGCCGTACCCAGATGATTAACTTTTTTAGTCTAGGCAACCCTGATCAACGCTTGGTCGACCTTCCAGGTTACGGTTATGCAGCTGTACCTGAAGATATGAAAAAGGTGTGGCAAAAAGAATTAGAAAACTATCTGATCCATCGCCAAAGCTTACAAGGCTTAGTGCTACTTATGGATATTCGCCATCCTCTACAACATTTTGACATGATGATGCTGGAATGGGCTTATTCACGACATCTGTTCGTACATATTCTATTAACAAAAGCAGACAAACTTAATCGCGGTCCTGCAAATAAAGTATTACTTGAAGTTAAACAGCAACTTAAAAAAATGAAGCTTGATTTTTCTATCCAGCTTTTCTCTTCACTTAATAAATTAGGTTTGGAAGAGCTTGCAAGTGTCATGGGTGGACGCCTGCATTTTACGCTTGATCAACAGCCAGAATTTGATGTCGATTCAATCCCTGAAGCGACAGATGAGGATGCTGAAAGCTAAATTATCCTCACAGATACAATTTCTTCATTAAATTTATACTCAATTGTCCCCTATTGCTAAACACAAATGTAGGGGCTTTTTTTATACTCATTCTTAACTTCATCGAGTTAAAAATCAGGACTAAATGATGAAATTGTTATCTTTTTTGAAGGCCAAGGCGTTAGGCTCTTCTATTGATTATAAAATTCTTCCACGTAAAGTAAAATTTGACTGGAAAGATACCCCTGTCGACTGGATTCCTAATCAGCCTTTCGCAAGTTATTTTATTAATGAAATTAATAATATCTTGCCCGCTGGAGAGTTCTGGTTTTGCCGTTTGTATAATAAGGTTTTACCGCAAATCACAGATGAAAAACTCAAGCAGGATGTACAGGCATTTATCCGTCAGGAAGCTATGCATGCCAATGCTCACACTTCTGCAAACAAAGAATATTTAAGCGCACGTAATATTGATATCCAGAGAAATCTGGACATTATGAATTATGTATTTACTATCGCTTTGGCAGATAAACCTTTTGATAGAGAAGTTCCAAAAATTTTAGAAAAACAGTGGGATCTATTCCGTTTAGGAGTTATTGCAACTGTTGAGCATATGACCTGCGTGTTGGGGAAATATGCGTTATATAACGAGCGATGGGAAGAACTAGGCGCAGATCCAGAAATGGTGGATCTGGTTAAATGGCACGGTTCAGAAGAAATTGAACACCGCACGGTTGCCTTTGATTTATATCGTCATCTTGGTGGCGGTTATATTCCACGTTACTATATGAGTCTTGCTGTTATCACACTTGTACTTGGATTATGGGTAGATGGCGCTGCACATATTATGAAACAAGATCCACGTTTTGCAGATGCGGCTAAATCTAGATTTTTTCCAGTGTGGGTTACTTTAGAGTGGTACAAAATCAGCCGAAAAGATAATCAGGTTTTACCAAACCCACTCTGGCTTATTGCCCAGCAAATTGATTACCTCATGCCTTGGTATGATCCAGTCAAAGAAGGCAGCACTGAAGATGCGGTTAGCTATTTATCGCAATCTCCAGCAGCAAAAAGGGCAGAACTTCAAGCTGCTTAAAATAAAAAAGCAGGATTTAAAATCCTGCTTTTTTTGATCTATAGATAGCTAGACACTGATATCTTTATCTTTCGTATAACGGTCTACAACCACACTAATCATCATATCCCCTTGCACATTTACCACCGTTCTCACCGTATCTAATAAACGGTCAATCGGAAGTAAAATTGCAATTGCCTCAGCAGGCAAACCCACAGATTGTAAAACCATAATCATGGTAACCATACCCGCACTTGGAATTCCTGGCGCACCAAGTGATGCAATCATCGCCGTTAAACACACGATAATTTGCTGTGTCAGGTTTAAATCTAGACCCACCAAATTTGCCACAAACAATGCAGCTGCCGCTTCATATAGTGCAGTACCATCCATGTTTAACTGTGTGCCTAATGGGATAACAAATCCTGCTGTTTGCGGGCGTACGCCTAAGTTTTCTTGCGCACACTTCATACTAAGCGGCATAGTGGCAGAGCTAGAACTGGTTGCAAATGCAGTAATCAGTGCTGTACGAGTCCCTTTGAAAAAAGTCCAAGGACTCATGCGACCGAAAATCCAAAGCAGTAGTGGTAAAACAACAGCACCATGAAAAATGGTTGTGCCTGTTACAACGACCGCGAACTCAGCCAAACGACTTAATACTGAAATATCTTCTGTTGCCATTAACTTTGCTAACAAAGCAAAAATACCCAACGGCGCTAATTTCATAACCCAGCCAACCAGCATCATCATCATTTCAAAGAACTGGTGACTCAATAAACGAATACTTTTGAAACGTTCCCCACCCTGCACCAAAGCGACACCAACGAATAAAGCAAAGACTACGACAGCTAAAACGTTACCATCACTAAACGCTTTAAATGGGTTAATTAAAGTATTTTGAATAAAATTAGTGAAAAAACTGGCAGGGTTCAAACTATCTGGTGCCTGATAATTTTGCATAGATGTCTGGAAAATAGAAATATCTATGCCACGCCCAACTTCAAATAAATGAGCACAACTGATGCCTAAAATTAAGGCTAAAGTGGTTGTGGTTAAACAGCATAAAAATGTGATTTTCCAGACTGGCCCTAACTGTCCGCCTGCTTGTAGATTTGATACCCCCACAACAATCGAACTAAAAATTAAAGGTACCAAAAGCATTTTAAGGAGCCCAATAAAAACGCTACTTAATATTCCAAGCCCATATAAACTATGCTTTACAAAAGCAGTGTCTGGATACATTGTGAGTAGGAAACCAAAGGCTAAACCTAAAATGGCGGCAATTAGAATTTGTGTATTTAAGTTCATATCAGCATTATTTTTTTCAGTTGGCAGACCTATTTACAATATGACATGAGCTTGCTTTTCATTCGAGCAATTTTTTGTCACATCGATCCCATTAAAAAGAAAAAAGCCATCTGGTTAGATGGCTTTTTCGAGGAATCTATTGCGTTTCAATTTCCCGCAAACGGATTAAACCCTCTTGTACTGTACTGCATACAAGCTGACCATTTTGCCACATACGACCAAAATTTAAACCGCGAGAAGCCGCGCTCACTGTGGCTTCCATGTCATAAAGCATCCACTCATCCGCACGCAGTGGACGATGGAAATAAATCGCATGATCAATGCTTGCACATTGCAAACTTGGAGAAATATAACTTAAGCCATGCGGTCTTAAAGCCGTTGTCATTAAAGTAAAGTCTGAATAAAAGGCAACAATCGCTTGATGCAAAGCAATATCATCTAATTGTTTTGGAATACGGTCATGCGTGCGGATATAGTGCGCATTATATGGAGCTTCTGGTTGCGGCTGAAATGGATTTACCGGATCAATCGGACGAATTTCTACATGACGCTCGCGCATGAAGCTAGCACGAACATTTTCAGGTACAAAGTTTAGAATACCTTGTTTCAGCTCATTTTCAGATTTAAGCGTTTCTGGTGCAGGATACTCGGGTTCTTGATGTTGATAGTTCAAACCTTCTTCTGGGTTGGCAAAAGAAACCATCGCTGAAAATATTACTCGCCCATGCTGAATCGCACGAACTTGACGACTTACAAAACTCTTCCCATCCCGTAAACGGTCTACTTCATAGATAATTGGGGCATTAATATCGCCACCATATAAAAAATATGCATGTAAAGAATGCGCTGGGCGATCAGTAGTATAAGATGCTGCACGTAAAGCCTGACCCAAAACCTGTCCACCAAAGACACGTTTACCGACCAGATTCCGACTGATACCACGGTAAATATTTTCTTCTAGCTTTTCTAAAGTCAAAAGCTCGACAAGTTCTTGGGTTAACGCATTCATGAGAGATACCTTCATATTTCAGGTAAAAAATCGTATTAAAGGACAGATGTGTAGAATCTATTGTGCCATAAAAAACTATTTGCACATGGAACAATCAGTCAACTTATGACGAACATTGCTCATATAACAGCTAAAAATACGATTTTTAACGATAAAATATGCCAAAAGCATTATAATTTATAAGCTATTAGCATATTGTTTTTTTCAATAAATGCCTCAAAATAATTACCCTCCGCATTTGGTGCTGGGATTTGTCTTTAAGAAGTAGGAGTTCTTATGTCCAAGAGTGGGTTTGGTCAAATGTATCGTCGGCTTTCGAGTAAACTACTTGACCTCGTGGTAACACCACATGTTCTTGGGGAAGTTCCTACTGAACCAGTATCAGAAACAACAGAAGCAAAGACTGACCGCCAGAAAGTGGTGTGCTATGTCTTACAAAATCATTCTCGAAGCAATGCTTTGGTGGTTGATGGAGAAACGCGTCGTTTAAATTTAAAACCTGCGTTAGACCCATTAGTTGTTGGCACTCATCAGGAAAAAGCATCGGTTTTATTTTTACAGCACAATGATGAAAATAATTTACTGAATCCTCCTCCTCATGCTTTTCCACCACGCTTACTAAAATTAATTGAAGTCTTACAAGAAAATCCTGAACTTGATATAGAGCTTGTTCCGGTTACCGTTTTATGGGGCCGTACACCAGATAAAGAAGATTCTTGGTTTAAGCTCTTATTTTCAGATACATGGGCTACACCGAGCACCGTTAAGCAATTGGTCAACATTGGCCTGCATGGTCGCCAATCGTATTTAGAATTTCATGAACCGCAATCGCTACGTGAACTGGTTGAATATGCTCAACAGCATTATCCAAACCTTTCACCAGCCACTTATATTGTAAGTACGTTAAATGATTACTTAGATCGTCAACGTGAAGTAGTCTTAGGCCCCGATTTATCGGATCGCCGTAATGTCATGCAATCGGTTGTAAAATCTCGCGATGTGCAAGAAGCAATCCGCCGTGAAAGTAT
Source organism: Acinetobacter sp. yr461 (assembly GCF_900110445.1). Taxonomy (NCBI): domain Bacteria; kingdom Pseudomonadati; phylum Pseudomonadota; class Gammaproteobacteria; order Moraxellales; family Moraxellaceae; genus Acinetobacter; species Acinetobacter sp. yr461. The sequence continues at coordinate 38,717 of NZ_FODU01000019.1, forward strand.
TCGCGGAAAAGTCAGCATGCTCGAAGCTGAGCGTCGTGCGATTGGCTATGTGAATGAAGTCGTATCAGATTATTCACACTCAGCAGTCCGCTTTGCCGATCTTGCTTTAACACGTTTATGGACCCAGCTTTATGACGGCGTAGAAGTGCATAACTTCAGTACTGTTCGGGAACTGGCAAAAGATTATGAAGTGGTTTATACACCTTGCCACCGCAGTCACATTGACTATTTATTATTATCCTATGTGATTTATAAACGTGGCTTAATGGTTCCGTATATTGCTGCGGGTGATAACTTAAATCTACCATTTGTAGGGCAACTTTTACGTGGAGGCGGTGCATTCTTTATTCGCCGCTCTTTCCGTGGAAATGGCCTTTATACAACGGTATTTAAAGAATATTTATATAGTATTTTGTCACGCAACACCCCTCTTGAATACTTTATTGAAGGTGGACGTTCGCGTACAGGACGCCTATTACCGCCTAAGACTGGTATGCTTGCCATGACAGTTCACAGTCATTTACGTGGCCGTGCTAAACCTATCGTCTTCTTACCAACTTATATTGGTTATGAACGACTGATGGAAGGCTCAACCTATGTAGGCGAAATGCAAGGTAAACCGAAAGAAGCTGAATCAATTTTTGGTATTGTAAAAACCTTACGAAAAATTGAACGTATTTTCGGTAAAGTCCACGTGAACTTTGGTGAGCCTGTTTTCCTTGATGATCTGCTTAAACAACATAATGCAGAAAATGTTCATATCGAAAAGAATGACGACCCAATTCCTCAAGCAGTTTCAGATGCAGTAAATAGCTCTGCACATGCAATTTTAGAAAATATTAACCGAGCTGTGGTGATCAACCCTGTCTCTTTACTTTCTATTATTTTGCTTGCAACTCCAAAGCATACGCTTGATGAAGAAATCTGTATTAAGCAGCTTGAAGCTTACCGCAATCTGGCATCAAACTTCCCATATGACCAACGTATGGAAGTAACGCCTCTTTCTGGTAAAGAAATTATTGCTTATGGTTTAAAGCTTAAACTCATTAAACGAGTTCAGCATGCACTCGGCGATATTATTGGGATTGAAGACAATCAAGCTGTTCTTCTGACTTATTTCCGTAATAACATTTTGCACGCCTTTGTTTTACCGTCATTGGTTGCATCACTTGTTGAACACAATGGAAAAATCAGCCGTTCAGATTTAACCAATGTCATCTATACCCTGTATCCATTCTTGAAGGCAGAGTTATTCCTAAAATGGAAGAGTAGCGAGCTTAAAGAACAAATTGAGCAATATGCAGATGCGTTGGTTCAATCGAAACTGATTCAACAAGACGATGAAGGTAACTTGATTAGCTCTGCACCAAATACTGAAGAGCACAATCAACTTGTTGTTTTAGCTACTCCTGTTAAGCAAAGTCTTGAGCGTTACTACATGACGCTTGCACTAATTACTCAACGTGGTTCGGGTAATATTTCTGCTAAACAGGTTGAAGAATTAAGTCATTTACTCGGACAACGTTTGTCTGTTCTATATGAATTTAATTCGCCAGAGTTCTTCGATAAAGCTTTATTCCAAAGCTTCTTAAAAGTACTTACACAGCAAAATTACATTCGAACCAATGACCAAGGCCAAATCGAATTTGATGATAATTTCCGTCAAATGGCTGCGGGTGCACAGTTGGTTCTTGATGAAGTAACCTTACAAATGTTGCAACACATCACGACCTTTACCGACGAAGAGTTAAAAGATGCGCTTGAAGCTATGGCATCTCAACAAGCAAAACGACGTTTAAAACGTAAAAAATCTTAAGAGTTTGAGTCAAAATAAAAGGCAACTTTCGTTGCCTTTTATTTTATTAGCGACTTGGACATTCAAAATAACGTGGATCATCTATGCAACGCAGACGCTTCATAAGTTGAACAAAATAAGCATCGTAATAACCTGAAAGTACGTACTGATTGCGTATTTTTGCAACCATAACGTCATAGCTCTGCTTTTCATAAAAAGAGACATCTACCCAATAATAAGCAGGTAAATGGTTTTCCCACTGGGTCGCACGGTTAGTCAGTAATTGGCTGTTTTGAACAAACCATCCTCGAATTTTTCGGCCAAAATTAGCTGGATAAGCTTGTGGTTTAATAATTAAATTGACGCCGAAATATGCCAAAGGAAAGTTAATGACTTGGACATCTGGTCCAAATTCTTTTTGTAAGTTATATGGCAATAGTCCATATATTGGGACAGGAACAATATCAATTTTGTCTTGCTTAAACTGAACAATCGCATTAGATAAATCAACATAAACTGGCTGAGCACCCACACTTCGTACCAATGCCTGTTGTGGTGGATTGTTTGGTAACACCCCAATACGCTGATTTCTTAATTGAGCAACTCTAGAAATTTTCTTATTTTTTAGGACCATATAGGCAGTACCAACAGGAATCATCCCTACCGCTTCATAGTCCTTAGAAATTAACCTTTTCTCGATTGTTGGATGATTCAGAAGCTGCAATAAGCTTTTAGCAGTACGATTATTAGGAATAAGCCCGATACCTGCGGTGCTCCCCATAAACTGGTTATAACGATAAGTATTAAAATTAGATGCCGCTAAACCTGAACATTTACCCTCGTCAAAAGCTTGTATAGCCTGTTGTTCTTTTTGATAGGTAACCACTTTAAATTTGACTTGATATTGCTGAGCATATAACCGAATGTCATTTAAACGACGTGTGATATCCCCTTGGGAACCAATCGGATCATATGCACACCACACCTGATCCTCGGCCCAACTCGCAACAGCTGTTACGCTCAAAATAAGAGCTAAACAAATTTTTTTCACTTTCAACCTTTTTATCTTTATCGGCAATTTGACTGCCTCATCAGGTATTTCTATTCTTATTTAAAGTTTAATCAAAATTTTATTTAGTACTATGAACATTTAAACATAATAAATAGTCATTAAAGCAAATTGGATGCTCTAATTGAAAACCTGTTTGAAGCAAATGTTTAGCATAAATTCTTTTACCTGAAGTTTGGTTCGATTCTAAAGTTAACTCTGGCAATCCCAATTTTTCTTGAAACCACACGATAACTTCATGCAAAGGCAATGGTTGGTTATTAGTCACAATATAGCTCGCTTGATGAGTTTCATAATCAGCCATAAAAGCCAAAAATCTTGCTAAATCATCAATATGTATTCGATTGCTATAATGTATATTTGGATAGCTTTGACTATTTTCAGCCATTTTCTTCAAGCGGGCAACGGAAGTTCCATAAATACCTGTAGGACGAACAATTACACATTGGTTTGGATAATGCTTCTGCCAAAGCAACTCCATATTACGTAAGATATGACCTTGTGCATCGCTTGGTTGAACCTCACTAAAATCATCAATCATCTCCCCTGCATTTTCACCATATACCCGCGTAGAAGAGACTACGATTATTTTTTTGACTGGATGTGGTTTTAATACTTCTCGAATCGGTTCAATACTATCTACATAAGTATGCTGATAGCCCTCAACCGTACTCTCATTTGGAGAAAGTAAAATATATACAACATCTACAGGTTCAATTTTACTTAAATCGAGTTTAAAGATATCTTGAACAAGATGGGTTGCGTAACCATCTGTTTTTACACTACGGCTGATTGTGGTAATTTGATGTTCTTTCTCAAATAGTTGTTTAGCAACACGCTGAGATGTTTTACCATAACCGATAAATAATATATGCATAGAAAACTCGTTGAGGGGACATGACTTCAGTCCATCAGTTACAAGGCGTTGGATCGGCTTCAGCAGCCCTGCTCGAAAAACTAAATATTTTTACCACAGATGATTTACTGTTTCATCTGCCACGTGATTATGAAGACCGCAGTACGATTATTGCAATGAATCAACTTGTGGTTGGGCGTAGCTATTTACTCGAAGGTGAGGTCAGATCAATTGATTTCCCTCCGGGAAAACGAAAATCTATGGCAGCCTTGGTTCAAGATGAATTCGGTAAAGTCACCTTACGCTTTTATCATATTTATAAAAACCTGACTGACAAAATAAAACCAGGTCATCGCTTACGTATTTTTGGTGAAGTTCGCGTAGGCGCACGCGGCCTTGAGATGTATCATCCTGAAATTCAGCTCATTAATGAACACACGCCTCTACCAAAAACTCAGCTTACAGCAATCTATCCCAGTACAGATGGGCTGACTCAACCCAAATTACGCGAATATGTAAAACAAGCTTTAAAGCACCATAGTGATGCCTTACCAGAGTTGCTTCCCAAACAATATACCAATGGCTATGCGCTTAAAGAGGCTTTGTATTACATTCATGAGCCTCCAGTTGATGCCAATATGGTCCAATTGGCTCAAGGTTCACACCCCGCACAGCAACGGCTTATTTTTGAAGAGTTGGTTGCACACCAAATTAGTTTACTTAATCGCCGTGCTTATATCCGCCAAATTGCGTCTCCAGCTTTTTCTAGCAGCAAAATATTAGCCAAAAAACTATTAGAAGCTTTACCTTTTCAAATGACTAATGCACAAAAACGTGTATCTAAAGAAATTTTGAATGATTTGAAGCAGAACCAACCAATGCTTCGATTAGTGCAAGGCGATGTAGGCGCTGGAAAGACCTTGGTTGCCGCTGTAGCCGCTTGCCATGCTTTAGAAGCTGATTGGCAAGTTGCATTAATGGCTCCTACTGAAATTCTTGCAGAACAGCACTATTTAAATTTTAAGCGTTGGTTTGAACCCTTAGGTATTACTGTGGCTTGGCTATCTGGAAAACAAAAAGGTAAAGCGCGTGTTCAAGCAGAGCAACAAATTAAAGAAGGTCATGCTGAACTTATTATTGGTACACATGCGTTATTTCAAGACAATGTAGGCTTCGCCAAATTAGGTCTAGTGATTATTGATGAACAGCATCGTTTTGGCGTAGATCAGCGCCTAGCTCTGCGTAATAAAGGTGCTGAGCAGTTCACCCCGCACCAACTCGTCATGACAGCCACCCCTATTCCACGAACACTGGCAATGAGTGCCTATGGTGATTTAGACACATCAATTATTGATGAGTTACCACCAGGGCGTACTCCAATTCAAACCGTTACGATTCCACTTGATCGTCGTGAGGAAGTACTCCAACGAATTGCTTCGAATTGCAGAGATGGAAAACAAGCATATTGGGTGTGCACACTGGTTGAACAGTCTGAAACTTTAGATGCTCAAGCAGCAGAAGCAACTTATCAAGAAATGAAAGAGCGCTTTCCTGAGCTCAATATCGGCTTAGTACATGGCAAAATGAAAGCCGATGAAAAACAATCGGTCATGCAAGCTTTTAAGAATAATGAATTACAACTTCTTATCGCAACTACGGTCATTGAAGTTGGAGTAGATGTTCCCAACTCCTCCATTATGGTGATTGAAAATGCCGAGCGTTTAGGACTTTCTCAGTTACACCAATTACGTGGTCGTGTAGGTCGAGGCGCTCAAGCCAGCTTTTGCGTACTTTTATATAAAACACCTCTTTCACAAAATGGCCAAGAGAGACTTTCTATTTTAAGAGAAAGTAATGATGGCTTTGTGATTGCAGAAAAAGATCTTGAGTTACGCGGACCAGGTGAATTACTGGGTACTAAACAAACTGGAGATATGGGATTTAGAGTGGCTCGTTTAGAGCGAGATGACCACTTACTGAGTCAAGCTCATTATGTAGCTCAGCAAGTGTTAAAAGATTATCCAGAACAAGCAGATGCACTATTAAAACGTTGGCTTCCAGAAGCGCCTCGTTATGCATATGTTTAGTTTCTTAAATCCGCAGCATCTTATCCACTCACTCTCACCTTGCTTGTTGTGTGAGTCAGGTGTGCGAGAAAAACATTCGCTCTGTAAGGACTGTTGGGAACAGTTACCATGGCTTAAACAAACAATTGAACGTAATGATCAATCAGTTCTTGTGGCCTGTGATTATGCATATCCAGTTAACCGGATCATTCAGCAGTTTAAATATGAACAAAAATTACATTATCAAATCTTATTAGGTGAAATTTTACAACAACTCAAATTTCCTAAGGTACAGGCTATTATACCTATGCCGATTTCGAATCAACGCTTAATTGAACGTGGTTTTAATCAGTCACTATTACTCGCGAATATCTTAAGCAAGCAATTAAAAATACCTGTTTGGCAGCCAGTGCAACGCCTTGCTGAGCATTCACAAAAAGGGCTTTCTCGACTGGAACGCTTTGAGAACATCGAACAACAATTCATTGCATTTACTCAAGAAAAACGGCGTTATCGCCGTGTTCTGATTATTGATGATGTCGTTACCACCGGAAGTTCAATTTATGCCCTTAGTCAGGTATTAAAGCAATTAGGATGTACAACCATTCATGCCGCCTGTTTAGCGGCAACTTTAACGAGCTAAGATCATTAAACTGTAGATAAATGCTGTTCACACCAAGGAATAACAATTTCACGGGTTAATGGTGCGAGGTGAGTTTCTGAATCATTTAAATCCACCCATTTCATTTCTGCAATTTCGGCAGCAATTTTAGGAGCCTGATCGAGTTGAACCAGATATAAATGACTGACCAGAATATGATCAGGTTCATTCGCCGCTGCTGTTTCAAAACGACCAAGAAATTGCTCAATTACACAAGAAGTTCCGACTTCTTCTAAAATTTCTCGCTGCATGGTGATCTCTGGCGCCTCATTAGGTTCCAGCTTACCACCCACTTGCATAAAAGCATGGGTATTACGCTTTCTTACGAGCAATAACTGATTTTGCTCGTTCAAGATCACTGCAGCAGCGACCGTAATTGTTTTCACCTATTTAACCTCTTTATGGCTGTACATCAGCATTTGCCCATTTTGGAGCAGGAGCCTGATATTGTTCAAATTGTTGAAGAATATTTTCTATTTTGTCTGATGCGATCAATTTATCAACGAACCGTGCTTGGCTAAATCCATTATCTACCGTTCCTTGAATCATTTTAAGTAAATCTTCATAAAAGCCAGCTACATTTAAGAAAGCACATGGCTTTTGATGAATACCTAATTGCGCCCACGTCCATTGTTCAAAGATTTCTTCCAATGTACCCGCACCGCCTGGTAAAGCAATAAAGCCATCGGAAAGATCTGCCATTTTGGTCTTACGCTCATGCATATTTTCGACAACATATAATTTGGTTAAGCCCGGATGAGCTAACTCACGATCGACCAAAGCACGAGGTATCACTCCAATGACTTGTCCACCTGCCCGTAAGGCACTATCAGCGACAACGCCCATCAAACCTGAGCGACCACCACCATAAACCAAGGTCTTACCTTGTTTTGCAATAGCCTCGCCTGTAGTTTGGGCAACTTTTTGGAAAATTGGGTTTGAACCAAGAGATGAACCACAGAAAATACAAATTGAATTCATAGTGTAAAAAACCGTTTTATTGAACTGTCATGCTGACAAACTAAACTATCGATAAAGTTTTTTTTTGCAAAATAGCGTATTAGCAAGTGTTTTTCGGCAAATCCTTGTCTAAAATACACCCATCCATTTCCATCAGACTGCGTGAGGAAAAAAGACACATGCTTGAAGCCTTTTATGCCACAGAACGCGGAAGTCTGGAAGATGCCACCATCAATGGTGGATTTGATCTACATCCCGAATTAGTCTGGCTTGATCTTATTGCCCCCTCACAAGAAGAGCAACAATGGGTCTTAGATGCCTATGATCAAAACTTACCTACACTAAAGTCGCTTGAAGATATTTCATCCTCAGCACGATTTTACCGTGATGATGACGGTATTTTGCATATCAGCACCTATTTTTTAACGAAAAATAAAAATTATCAAGTTGATGGTGATGCAGAAGACTCTTCACATATTTTAGCGATGGTGCAAACGGTTGCATTTATCTTACATAAAGACCGTCTCTTTACGATGCGGGGAGAAAAATTAGTTGCCTTTCGTGCCTTCCGTGCACGCGCTCGTCGAAATGACTATGACATGGACTATAAAGATCCCACATGGATTTTATTAGGCCTTCTTGAGGCAAAACTTGATGAGCTTGCGGATATCTTGGAAGATATCCACAAAGATTTAGAAAAATACTCTACCGAAGTTCTAAATAATCACCAGCGTGAACAAATTCTAGATCTTGACGACATGATTACACGCCTAGCTCAACAAGAAGATATGCTAGGAAAAGCGCAGCTCTGTTTAATTGATTTACGACGTGTACTTACTTTTTTATCACGTCCACGCGCATTAGGTAGTCATATTTACGATGCAGATATTCGAGAACTCAGTGAAGATGTTCGCTCACTTGTAGAACATGATGCTTTCTTATTCCAAAAAGTACGATTCTTGCTTGATACAACGTCTGGATTCATTAATACCGAGCAGAATGACACGATCCGTCGATTCTCGATCTTACCAAGTATGTTAGCTCCACCTATGCTCATTGCCAGTATCTATGGTATGAACACAGATGTACTACCTTTTGCACATGGTACGACTAGTTTCTTTATTGTTTTACTCATTATTATGGGCTTCTTTATTGGTCCTATTATTTACTTCCGCTGGAAAAAATGGATCTAAGCTTTGTAATAAAATGCTAATTCCAAGCATAAAAAAGCACCTATATTTAGGTGCTTTTTTATATTTTACAGATCAAATCAGATGTAGATCTTCCTGCAAATGGCAGGCTTGAATAATCTTCAGCATTTTTTCGGGTACATTTTTAAAATGTAAACCAGTATTCTGCGGAGTAATACGTAGCCATTGAACTAAAACAGCCAATGCCAAGGTACTACCATGCTCAAGCTCTGTTAAATCTACCACTAAAGGAAAGCTTTGTTGCTTCTTAATGATATCTAACCCAGCTTTATACTGTTGTTCGGCATTTTGAAAATCAATTTTTCCCGAAACAACCAATTGTTGGTTGAGATACTGAACCACTATTCACCTACTTATTTCTGCTTGTTCTGATTAACAGCAGCATCTGCATCCGGCTGGAAGGTTGCAATTGCTTTATTTAAATCGCCACCATTACGCTTCACAGTTGCAGCAAACTGGTTACGGAACTGCAATCCTAAATCAATACCAGAAACATTGATATTACGGATTTTCCACTGAGTACCTTTATCAGCTAACTGGAAAGACACAGGAATTTTTTCACCATTGTGATTAAAGTCCAATGTCACTACTGGGTTTTTGCCCGCAGTTGCTTTATAAGGACGCATTGTATAGCTTTGGTTCGTATACTTAGCAAATGCACTACCGTAATTTTCAATTAACGTATTACGGAAGTTTGTTTCAAACTGAGCACGTTGTGCAGCTGTACTATACTGATTAGTCGCATAAGTACCCATTACAATACGTGTAAATGCTTGTGAATCAACATACGGGTCTAAATTCTGACGTACGATAGCCTTCACTAAAGCAGGGTTTGCTTGCAATTTAGCATGATCAGCTTTTAAACGAGCAATCAAACCATCAGCAACACGCTTGATAAAATCAGGTGGTGCTTCTGAAGGCGCAGCAAAAGCTGTACCTGCAATCATGGTAGACAAAAGACTTGCTGTCAGGGTTTGTTTAAACAACGTATTCACCAGGAACCACTCCTTCAAATAATCTTTTACTCAACAAATGATGCTTGTGCACTATCTTTATCAGTGCTTGCAGGAGCTTCTGTTGAGCCTGAATTGGCAGCAACTTTACCAGCCCCGCCACCAGTAATAAATTTACTAATTAAGTCTTCTAAATCCATAGTTCCTTGAGTGTTTGAAATCGTGTCACCTCGTTTCAGGTAGTTCACACCGCCACCAGGTACAACTTTCAAATATTTCTCACCCAACAAACCATTCGTTGCTACCATTATATAAGCATCTTCATCAATACTGGTGATGGAGGTCATGTTACTGGTCAGTTGCTGTTCCATTGTTTTTTGTTGCGCTGGAGAAGCCTGCGTATAATCTGAGCTATAACGTAACTCTTCCAGTGCATTTTTCTGAACTTCTTTTAATTGTTCAGGATTGAAACTTGTCAATTTTCCATCTAAACCAAATGTTACGGTAGCCAACCGCGTAACCGGATCAAGCGTAATTGAATCAACACGACCAATTGTAACACCACTCATTGTTACTTTAGCACGAGGCTTTAGACCATTGACGTTATCAAACTGAGCCTTCATGGTATAACTATCACTTAAATTCGTACCGACAAGACCACTGACTTTCATCGCTAAAAAAAACAACGCAATACCGAAGATAATAACAAAGATACCAACGGCCAGTTCACTACTACGTGATTTCATTAAATCCCTCCGAACATGACCGCAGTCAACACGAAATCAAAACCTAAAACACATAATGAAGAATATACAACTGTTCTCGTCATGGCAGTTGCGATTCCTTCTGGTGTCGGATCACAGGCATAACCTTGATAAACAGCGACCCATGTACAAATCAAAGCAAAAACAATACTTTTAATAATCGTGCCATTGAAAATGTCATGCCAGAAACGCACTGTATTTTGCATACCACTCCAGAAGGAGCCTTCATCAGCACCCAAAAAGTCAACACCGACCATCTTGCCACCAATAATACCAATCGCAGCAAATATCACAGTTAACATTGGCAAACTGACTATACCTGCCCAAAGACGTGGTGATACGATTTGCTTTAAAGGGTCAACCCCGATCATTTCCATACTGGCAAGCTGTTCGCTTTGCTTCATTGAACCAATTTCGGCAGTCAATGCAGAACCGGCCCGTCCTGCAAATAGCAATGCAGCAACTACAGAAGCAAGCTCACGGAGTAGGGTTAACGAAATCGCTGTACCCAACATCGACTCAGCACCGAAAGTAACCAAAATGCTATACATCTGCAAGCCAAGAACCGCACCAATAAACAAACCAGAAACGGTAATAATAAGTAAGGACATCACACCTACGCGGTGCATTTGGTAACCAAAACGACCAAAACCACCCTTGGTAGGAAATGAAAAAATAATCTGCAAGAGCATATGTGCCGCAGCACCAATGCCTCGAATCCGCTCAATAACGAGTCTACCTAACCAGGCAATCGCATTCATGGACGAACCTCGTTATTTAAATAGGCTTGAGGACTAAACTGGTATTCAACTGGTCCTTCTGCCGAACCTGTTAAGAATTGGTGTACAAATGGAGAAGCATGTTTTTGCAACTCTTCAGGTGTACCCTCTCCCTGAATTTTTCCTTCAGCTACCACATAGATGTAGTCAGCAATCGATAATGTTTCTGCAACATCATGCGAAACAATAATTGTTGTTAAATCCAAAGCTTCTCTTAACGAACGGATTAAACGTGTTAAAACACCTTTTACAATCGGATCTTGACCAGCAAAAGGTTCATCGTACATGATTAAATCTGGATCAAGTGCAATCGCGCGAGCCAAGGCTACACGACGATTCATACCACCTGAAAGTTCTGTCGGCATTAATTGTTCAGAACCACGTAGACCCACTGATTCAAGTTTTAACGCAACCAGTTCAGCAATGAGATTTTCAGGAAGCTTAGTATGCGCTCGAATTGGAAACGCCACATTTTCATAAACGGACATATCCGTAAATAAAGCTCCACTCTGAAATAACATTCCCATACGTGCACGGGCGGAAAAAAGTTCCTGACGAGACATTTTGGCAATATCTTTTGTGTCGAGTAAAACTTCCCCCTGATCTGGAACGAGCTGTCCACCAATCAGACGTAATAAAGTTGTTTTACCTGTACCAGAAGGTCCCATAATGGCCGTAATCTGGCCTCGACGTATATTTAAACTAATATTGTCATAAATGACGCGTTCCCCTCGATTAAAACTCAAGTTTTTCACTTCAATAAGTGGTTGAGTCGAGAGAGGAGTTTTATTATTCATAATGGCAATCGTTCCTGCACTTTTATGCACGCATACTATAACACTGAAAATTAGCAAACTTGTTGTAATTTTGACAAAAGCAAATCTAACTTATTTTATAGAAATAGAAGAGGTATGTTCGTAAAAAGAGGTCAATTCAGAAGCTTGGAATTGCTCAACAGAACTTCCATTTGTAAAAGCGTAGGCGAAGTAAACACCATTACACAAAACGAGTGCAATAAAGAGATAAGGCAAACCATGCTGAACCAAAAGGTTCTTCAATTGTGCCATTATTGTTTCTTTTCGCTTACTTTTACGCATTATTGAATAAAAAATTGAACCAATTCACATTTTGTTAGTTTATAACAAAACTGAAAAATAAAAAAGGCCAGTATCTTTACTGGCCTTTTTTTTCAAACTAAATATTGATTAGCGGTCGAATTTACGACGCGGTGGTTTATCATCGAAGCTACGACGCGGACGATCTTCACCACCAAAGCTACGTTTTGGACGATCATCACCACCGCCGAACGCTGGACG
>NZ_FODU01000021.1:0-43839 GCF_900110445.1 Acinetobacter sp. yr461
TTCTCAAAAAAAACCAATTTGGAGCGGGAAACGAGACTCGAACTCGCGACCCCAACCTTGGCAAGGTTATGCTCTACCAACTGAGCTATTCCCGCGTGCCGCTTATAATACATTAAGCGAAACATGGGTCAACAACTTTATGCAAATAAATATGCTGATTGCATAAAATAAAAACAGAAATGGGTAATTAGATGTATTTTCCTCGTTAAGTTGCCGAATAAATAGACATTTTGTTTGAAGCCAAAGCGTACAAGAGCAACTTTTGTTTGTGTGCAGACAGGGTATACTAGGTTCAAATATACGAATAATCGTAAAAGGAAAAGCTATGAGCCTTGAACAACAATTGATTGAACGGTTACAAACCCTTGCACCCAGCCATTTGGAAGTTATCAATGAGTCTGCCGGACATGGTGGTTATTTCCCGGGTAAAGAATCACATTTTAAAGTGATTGTAGTGAGCGATGAATTTAATGGATTACGTTTGGTCCAACGTCATCAAAAAGTTTATGCCTTAGCTTCAGACTTAATGAATCCAGGGCAAATTCATGCTTTAGCAATTCATGCTTATTTACCAAGTGAGTGGCAAGGTCAGGCACCCGCTAGCCCAGAATGTGCTCATGCACCTAAAAGTTAAGGGCTAATTTCATGGATGCACATTTACTCACTAAAATTATTCACATGACCGCGGTGGCTGGCGCCCTTATGGTTTTTGTATTACGCGCTTCAACTCTGTTTGTAGGCGTGCAAGGCGAACAACCAAATCCGGCGGGACGTAAAATATTAGTTGCCTTACAACATCTATCATTTACCGTAGTTTTCATTACTGGCGCAATTTTATTGGTCATGAAAGACTTTCAGGTACAGCCGTGGTTTTACGCTAAAATTATTCTATTTTTAGTCTTATTATCTTCCCTTATGAAAGCCTTTAAAAAAGATGACACTCTTTTATTAGCGCAACGTAGGGCGGGTTTAATGATTAGCGCTATCGCATTTATTGCTATTATTATTTTAGTGATTGTGAAGCCTGTTTTTACTTAATTGTTCTACATTCTTTGCCTTTTTGCTTAAGCTCTAGGTTAAACTGCGTACAGTAAAAAAATATGCAGAGGGAAACATGTTAACTCGTGTGGTGTTTAACCAAAAAGGCGGTGTAGGGAAATCAAGTATTACTGTAAATTTGGCCGCAATTAGTGCCAAGCATGGCTTAAGGACATTGGTTATTGATCTTGATCCTCAAGCCAACTCTAGTCAGTACCTTTTAGGGGATGACGCAACTTATTCTGCTGAAAAATCAATTATAGAACCAAATATCGAAAATTTCTTTGATGATGTGTTGGGAAACAATCAACAAAAGGGTTTAATCGGTAATGCGTTAGGTTCGATTTTAAAAGCCCCGCGAAATAAAGATATTGATAGCTTTGTACACTCAACTCCTTTTGCAAAATTAGACGTGCTTCCTGCCAGCCCAACACTTGGTGCCCTTGAGCATGCACTTGAAAGTAAACATAAAATTTATAAATTACGTGATTCAATTCAAAACTTAATTGGACGATATGATCGTATCTATATAGATACACCACCTGCATTTAACTTTTTTACTTTGTCAGCACTGATAGCAGCAGATAAAGTCTTAATTCCCTTCGATTGTGATGTCTTTTCAAAGCGCGCGTTACAAACATTGATTGAAAATGTTCTCGAAACGCAAGATGATCATAATGATCGCTTGGAAATTGAAGGAATTGTCGTCAACCAATTTCAAGCTCAAGCAAAATTACCTCGGGAAGTGGTTCAGCAGTTGAAAGATGAAGGGTTGCCTGTATTAAATAGCATGTTACCGCCTTCGGTTTTAATGAAAGAATCGCATCAGAAAAATTTACCTTTGGCTCATTTGGCACCAGAACATAAATTGACTCAAGCTTATGAGACATTGTTTGGTGAAATTGAGCCAAAACGATAAGAGAAAAATGATGAAAGGCTTATATATTGCGCCTTTGGTGGCAGCCACTTTATTACTAGGCGCTTGTGCGACGACGGTAAAACCGACTTACGTGTCTCCGACACAATATCAATCTTTGGGCTGCCAACAGCTACAAAGTGAATATAACCGTATTCAACAATATATCGATAATGGTGTCCAAACTCCGAAAAGTACCGGTATGGGGGTTGGACTTGGACTCGGCGGTGGCTGGGGACGAGGCGGTTGGGGATTCGGTCCATCCATCTCTGTAAATATGGGACAATCTTCTTCAACGAAAAATACTGAACTTTCACGTGTTTTAGGTCAGCAAGAAGCAATAGTTCAGGCTGCTCAATTCAAAAACTGTCCGATTATTGTTCGAAAAAAGGCCAATTAATAGCCAATTTCGCATCACAATATGCTAATTAAGGCATATTGTGATGAATAAAGTTTAGCAAAATGTTTCATAATAAAATGAATATAAATCAATACATTTCAAATTTTTAAACTTAATAAATTCTATATTTTCTATAATCAAAAGCCCTCATCAACTTGCTATATTTTGCCTATTTCGTTTAAGGTGGCCCCATCTTGGATGTTGTGGAAATTTTATGATTGAGAGTTGGTTTTTTGTATTGGCAATGTTGGCTGTGTTGCTTATTCCGGGTCCGACAAATGCTTTACTTGCAACCGCTGCTCATTCTCAAGGTTTATCTAAAGCATTCTGGCTTATTCCAATGGAATGGTTAGGCTATGCCTACGGGATTAGCTTTTGGGCTGTATTTATTCATTTAGCTGCTCCAATCTGGCCAGCATTGTTGCTCATTTTGCATATTACGAGTGTATTCTATGTATTCTGGCTTGCTTTTCACTTATGGAAAAACACTCACTTACAACAGTTCAGTCAAAGCCACCGTAATATTCGGCCTCGTCAATTATTCTTATCTACCTTAAAAAACCCTAAAGCTTTGTTGTTTGCAGCGGGGATCTTTCCTGCTGAAGCATGGAATTCGCCTGAAAATTTTCTCATAGTGTTTGGGATTTTTACATTAATCCTAATTCCGGCTGCAAGTTTCTGGATGATTTTTGGACGCGCATTGTTAACGGGTCCAATCAAAAAAATAAAAGCCGATCATTTATATAAAGGATCGGCCATGTTACTTATTTTATGTATGCTTCCAGTAGTATTCCGGTTTTTCTAAATTAATCTCAAACGTTGGTTTTTCGATTTTTTAGTTTTTCACGTATAAATGCGATGATGCCTGGTAAAACGCTAATAATAATGATGCCAAAAATAAGATGGGTAAAATTATCTTTAACGATTGGCATATTTCCAAATAAGTAGCCTAAAGTTACAAAAGAAGCGACCCAACAGAATGCGCCAATAATGTTATAAGTTAGGAAAAACTTATAGTTCATGCTACCAGCCCCAGCAACAAAAGGTGCAAAGGTACGGGCAAATGGTATGAAACGAGCAAAGATAATGGTTTTGCCGCCATGACGAGCAAAGAATTCTTGAGTTTTAACTAAGTGCTGTTTATTAATGAATCGAGAGTTCATTTCAAACACACGTGGACCGATAAAACGTCCAATATGGTAGTTGACCGTGTCACCTAAAACAGCGGCAATGAAGAGTAGAGTGCCCAGTACCCATGGATCCATCGCACCTGTAGATGCTGCTAAAGCACCTGCCGCGAATAGCAAACTATCTCCCGGCAAGAACGGCATAACCACTAAACCGGTTTCAACAAAAATAATTAAAAATAGAATGCCATAAATCCACGTCCCATAATTTATAATAAATTCGGCGAGATGTTGATCAACGTGTAGAATAAAATCAAGAAGTTCCATGATAAGAGTAAGTGGTAAACCGTGCTCAAATCCTAGCAGTGAGCCTATAGAAAGTCAGTATAAAACATCAAAAAAATACAAATTGATCATCTCGTTTATGCAACGATATATATGAATTTTGAGTATTTAATTATCAATGTCCCAAACCTAGAATGAGCTCATCAATAAATAAGCATTTAAATAAAGGTGGCAATATGTTTAATCCAAATGTAGTGGTCAAAAATATCGTAACGCAATCAGGCGCAGACAGTTTCATTAGCCTCGTTGCGCGTCTTCTTATTGCCTATATCTTCCTTGTTGCTGGTTGGGGGAAAATTACCGGTTATGCAGCAACTGCTGGATATATGGAAGCAATGGGGGTTCCAGCTGGAATTCTTCCTTTAGTTATCTTGGTTGAGTTCGGTGGTGGTTTAGCCTTGTTATTTGGTTTTCAAGCACGTTTTGCGGCTTTTGGGCTGGGGATCTTTAGTATTCTTACTGCTTTTTTATTCCACCAAGGCGGTGCTGATGCAGCGGCGCAATACAATAATGGCATTCACTTTATGAAAAACCTTGCAATGGCGGGTGGCTTATTCTTCTTGATGCTTCATGGTGCTGGTCGTATTAGTCTGGATCATGCAATTGAAAAATAATATTCAAGACAAAATAAAAACCGGATGATCAATTCATCCGGTTTTTTTATTTCTATGATTTAAAAATTAGAGCATGAACTGGATTTGTAATTCCCCAACAACAAAACCAAGTACTGCACCAACTGCAATGAGTGCCCATTCATCTTCTTTGAACGCAGGGCGTAACATGCCTTCAAATTCAGAAGGCGTTAATTTCTGCATGCGTTCAATTAAAGTACTACGAATATTCATGGCATCTTCTGCATAAGACTCTACATATTTCATCGTCTCTGGAAGCCGTTGCATAATGCGTTCAGCAACTTGCGATTTCATATTCTGATATTTTTCTCCGCCAATTGCATATACAACCAATGGGCGAATAACACCAGCTTGCATATCAATTTCTTGTTTTACATGACGGTTAACCAGATCAATAACACGATCAGAATGTGTACCAGAAAATAATTCTTCCATCATATGACGTGAAGTCAGAAGCTGTTTAGAAATGAGCGCAGCATAGTCGGCTGCAACTTCATTTTGACGTTTGATAAATAAACCTTGCCATGTATAACCAAATATTTTTTTAGGATAAAGAGGTCTAAACATCATTTGCAGTGCAATCCAGTCACTGAAAAAACCCACAAAGCCGCCAAACATTGGAAGCATCCACGGGTATTTTCCTTGCGTGACGATCCAGCAAAACATTTGGATCACACCAATACCAAAACCGAAGAAAAATCCGACATTACTGAAAAATTTAAATTCTTGTTTTCCTACTCGTTTAAAAATGTTGTTGAGTAGGCGTTTGTCTTTAAGCAAGTTGCTAATAACCAGATGTTTAATATCAAAATATCGGTTCACATCACGTTGTACTTCACCCATGATATGTTCAACAATCTCGGGTGCTTTTGATTGCACACGACGAATCAGTCTTTGGCGCGCAAACTCTGGCATGCCTTCCCATAACCCAGGCTGATATTCTTGCGCAACGTCACGGGTAATATCTTCAGCTGCGGCCAGCAATGGTTTTTCTATTTCTTTAGCAATACGTTTTGGATCTAGGCGAGCAAAAATTTCTTCAGGTTTAATGAGCTTGGCTGTCATCAGTTCAACAGCGATTGTTGCCATTTTCTCGGCTTTGCGTGGCACGATGCCTTGCCAACCTAGAAATGGTTTAATGCCTTTAAATTCAAGTGGCGAAAACATCATCTGAATGGCAATCACTTTGGTGATGTAGCCAATTAAACCACTCATAAAAGGAATAGAGATATACAACCAAAAATGTTGCTGGAAATCTGCAATCATAGTTTGAAGCATTGTTGTTCCTTGGATTTCTATTGATTTTGATAGGGGGCAACAAGCCATAAAAATGGATAATTGTTTAAACACAGACAAATATCGCTTATGGTATTTACCTTTCCATGGTAATGCCTGTTTTATCGGGTCATCTTAACATCAAATTCATGGTGATGCTGCATAGAATGTGATGAATTTATCAATACGTATGAAGTTTTTAAGATTAACTCAGATTATTGATAAATATAAGTAAATATTGATTTATGTCAGAGAATCTAGCTATAGAAATGATTCAGAAATGAAAAAAATAAGATATATGATGATTTGCGGTGCGCCGAAGCGTGAAAAATGTTAAAATGGCGCGCTTAATTCTTTTGCCATTTAGTGGTTTGTCATGACTACCAATACTCAAATTACTGAAGATCGTATCCTGATTCTGGATTTCGGCTCTCAATATAGCCAGCTCATTGCACGTCGTGTACGTGAAGCCGGTGTTTACTCTGAAATGTATGCTTTTGATATGTCTGAAGAAGACATTCGCGCTTTTAAGCCAAATGGCATTATTTTGTCAGGTGGACCTGAGAGTGTGCATGAAGAAGGTAGCCCACGTGCACCGCAAGTGGTGTTTGAGTTGGGTGTTCCAGTATTGGGTATTTGCTATGGTTTGCAAACCATGTCTGAACAGTTAGGCGGTAAAGTTGAGCCGGGTACTGTACATGAATTTGGTTATGCCGAAGTTGATATCGTTAAACGCGACCAACTGATTGGCAACCTACAAGACCGTGAAGACCAACTTCATGTCTGGATGAGTCATGGCGACAAAGTGAGCCAGATTCCAGAAGGTTTTAGCATTACTGCAAGCACGCCAAGTTGTCCAGTTGCTGCTGTAAGTGACGAAACACGCCGTTTCTATGGTGTGCAATTCCACCCAGAAGTAACGCACACAGCAAAAGGTGAAGAATTACTTGCAAATTTTGTTCATAAAATTTGTGGATGTGGTGGCCTTTGGACACCTGAACACATCATTGATTTACGTGTAGAACAGTTGCGTAAGCAAATTGGTGATGAAAAAGTTCTTTTAGGTCTTTCTGGTGGTGTTGACTCATCTGTAGTTGCTGCGCTTTTACACAAAGCAATTGGCGACCAGTTAACATGTGTATTTGTTGATAACGGTTTACTTCGTTTAAACGAAGGCGATCAAGTAATGCAAATGTTTGCTGAAAACATGGGTATCCGTGTAATTCGTGCAGATGCTGAAGAGCGTTTCTTAACTGCATTAGCTGGTGAAGTTGATCCAGAGAAAAAACGTAAAATCATTGGTCGTGAGTTTATTGAAGTTTTTGCTGAAGAAGCACGTAAACTTGATGGCGTGAAATTCTTGGCACAAGGTACGATTTATCCAGACGTGATCGAATCTGCTGCAAGCAAACAAGGTAAAGCACACGTTATTAAATCTCACCACAATGTGGGTGGTTTACCAGACGATTTAGAATTTGAATTGGTTGAGCCTTTACGTGACTTGTTTAAAGATGAAGTACGTAAATTAGGTACAACACTTGGCTTGCCACACAGCATGATTTACCGTCACCCATTCCCAGGCCCAGGCTTAGGTGTTCGTATTTTGGGTGAAGTGAAAAAGGAATATGCAGATATTCTTCGTCTTGCTGATGACATCTTTATGCAAGAGCTTCGCGACAGCGGTTGGTATGACAAAACAGCTCAAGCATTTGCTGTGTTCCAACCTGTTAAGTCAGTTGGTGTAGTAGGTGATGGTCGTCGTTATGCATGGGTTATTGCACTTCGCGCAGTTGAAACAGTTGACTTTATGACAGCTCGTTTTGCACATTTACCATACGAATTGGTTGATAAAATCTCAACGCGTATTATGAATGAAATTAAAGATGTATCACGTGTTGTATACGACGTGTCATCTAAACCACCAGCCACGATTGAATGGGAGTAAAATCGGAGTTTCAAAATGCAATGCATTTTGCCGATTTTACGCCAAGAGCTATGCTCGCGGCAGAGGGTTTTCTAAAAGCAGTAGCTTTTAGCTAAATTTATGCCATGAACGAACTTAAAACATTGTTTTAAGTGAAGTGCAAGATGCCTACGGCAGTGTGGTATTTCTAGAATGGATTAATAAAAAGCCGACTTGGAAAAGTCGGCTTTTTGCTGTTTTACAATGAAGTGAAAGTTTTAAATATTTGATTTTTTGCTAAAGACGTTAACTTCATTTCTTATAAGCCGTGTTATGTTAATTTTAGACAAATTAATAACCGGTTCTTTATAAATGGATTTAAAAACGTTTGAATTATTAGCTCGATACAACGTTTGGTCTACTCAAAAATTAAATCAGGTTTTGAGGAATGTTTCTAATGACGACTTCAATGCTGATTGTGGACTTTATTTCAAAAGTATCGCCGGAACTTTAAATCATTTACTTGTTGGCGAACACTATCTTTGGTTTCCTCGTTTTTTAGCTAAACCTTCACCGATATTAAAGCTAAATACCATCATAGAGAATGATAAAGACAAGTTGATATTTCAGTTAGAGGATAAGGTTGGTAATTGGATAAATTTTTTAAAATGTGTTGATATTGAAAAATTTAAATACGATCTGCAGTACAAAACATCTACTGGTAAAGAGATGAGCCTGCCATATGCTGAAACACTATTACATGTTTTTAATCATGGAACTCATCACAGAGGGCAAGTCACAGCAGCTCTGACCTCAATGGGATATGATTGTCCTGAACTTGATTTGGTATATATGCTAATCGAAGAAAATCATCACATTTAATTTATGTTTATCTAAATTTAAAATTTATCTATTAATAAAAGGTAGATATTTATTAGGACTTTGAAAAACACAAAGGCGGCATTCGAAATAATTTAGTTGTTTGATAAATATATTTGTGACGTATTGCCAGTAGAAAGAGTGCTTAAGCACTCTTTTTTATTACTTAAATTTTAATATATATCAAAACAATAGATCTGAACTTATTACTTATAGTTGATAAAAGATATATTAAGATATATCTTAATAAATATAAATTAAGCATATTAGGGAATCTTTACTGATGAAACAACAATCAGAACATCATCATGCTGAACACCACGAACATCATGGTGGTCATCACCGTTCAGGGCGACGGGGGAGACTTTTTGAAGCGGGCAGAATGAAACTTTTAGTACTTTATCTCATTCAGCAAAGTCCAAAGCATGGCTATGAAATTATTAAAGAAATAAGTGATTTGGTGGGCGATGGCTATACACCAAGTGCAGGTACCATTTACCCAACTTTAACTAGTCTGGAAGAAATGAATTTCATTACTTTGTTAGACGTAGAACGTAAGCAATATCAAATCACAGAATTTGGTAAAGCTTACTTAGCCGAACAACAAGACAAGCTGACTGAGCTATTAGAAAAATTACGACTTAGACGTGAAATTCACAGTAATGATGAATTAATTGAAATTCACCGTGCGATGGAAAACCTAAAAACAGCCTTACGTTTGAAGTTGAACTCGGCGAGTTTGCAGCAAGAGCAGATTTATCAAATTGCTGAAAAAATTGATCAAGCTGCGGTTTCGATTGGGCGATTATAAGTTGGAAATAGAAATGTTAGAGCTACAGCATAAAATCAAAGAAACGGGCCTAAAAGTCACTCATCCAAGACTTGCTGTTTTGTCTTTAATTCAACAGCAAGCAGAAGATCTAACTGTCAAACAGATTTACCAGAAGTTATATGCCCAAAAACAGAAATTAAGTTTAGCCACAGTTTATCGGGTAGTGAACGACTTAGCGGGAGCGGGTTTAATTTCAAATCGTCAGCCACAACGAGATGAAGCTAAATTTAACTTACCAACAGTCGAGAATAATCAATTATTGCAAATTCGTTGTACAGATCTAACAGCTGCTAAACAAGAACAATTTTTAGCATCTTTACAGTCAGTATTTACACAATTTCAAATCGATCTTAAACAGGTCGAAATCATCCATAGTCATTAAATTTTTAATAGAGAATTTATATATGAAACAACATCAATATCATGTCACTGTGCAACACTTAAAGAATGCAAAAGGAGAGGCCTCTACATATACCGAGCGTCTTGAGTTTTATGCGGGTAATCATGACGATATCTTTGAAATTGTGGAGCGCTTAAAAAAAGCAGGTTTTTTTGATGATCAAACTACAAAATCTTTTGGTGTTGGGCTAAAACTTTTTAGTGAAGTTATGTTGGAAAATCGAGACCACCCTCTATTTCAAGAGTTTTTCCCACAATTTGGTCAATTCATGAAAAACCTAAAACAGATCGTTAAAGATCAATCATCTTAAACATGTTTCATGCAGCCTTGATTTTTCTATAATTAAAAATGGATTGTCTCATTCATAACACCCTGTGTATTACTAAAAGACTATATTGAATAATGAGTGTATTGTTAAGATTAGTACAACAACTCATTGCAAAAGCATAGGTAAAAGAGAGTAATATCATGAGCAATAATAATGATTACGATATTTCTGATTCAAAGGATTGTGAAAAATTTGCCAATCAGTTTATTCAGGAATTTCCAATTCGCTCTGCTGAAATTGGACAGGGGACAGTGATTAAGCGGGCTTTGCCTAGCAGACAAAAGCGAATGATTGGTGCGTGGTGTTTTCTAGATCATGCAGGCCCAGTGTCTTTTCCTGCGGGTGATGGTTTAGATGTTGGCCCTCATCCTCATATTGGTTTGCAAACCTTCACTTGGATGATTGAAGGGACCATGATGCATACCGATAGTTTAGGTTCAAAACAACTTATTCGTCCTAAGCAAGTGAACTTAATGACGGCAGGTCACGGCATTTCACATACAGAAGTTGCACCTGATACTGAAACTCAAATGCACGCTGCTCAGCTCTGGATTGCTTTGCCTGACCATAAGCGCAGTATGGATCCGAAATTTGAACATTACCCTGAGTTGCCTGTTGTTGAAAAGGACGGTCTAGAATTTACTGTTCTTGTAGGCGAATATCTGGCAACTACTTCTCCAGTAGTGGTACATACGCCTTTAGTTGGCGTCGACTTAATTGCTGCCGAAGATACCAAAACCCGTATTCCATTAAATCCTAATTATGAATATGGTTTTATGGCATTAGAAGGTATTGCCCATGTGAATGGCCATGAGTTAACTGCTGACAACATGGTTGTTTTGGATACTGGACTAAGTGAAATTGAGATTGAAGTAAAAAAAGGCAATCGTGTTCTTTTAATTGGTGGTGAACCGTTTGAAACGCCAATTTTGCTCTGGTGGAATTTTGTTGCGCGTACAATGGATGATTTAAAAGAAGCTCGTGAGCAATGGGTTAATCACGATGCGCGTTTTGGTGAAATTCCAGATTATGTTGGCGCACGCTTAGAAGCTCCTGTTCTTCCAGATCAAATGAGAGCATCAAAATGACAGCAGTAATCGCAAGTAGTAAAGCAAAGCCCCTTGCTGAGCAATGGAAGGGTGAAATTACCAGTGGTCGCCATCAGTATTTTTGTGATGAGCCTGAAAAGCTAGAAGGTCAAGATCAAGGCCCAGCGCCTTATGATTTGCTTACTGGAAGTTTGGCAGCCTGTACACTCATTACTTTAAGAATGTATGCAAAGCACAAAGGTTATGATTTTGGTGAGTTCTCGGTTGAAATTGATTTTCATACCAATAGAGAGCATGAAGAGCATATTGAACGTCGTATTGTTTTTAAAGACTTACCAGATGAAGAGCTCCAACAAAAAATCTTAGTGGTATGCAGTAAAACTCCGGTCACTAAAACTTTGTTACGTAGTTTAGACATTCATACTGTGCTTGTTACAGTGTAAAAATGCTATTTTGTGGAGGTGGATGATTTTATATCCATCCCACAAATGGAATAAAACAGCATGTTCACATGCTGTTTTTTATGTAAAAAAGAAAAATAAAAGCAGGCGATAACATGATTAGTTTACACCACCTGGAATGTTCGCGATCGTTTCGAATTTTATGGGCTTTAGAAGAATTAGGCTTAGATTATGATATTCATTATTATCAGCGCCTACCTAACTATTCAGCTCCAGAAACATTGAAATGTATTCATCCTTTAGGTAAAGCTCCAATTCTGACAGATGATGAGCAAGTCATCGCAGAATCTGCTGTGATCTTGGAATATCTACAGCAACGTTATGATCAGAATCAACAATTTAAACCTACGCAAGCTCAAAATTTACAGCAGTATATTTATTGGATGCACTATGCAGAAGGCTCACTCATGCCACTCTTAGTCATGACTTTGGTCATGAATAGTGTAAATAAGCATGTGCCGTGGTTAATTCAACCAGTAGCAAAAAAAATCACGGAAGGGGTGAAGGCAAATTTTGTCCGCCCACGTATGAAAGATCATATTAGTTTTTTAGAAAACTATTTGGCAGAGCATGAATATTTCGCAGGTGATTTTTCATTTGCTGATATTCAAATGAGTTTTCCTTTAGAAGCTTTGCAATCACGCTTACAAGGGAAATACCCTAATATTCAGGCTTTTTTACATCGTATTCGGCGCAGGGTAGCGTTTCAAAAAGCGAAAAAAAAGGGAATTGGTTCTAATGAAAGCAATTGTGCTGATATTTAAAAGAAAAGGAACAATTATTTGTTCCTTTTTATTTTCACTTTACTTTCGTTTGATCACGATGGAGTCAATGCCGCTGTGTTGTAAAGTCTGTTGAGCAGCCAATGCAGCATCTTGGGTGTCATAAGGTCCTGAAATAACACGGTACCATATTTGCCCATTTTCAGTACTCTTAACTACATCTGCAGATAAGCCATTTAAAATGATTTCTGCACGGCGAGCATCAGCTTGATCTGGGTCATTATAGCTGCGAACCTGTAAAATATAAGTAGGTTGCTGAGGAGCGGTGGCTGATGGATTCGTATCAATTCCTGCACTTTCTGAAGCAGCTGGTTGAGTTGCACTTGGTGCCTCAACAATCATGGCTGTGCCTTGATTTTTGCTTTCAGGAATCGCTTGTTCCGGAATAGGAGTTACTTGCTGTTGGGGTAATAGATCATAGAAACGATAGTCTTTATTGGTATCTTCTTCTTGATAATGTTCAGAAGTAATCTGATTTTTTGCGGGAACAGGTTGCCAAGGTTTCCAAAGCATAAGCATTACAGCGATACATAAGACCGCCAAAATAGCGACAAGTGTCCCTAACCATTTGGGAATTAGGGGCTTTTTAGGCTTGTTAGGTCTTTCAGATACACCGCGTTGCGTTTTGCCAAACACGTGGATTATTCCTCTGTATTTTGATTGTTTTAATTCGAGTTTGATTCTCGTATTACGATGCTAAAAACAGTGGCTTGTATAAGCTATTTTAACTCTACAAACCACTGCTTACTATATGTTGCATGACCTTTATGTTACTGCCATGCAATATAATTTTTACATAGAGTCTGGTGCAGATACACCAAGTAATTCTAAACCATTATGCAACACTTGTTGTACATTGATTGAAAGCAATAAACGTGCTTGTGTAAGCTCAGCATCATCGCCTAATACTTTATGTTCATTGTACCAAGCGTGGAACAAGGCAGCTAATTCTTTTAAGTAGTTACCCACCTGATGTGGTTCATATGCATTTGCAGCACGCAACACTGCATCTGGATAAGCTGCCAGTTTAGCAAGAATCTCAGTTTCAGCATCAAGAGATAGGCGAGTAGCATGTGTACGTGCGGCATTTACATCGAATTGTAAGCCTGTGCTTAACGCTTTTTCTAACATACGGCAAATACGTGCATGTGCATATTGAATATAGTACACAGCATTGTCTTTACTTTGTGACACAGCAAGGTCAAGGTCGAAGTCAATGTGTTGTTCACTCTTACGCATCACGTAGTAGAAACGAGCCGCGTCGTTGCCCACTTCTTTACGTAAGTCACGTAAAGTCACGAACTGACCTGAACGAGATGACATTTGAACCATCTCTCCGCCACGCCATAAACTTACAAACTGAACCAAAAGCACAGTCAATTTTTTAGAGTCGTAACCCATTGCATCGATTGCCGCTTTTACGCGAGAAATATAGCCGTGGTGATCAGAGCCCCAAATATCAATCAGGTCAGTATACCCACGTTGTAATTTATTTAAGTGGTAAGCAATGTCTGATGCAAAGTAGGTGGTTTGACCATTACGACGTTTAACAACACGGTCTTTTTCATCGCCAAATTCGGTCGATTTAAACCAGATGTTGCCATCTTTTTCATAAAGGAAGCCACGTTGATCAAGTGTTTCTAAAGCTTCGTCAATTTTGGCGCTAAGAGATGCTTCACTAAACCATTGGTTGAACGTTACACCAAAGTCAGCAAGGTCATCTTTAATGTCATCTAAAATGGCATGAAGAGCAGCTTGGTGGAATACGCGGTAGCCTTCACCTAGTAATTGTTGAGAGTTGGCAATAAGACCATCAATATGTTTTTCTTTGTCGCCAGATAAAACGACTTTATTGCCGTCGCTATCTAGTTCTTCTGCATATTGCACGTCTTCTGGCACATCTTTATAGACATCAGCTACTTCACGAAGGTATGCGTCGCCATCTTTAACAATAATAGTCTGTGCTATTTCTTTAACGTAATCGCCTTGATAAGCGTTTTTAGGGAATACAAGGTTTTGACCTAGTAATTCTAAATAACGTAAATAAGTAGATGTCGCCAAAATATCCATTTGACGGCCAGCATCATTCACATAGTATTCGCGGTCAACTTTAGCACCCGTTGCTTCAAGTAATTTGGCAACAGTCATACCATATGCAGCACCACGGCCATGACCTACATGTAGACTAGACGTTGGGTTTGCAGAAACGAATTCGACTTGGATCTTTTTCGCTGCATTTGCCTGACTACGACCAAAAAATTCTTTTTGTGCTTGAATCTGGTCAAGAATAGCAAAGCGTTGGTCTGCATTTAAAAAGAAGTTAATAAAACCAGGACCTGCGATTTCAGCTTTGCTGATATCCGCAACTTCTGGTAATGCAGCTAGAACTTTCTCAGCTAAATCACGTGGTTTCATACCAGCAGCTTTCGAGCCGATCATGGCAATATTAGAAGCAAAGTCGCCATGGCTTCGGTCTTTGGTGCGTGTTAAGTTGCTTGTGTTATTCCAGTCGGAAGGAAGCACCCCTTCTTGTTGAAGAGTTTGCACTGCATGGTCGAGAGCTGCTTGTATTGCCGTATTCATATCAATCGAAAATAGATGTCGCAGAAAAACGTCAAATATAGCAAATTTCCTATGAGTTAGGGGAGTGGATTTGATATTCCAGTAATTCTTTTTGTGCAATTTACTGAGGATTATTTTTTAAATGAATGTTGCAAGGTGAATCACTTCACTATTCTAAAAACAAACAAATACAAGCCTTCTAAGAAGTTTTAAAAAGTAGATTAGCTTTTAATCTCACCATTATTTCTTATAAAAATGGCTATGTAAGTAAAAATATATATTAAAAGCTTTTGAAATTAGATAAATAAAAGAATTTTTAAAAATATAAAATTATTAAAGCTTTGATATTTATTAATTATTTTTAAACATGTTTTAACTAAATAGTCTTCAATTTTAACATCACAGTTTAAAATATCTATTTTGAACGAATTAGGCTTAAGCTTATACGCACAAAGAGTTTTAGAGACCATACAAAACGTGTTTTTCTCTACTCTAAGCTGGAAAATGAGATAGGCAATGATATCAGGACACCCAAGTAAACATCCCCTTTATATCCCATATGCAGGTTTTACACTTTTAGAGTTACCACTTTTAAATAAAGGTTCGGCTTTCACTGAAGAAGAAAGAAGTAACTTTAACTTACACGGTTTACTCCCCCATATTATTGAAACTATTGAAGAGCAAAGCCAGCGCTCTTATCAGCAATATTGCGCTTTCACTGATGATATTAATCGACATATCTATTTGCGTAATATCCAAGATACCAACGAAACCTTGTTCTATCATTTAATCGAAAATCATCTCGAAGAAATGATGCCGATTATTTATACCCCAACCGTGGGTGAGGCATGTCAGCGTTTCTCTGATATCTATCGTCGTCACCGTGGTATCTTCATTTCATATCCAGATCGTGATGTGATTGATGATATTTTGCAAAACGTAAATAAAAACAATGTAAAAGTTATCGTGATTACGGATGGTGAACGTATTTTAGGTCTTGGTGACCAAGGTATTGGTGGAATGGGAATCCCGATTGGGAAACTTTCGCTTTACACAGCTTGTGGTGGTATTAGCCCAGCCTATACATTGCCAATTACAATTGATGTTGGTACGAATAATCCACAATTGTTAAATGATCCGATCTATATGGGGTGGCGTCAGCCGCGTATTAGTGGCGATGAATATTACGCATTTGTAGATATGGTGATTGAAGCTGTGAAGCGTCGTTGGCCAAAAGCATTAATTCAGTTTGAAGATTTCGCACAAAAAAATGCGATGCCACTTTTAGAAAAATATCGTGATAAAATTTGCTGTTTTAATGATGATATTCAAGGAACAGCAGCGGTATCTGTAGGTAGCTTGATTGCTGCAAGTCGTGCCGCAGGCAAGCAATTAAAAGATCAAAAAATTGCGTTTTTAGGTGCGGGTTCGGCAGGTTGTGGTATTGCAGAACAAATTGTTGCACAAATGATTGCAGAAGGTTTAACCGATGCAGAAGCGCGTGCTCGCGTTTATATGGTAGACCGTTTTGGTTTGATCACTGAGAATCAACCAAACTTGCTCGACTTTCAGCGTAAGTTAGCACAAAAAGCTGAGGTGGTTGATCAGTGGGGCAATATCGAAGAAGTCATTTCACTCCTCGATGTTGTTAAAAATGCTAAGCCTACAGTGTTAATTGGTGTTTCTGGACAGCCTGGCTTGTTCACAGAAGAAATCATTAGGACTTTGGCGGCAAATTGTGAACGACCAATTGTAATGCCATTATCTAATCCGACTTCACGTGTTGAAGCTGTACCTGCTGATATTGTGGAGTGGACTGAAGGTAAAGCATTAATTGCAACAGGTAGTCCGTTTGCTCCTGTGAATCATCACGGCAAACTTTACAATATTTCGCAGTGTAATAACTCGTACATTTTCCCGGGCATTGGTTTAGGTGTGGTGGCATCTGGTGCTAAGCGTGTTACAGAAAATATGTTAATGGCATCAAGTAGTGCTTTAGCAAATTGCTCTCCATTGCTTAAAGATCCACAAGCTGATTTATTACCGCCATTGGGTGAGATTCAACAAGTTTCTAAAGTTATTGCGTTCGAAGTTGCAAAAGCTGCTATGGCTGATGGTGTCGCTGTAACAATTAGTGATGATTTGTTGAAACAGAAAATTGATCAGTCGTTCTGGAAACCTGAATACCGCAAATATAAGCGTATTCCTTTCTAAGAGTGAGAATGTAAAAAGAGGAGCTTAAGCTCCTCTTTTTTATTTTAGTCTTCTAGAATTTCTTCTAGCAACTCTTCACTAGGTGCAAAATAATAAGCACCATCAAGTGGGGTCACAAAGTGCAATAAGCGGTCGTGGATACCATCTCCACTTGTACCGAACATGCGCTTTAACATGGCGTCAATAATGGTGAGATCTTTAGTATAGGCAATGAAAAATAAACCTTGATCACCTCTACCATCTCCATAAGGTAGACTATGACGTAAAATTTCCATTTCTTCGCCTTCATCATCTTCAACAACAGTACGGGCAACATGGGCGTTTTCTGGTTTAACGTCATCATCTAATTCAATAGATTCAAGTTTTGTGCGGCCCATAACATTTTCTTGCGCATCAACTTTCAATTTTTTCCACTTTTCTAAATCATGGGCATAGCGCTGCGCGAAAATGAAACTGCCATCTGCAAATACCCCAGCGCTTTCTGGTAAGAGCGCTGTCTCAGCTCGGTCGTCTGGAAATTGAGGATTTTCGGTTCCGTCTATGAAGCCAGTCATATCTCGGCCATCGAAATAACGGAAGCATACACGCTCATCAAGAACCTCAACTTTATCTTGAATACCTTCAAAAAATGCTTGGCTCAAGGCAAAACAAATATCAGAGCGCATGCTGGCGATATGAATGAGAACATCAGCTGGCACAACGGGCATATTGAATGCGCCTTGTTCAGGCTCAAGCTGCTTAAAACCTACAGGAGTTTGCGAATATAGCTGTTCCCATAATTCAGGACCAAAAGCAACTGCTGTTTTAATTTGAGCATCTGAATGTTGGGTAATAAGGCGGTCACGTGCTTCAAATAAAGCACTAAGTTGGTTTTTTAATTCATCAATAGTTAAGTCTTTTAAGCGAAGAACAATAAAGCGTGCATGGTCTGATGGCAACGGCAAAATGACAGATTGAGCACTCATTGGAAGGAATCTCCTCGATTATAATTTGATATGAGTTTTAATTATTGTGCCTGATGCGCAGAGCTGTTAGTAGTCTATTTCTTGATTTTATTGTTTGAATTCTCATCAAGATAGTTTTATAAAACAGTATAATTCCACTTTTATACTCTCTATTTCTATTATGTCTTTGCAAGTTTGGTTTGCTTATATGTTGGCCTGTTGGGTAATTAGTATCTCACCAGGTGCGGGAGCAATTGCTTCAATGTCGAGTGGCTTAAACTATGGCTTTAGACATGGTTATTGGAATGCAATCGGTTTACAAATTGCTTTGCTACTTCAAATTATGGTGGTGGCAGCGGGTGTTGGGGTTCTATTTGCAACGACACCTTTGGCTTTTCAGTTTGTGAAATGGTTTGGTGTGATTTATTTGTTATACCTTGCTTATTTGCAATGGACAGCACCTGTAAAAGATATAGAGATTCAACAAGAAAAAAGAGATAAATCTGTATTTGCGCTATTGCTAAATGGCTTTGTGGTCAATATTAGTAATCCCAAAGCGATTGTATTTCTATTAGCTGTTTTACCGCAGTTTTTAGATTTGAGTAAGCCTCAATGGATACAGTATCTGATTATGACTGTGACTATGATTAGTATTGATTTGGTTGTCATGGCTGGATACACAGGGTTAGCATCAAAGGTTTTAAGATTACTTCGTTCCCCTAAACAGCAAAAATATTTGAATCGGGGTTTTGCTGTTATGTTTAGTTGTGCGGCTTTATTATTAAGTACAGTTCATCAGGCGTCCTAATTTAGGCCGCCTGCGTTTGATTTTTTAGCTTTTGAGTTATAAAAATAATGGCGAAAGTTAACGCCATGCATAAAACAATACTCAAGCCTGTAGAGATATTCAGTGCTGCACTTGACCATAATCCAACACTAACCCCAACTTGGGCTAATACAAAAGCCCAAATAACCATTTGCTTTGGTGAGTTTGCCAGTAAGCGAGCGCTTAAAGCAGGTATTACGAGTAATGCACCCATAAGTAAAGAACCTACAGCACGCAAAGCTAAGACAGTAAATAAAGCCAATAAAAGCATAAAAATAAGACGTTGCCAGTTCGCATTTACCCCTTCACTGACTGCAATGTCTGGATCAATTGCAAACTGTATTTGCGGCTGCCAAAAGCGGTAAAGAATTACGAGTGATATCGCAATAACTAAAGTGAAAACCGGTAAGTCAGGCCAGTCAATACTCAGCAAATCACCAAATAAATAACTTAACAGCTCTGGTCTTAAACTTGGTACATGTTGAATAAACAATAAACCACTACACAGTAATGTCGCTGAGCATAAAGCTAAGAGAGCATCATTGGGTAAGCGATTGTCATGTAGCGCCCATAAAATTGCGACCAGTAAAACCGCAGTGCCTGCAACACCAAGCCAAAGAGGAAGACTTAAAGCACCTGCGATAGCGACCCCAAGTAGGGTGCCATGTGCCATGGTGTCAGCAAAAAAAGACATCCGTCTCCAAAGCATTAGACAACCAAGAGGTGCGGTCAAAAACACCAGCAAGGTTCCCATAATCCATGCGGGTAACAATAATTGTAACCATTCCATCATGGCTTAAACTTCCGGTTCTGGGTGGATGTGGGGGCGGTCATTATGAGGGCAGGGGTGTGCAGCATCACCGTGAGCACAGTGATCATGATGATGTTGATAGAAAACCCGTTGAGTTCCAAATATAGCCTGATATTCAGGATGTTGTTGAATGTTCTCGGGTAATCCACTACAGCAAATATGTTTATTTAAACACACTACACGGTGCGTTCCTTCCATCACCCATTGTAAGTCATGGGAAACAATTAAAATTGCACAGCCATATCTTTCCGGCAAACTGCGGACATACTCATAAAGTTCAGCCTCAGACTGAATATCTAAGCCTTGCATCGGTTCATCAAGAACTAAAATATCTGGCTGGCGAAGTAAGGCACGCGCTAGTAGTACCCGTTGGCGCTCTCCACCAGAAAGTTGTTGTACTTTTGATTGTTGTAACTTGGAAATGCCTGTGTCTTGAATAATTTCCTGACGCAGGGCAGGGTTGCATTTCTCTAAATCAAGTAAATCCTGAACACGCAAAGGTAGGCTGTGTGAAGGATTGAACTTTTGTGGCACATAAGCCATTTTAAGCTTTTTATGATGGATAACACGGCCACCACTCGGCTGGAGAATACCGAGTAGAACTTTAATAAGTGTTGATTTACCTGCACCATTGGGACCAATCAAAGACACAATTTCATTTTGATGTAGAGCAAAATCAACTTTTTTTAAAATATCCCGATCATCGCGATGAACAGAAACCTGCTCAAGCTGAATTAATACGGGATTTAAGGAGTTGTGCGGCACTGTTGGCATTTCCCCGAGATTTCAATAATGCTATGTTGAGCCACGAACTCATCTGACGCTGCAAGTTGGTCAAGCTGATGAGTTAAACCTTGAGAAGAGGCTTCTTTAACCATGTGGCATTCGGTACAAATCAAGAATGCTGCTTGATGACCTTCACGAGGGTGGCAACAGGGAATATAGGCATTAATAGAAGTTAGGCGATGGATCAAACCTTTTTCTAATAAAAAATCTAAAGTTCTATATACAGTTGGAGGAGCAGCGGGGCGATCAGTTTGACTTTTTATACGTGCGAGTAAATCATATGCACCCATTGGGCCCGAAGCATTTAAAATGAGTTCCAAAACTTCTTTGCGCAAAGGCGTAAGTCGTGCGCCAGTCGCAGAACATAAATTTTCTGCTTCAGCTAAACGGTTTGCGACATTATGGTGATCATGCACACCATGCAAAGAATCATGATGTTCATGCGAGCAGGAACTCATAGAAATAACCTCGAATTTTTAACGGAATATTAGCATGAAGCGATGCTTCATTCGATTAATCTTAGGTATTTTTGTAACTTTGTTATATTATAACATGCTTCGAGCTAATTTAAATTGATGGTCTAGCATGTTCCGTTTTTTTGTTTTCAGTATGTTCTCGCTTTTGAGTACGTTAGGGTGGAGTCAGGGTTTGGTGGTTTCTACACACCCGATTTATCTGATTGCAAAAGAAATCACTCAGGGTGTTGAAGAACCTCAGCTTTTGCTTAAAGGTCAGACAGGCCATGACGTACAGTTGACTCCGGCTCACCGTAAAGCAATTAATGATGCATCTTTAGTGATTTGGTTGGGTAAGGCTCATGAAGCACCTCTAAATAAATTGTTAGGTAATAATAAGAAAGCGATTGCCTTATTAGATAGTGGCATAGTTTCTGTTTTACCCTTGCGTAGTACACGCGGCGTGGCTTTACCTAATACAGTAGACACCCATGTGTGGTTAGAACCAAACAACGCAGTTCGAATCGGTTTCTTTATTGCTGCTTTACGTTCTCAGCAGCATCCTGAAAATAAGGCTAAATATTGGAATAATGCCAATATGTTTGCCCGTAAGATGTTTCAGGCTGCACAAGTTTACGATAGTACAAGTAATGGTAAGCCCTATTGGTCATATCATGATGCCTATCAATATTTAGAGCGCTCTTTAAATTTAAAGTTCGCAGGCGCTTTGACGGATGATCCGCATGTTGCACCAACTGCAGCTCAAATTAAGTATCTTAATGATAATCGACCGAAAAATCAGATGTGTTTGCTCGCAGAAAGTTTTACCACTAAAAGTCAGTATCAAAAATTAGGTAACATTACTTTTCAACCAGTAGACGAGAGCATGAATAACGAGGATGATTTCGTCACTGCATGGAAGAAACTGGCTATAAAAACAGATAAATGTGTATTAAGTACGCAAAAGTAAGATAAAAAATAAACAAAGGCTGACTGTAGCGTCAGCACCACCGGTCATGAAAAACCCCGACTAAAGTCGGGAAAAGATTGCATGTTCAGGGGTGTAACTCTATAATGCCTGCGATTAAAAGCGATCATCAGCTAAACTTGTCAAGCATTTATGCTGTGAGTGGATAAATAATGAGCCGAACTAGTCGCTTGATTGACCGACGATTAGCAAAAGCTTTGGTCTTCTTACAAGCATGTATGATCCCTGTTTCCGCCCTCGTGGCGTGGAGCATAAAAGACATGACAGCAGCATTAAGTGCGGCACTTGGTGCACTGGTTTGCTGGCTTGCTATGAGTTATTTCTCATGGCAATCCTTCAGAACAGCAGGTGCGAGAGCATCAAAACAAGTGCTGTCTAACATGTATAGGGGCATGTTAGGCAAATTTGCAATCATGATCGTTGGATTTATTTTGATTTTGAGCAATGTTAAACCTTTATCACCGTTAGCATTGCTGTTTGGTTTTATTCTCGTTCAGGCAATGTCGTGGGTCGCTCCATTTTGGGTGTCACGTCTAGAAAAACGGGTATAGAAACAAGAAGAATTGAAGATTTTTTGGAGGGTGGCGAGATATCGACAGTACGCCGATGTTCGTAACCCTTCTTTTTAGTAATTGACATTGACCAGGTGTGATTTATGGCTGCTGAAGAACATGCCCTCACTTCGACAGAGTATATCAAGCATCACTTGACCAATATGACCTATGGCAAAATGCCAGACGGTACATGGAAATTGGCTGAGACTGCTGAAGAAGCTCATTCGATGGGGTTCACTGCAATTCACTTGGATTCAATGGGTTGGTCAATTGGCCTTGGTGTTATTTTCTGTCTGTTATTCTGGATGGTTGCGAAAGCTGCAAATGCAGGTGTTCCAACTAAATTCCAGTCTGCAATTGAAATGATCATTGAGTTTGTTGACTCAAGTGTCCGTGACACCTTTCATGGCAAATCACGTTTAATCGCTCCGCTTGCATTAACTATTTTCGTGTGGATTTTCCTCATGAACTTAATGGACTTGTTCCCAGTTGACTGGATTCCTCAAGTTGCAGCATTTGTGGGTGCAAACGTATTTGGTATGAACCCTCACCACGTTTACTTCAAGATCGTTCCATCTACAGATCCAAACATTACTTTAGGTATGTCTTTATCTGTATTTGTACTTATCTTGTTCTACAGCATCCGCGAAAAGGGTGTTAGTGGTTTCGTTGGCGAGTTGGCACTTAACCCATTTAACCCAAGTAATCCAGTTGCAAAAGCGTTGCTTATTCCAGTGAACTTGATTTTGGAATTGGTAACATTCCTTGCTCGTCCGATTTCATTAGCTCTCCGACTATTCGGTAACATGTATGCAGGTGAGCTGATCTTTATCCTAATTGCTTTATTGCCGTTCTGGATTCAATGGGCGTTATCTGTGCCTTGGGCGATCTTCCACATTCTTGTAATCACGTTGCAGGCATTCATCTTTATGATGCTTACCATCGTTTACT
Organism: Acinetobacter sp. yr461; assembly: GCF_900110445.1. Taxonomy (NCBI): domain Bacteria; kingdom Pseudomonadati; phylum Pseudomonadota; class Gammaproteobacteria; order Moraxellales; family Moraxellaceae; genus Acinetobacter; species Acinetobacter sp. yr461. The sequence goes on from NZ_FODU01000021.1 coordinate 23,459, forward strand.
TGAGCATGGCAAGCGAAAAACATTAATGGTATTGCCTAACTATCAAACGATGGTTGGGCTGAATTTTTTTAATTTAATTTGGTAATAACCTAACCTCTGAGGAATTTTTCATGGAACTCACTTTAGGTCTAGTTGCAATTGCATCTGCTATCTTGATCGCTTTCGGTGCTTTAGGTACTGCGATTGGTTTTGGTCTTTTGGGTGGTCGCTTTCTAGAAGCTGTTGCTCGTCAACCAGAATTGGCTCCACAACTTCAAACTCGTATGTTCTTAATCGCGGGTCTTCTTGATGCTGTGCCTATGATCGGTGTTGGTATTGGCTTGTTCTTCATCTTCGCTAATCCATTTGTAGGTTAATCATCTTAATTCCTAAATCCACTATTTGAGGAATTGCAATGAATATCAACCTCACATTGATTGGTCAAGCGATTGCGTTTGCATTCTTTGTTGCATTCTGCATGAAGTTTGTTTGGCCACCACTAATCAATGCGATTAGTGAGCGTCAGCGTAAAATTGCTGATGGCTTAAATGCAGCAGAAAAAGCGAAAGCTGAGCTTGCCGATGCACAATCGCAAGTAAAGCAAGAGCTTGATGCAGCTAAAGCACAAGCGGCTCAATTGATCGAACAAGCGAACCGTCGTGCAGCACAATTGATCGAAGAATCTCGTACTCAAGCTGCGGCTGAAGGTGAGCGTATTCGTCAACAGGCTAAAGAAGCTGTTGATCAAGAAATCAATTCTGCTCGCGAAGAATTACGTCAACAAGTAGCTGCTTTGGCAGTAACTGGCGCAGAAAAAATCCTGAACCAGCAAGTTGACGCAGAAGCTCATAATGCCATGCTGTCTCAGCTGGCTGCTAAACTTTAAGAGAGGCGAATCATGGCTGAACTCTTGACGTTGGCACGTCCGTATGCCAAAGCAGCATTTGCTTATGCTTCTGAGCAAGGTGCAACAGACAATTGGTCGAATGCGTTACAAGTGCTCAGTGCTGCGGTGCAAGACGAAGCATTTTCCGCTTATTTAAATCGCCCTGAACTTACTCCTGTGGAGCAAGTGAAGCTTTTTGCTAAAGTTTTAGGTGAAGATCAGTCTCAAGCAGTGTCTAACTTTTTGACACTTCTTGCAGATAACGATCGTTTAATGTTGTTACCTGAAATTGAAGCAGAATATGAACAGCTTAAATCACAGAATAACAACAATGTGGATGTCGTGATTGAATCGGCTTTCCCATTAACTGCTGAGCAAGAGCAATTGTTGAAATCTGCTTTAGAAAAGCGTTTTAACAGTACAGTAACTGTTTCAGTTGAAGTTAAACCTGAGCTTATTGCAGGTGTTGTGATTCGTGCAGGCGATCAAGTGATAGATGATTCTGCGCTTAACAAGCTTGAAAAAATGCGTACTCGTCTTCTTGCATAATGCAAATGATGAAGACTGAACTATTAAAAGATTGAGGAATAGCGCAATGCAACAACTGAATCCATCCGAGATCAGTGCGCTCATTAAACAGCGTATCAGCGATCTGGACACCAGCGCGACCGCTAAAAACGAAGGTACCATTGTTATGGTATCCGACGGTATCGTGCGCATTCACGGTCTTGCTGATGCAATGTACGGTGAAATGATCGAATTTGACGGCGGCTTATTTGGTATGGCACTGAACCTAGAACAGGATTCAGTGGGTGCCGTTGTCTTAGGTAACTACTTAAGCCTTCAAGAAGGTCAAAAAGCTCGTTGTACAGGTCGTGTACTTGAAGTTCCAGTTGGTCCGGAACTTCTTGGCCGTGTTGTCGACGCTTTGGGTAACCCAATTGATGGTAAAGGCCCAATTGATGCAAAATTAACTGATGCTGTTGAAAAAGTAGCACCAGGCGTAATTTGGCGTCAGTCTGTAGACGAACCTGTTCAAACTGGTTATAAATCAGTTGATACCATGATTCCTGTGGGTCGTGGTCAGCGTGAGTTGATTATTGGTGACCGTCAAACTGGTAAAACAGCGATGGCGATCGATGCGATTATCGCTCAGAAAAATTCTGGCATTAAATGCGTATACGTTGCGATTGGTCAAAAACAATCAACAATTGCAAACGTTGTACGTAAGCTAGAAGAAACTGGCGCTATGGCGTATACAACTGTTGTCGCTGCTGCGGCTGCTGATCCTGCTGCAATGCAGTACTTAGCTCCGTACTCTGGCTGTACAATGGGTGAATACTTCCGTGACCGCGGTGAAGACGCTCTTATTATTTATGATGATTTGTCTAAGCAAGCTGTTGCTTACCGTCAAATTTCATTGCTTTTACGTCGTCCACCAGGTCGTGAAGCGTATCCAGGTGACGTATTCTATCTTCACTCACGTCTTCTTGAACGTGCTTCTCGTGTATCTGCTGACTACGTTGAGAAATTCACTAATGGCGCAGTAACTGGTAAAACTGGTTCTTTAACTGCATTGCCAATTATTGAAACTCAAGCAGGTGACGTATCTGCATTCGTACCAACGAACGTAATTTCGATTACTGACGGTCAGATCTTCTTAGAAACATCATTATTCAACGCAGGTATTCGTCCTGCTGTGAACGCGGGTATCTCTGTATCTCGTGTTGGTGGTTCTGCTCAAACTAAGATCATCAAAAAATTGTCTGGTGGTATCCGTACTGCTTTAGCACAATACCGTGAATTGGCTGCGTTTGCTCAGTTCGCTTCTGACCTTGACGAAGCAACTCGTAAGCAACTTGAACATGGTCAACGTGTAACTGAGTTAATGAAGCAAAAGCAATATGCTCCTTACTCAATTGCTGACCAAGCTGTTTCTGTTTATGCATCTAACGAAGGCTATATGGCTGACGTAGAAGTGAAGAAAATCGTAGACTTTGATGCTGCGTTAATTTCTTACTTCCGCTCAGAATATGCTCCGTTAATGAAACAAATCGATGAAACTGGTGATTACAACAAAGACATCGAAGCAGCAATCAAAGCAGGTATTGAAAGCTTTAAAGCGACTCAAACTTACTAAGTTTAGTTTTAGTTAAGTTTGGTTCACGGATCAACCTTCGGAAGCTCGAAAGGGCTTTCGAATACTAGGTTAAGCGTATGGCAAATTTAAAAGAAATTCGCGCCAAAGTAGCTAGTATCAAGAGCACGCAAAAGATTACTCGCGCGATGCAAATGGTAGCTGCTTCTAAAATGCGTCGTGCGCAAGAGCGCATGGCTCAGGGCCGTCCGTATGCCGATAATATGCGCCGTGTAATTGCTCACTTGGTTCAAGCAAACCCTGAATACAAACACCGTTATATGGTTGACCGCCCTGTTAAGCGCGTTGGCTATATCGTAGTGTCTTCAGATCGTGGTTTGGCCGGTGGCTTGAACATTAACTTGTTCAAGAAAGTTGTGCAGCATGTCAAAGCACAACAACAGCAGTCAATTGAAGTTGAATTTGCTTTAATTGGTCAAAAAGCGGTTTCGTTTTTTAAGAATTACGGCGGTAAAGTGCTTGGTGCAACTACCCAACTTGGCGATGCGCCGAGTTTGGAACAGTTAACTGGCTCAGTCCAAGTTATGCTTGATGCATTTGATAAGGGCGAATTAGATCGTATCTACCTCGTATCAAATGGCTTCATTAATGCAATGACTCAGCAGCCTAAAGTAGAACAACTTGTTCCTTTAGCACCAGCAGAAGAAGGCGATGATCTCAACCGTACTTATGGTTGGGACTATATCTACGAACCAGAAGCAGAACAATTGTTAAATGGTTTGTTGGTTCGCTATATCGAGTCTATGGTTTATCAAGGTGTGATTGAAAACGTTGCATGTGAGCAGTCAGCTCGTATGGTCGCGATGAAAGCAGCGACAGACAACGCAGGACAACTGATTAAAGACCTACAACTCATTTACAACAAGCTGCGTCAAGCCGCGATTACTCAGGAAATTTCTGAGATCGTTGGCGGTGCCGCTGCCGTTTAACATTATTAAGTTTGAATTGAGGAGACAGCAATGAGTAGCGGTCGTATCATTCAGATCATCGGCGCGGTTATCGACGTCGAGTTTGAGCGCAATAGCGTTCCTAAGATCTATGACGCTCTCCAAGTTGACGGTACTGAAACTACATTAGAAGTTCAGCAACAGCTTGGCGATGGTGTTGTTCGTACCATCGCAATGGGTTCTACAGAAGGTCTTAAACGTGGCCTTAATGTAACTAGCACAAATGCACCGATTTCTGTTCCAGTAGGTCCAGCTACGCTTGGTCGTATCATGGACGTTTTGGGCCGCCCAATTGATGAAGCTGGTCCAGTTGCAACTGAAGAACGTTTGCCAATTCACCGTCAAGCGCCTTCTTATGCTGAACAAGCTGCTTCTACTGACCTTTTAGAAACTGGTATTAAAGTAATTGACTTACTTTGCCCGTTTGCAAAAGGTGGTAAAGTTGGTTTATTCGGTGGTGCTGGTGTTGGTAAAACCGTTAACATGATGGAGTTGATCAACAACATCGCGAAAGCTCACTCAGGTTTATCTGTGTTTGCTGGTGTTGGTGAGCGTACTCGTGAAGGTAACGACTTCTATCACGAGATGAAAGATTCTAACGTTCTTGACAAAGTAGCAATGGTCTACGGTCAGATGAATGAGCCACCAGGTAACCGTTTACGCGTAGCGTTAACTGGTTTGACTATGGCTGAATACTTCCGTGATCAAAAAGACGAAAATGGTAAAGGTCGTGACGTATTATTATTCGTCGACAACATCTACCGTTATACTCTTGCAGGTACTGAAGTATCAGCATTGTTAGGTCGTATGCCATCTGCGGTAGGTTACCAGCCTACACTTGCAGAAGAAATGGGTGTTCTTCAAGAGCGTATTACGTCTACTAAATCTGGTTCGATCACATCGATCCAAGCAGTATATGTACCTGCCGATGACTTAACAGATCCATCGCCTGCAACTACATTTGCTCACTTAGATGCAACAGTAGTATTGAGCCGTGACATCGCATCTTCTGGTATCTATCCAGCGATCGATCCACTTGACTCAACTTCACGTCAGTTAGACCCATTAGTTGTTGGTCAAGAGCATTATGAAATTGCACGTTCTGTACAGAACATTTTGCAACGTTATAAAGAGCTTAAAGACATCATCGCAATCTTGGGTATGGATGAGTTAGCTGAAGAAGATAAATTGGTTGTTTACCGTGCGCGTAAAATCCAACGTTTCTTCTCTCAACCATTCCACGTAGCTGAAGTGTTTACTGGTGCTCCTGGTAAATTAGTATCGCTTAAAGAAACGATTCGTGGCTTTAAAGGTCTATTAGCTGGTGAATACGATCACATCCCAGAACAAGCGTTCTATATGGTTGGTGGTATTGACGAAGTGATTGCTAAAGCTGAGAAACTCTAATTTAAGGAGATCATCTCATGGCGACTATGCAATGTGATGTCGTAAGTGTTAAAGAGTCTATTTACTCTGGCGCAGTAACGATGTTAATCGCGAAAGGCGCAGGTGGTGAACTTGGTATTTTGCCAGGACACGCACCACTTGTGACTTTGCTTCAACCGGGCCCGATTCGTGTTCAGTTGGAAAATGGTACAGAAGAAATCGTCTATGTATCTGGCGGTGTTTTAGAAGTTCAACCTCATGTTGTAACGGTTCTTGCAGATACTGCAATCCGTGCAGACAACTTGGATGAAGCTGCAATTTTAGAAGCACGTAAAAATGCTGAACAATTGCTTGCGAACCAAAAGAGTGATTTGGACTCAGCTGCTGCATTGGCATCTCTATCAGAGATTTCAGGTCAGCTTGAAACTATCCGTAAGATGAAGAACCGCGCATTATAATTTGTGCAGTGTTCATCAAAAAAGCCACCGTAAGGTGGCTTTTTTGTTATTTGGATATAACTTAAGAATCAGTTTTTGGATCAGGTTTTTCATCTCCAGCCATAATCATAGCTGCGAGTTTAACCATATCCATTTGAATGGTATTCAGCTGTTTTTCAATCTGGTCAAAATTGATTTGATCTAATTTCCCGTTTAGTAAAGGCATGCTTAGAGCTTGTTGATTGGCATGTAGTAAACTTTGGCGAATATTCTCAATTTCCTGGCTTTTGATATCTAAGGTGAGAAGAGCTTGATTTAAACCTTGTAATTGCTGTTTTAAAGTTGAAACAGTTGTTTTTAATTCATTTTGATTTTTATCTTGAATAGCTTGTTCAACGTCAAGTTGAGTGTCTTTAAGTTGTTCAACATAATCTCCAGCTTTAAGCTGTAAATTAGCAGCATCTCGAACCATATAAAAAATATTGCCGCTTTTAAGTTCAGTTTTGCTTGGAGCAATATCTGATTCTTGTCGTTCAATAGTTTGATCGGACGTCTTTTCAGTTATTTCAGTATTTTCTTGTTCAGTAGCATGGTCTTGTGCCTGATCACACCCGAGTAAAAGCATGCCTGAGGCAAAAATTACAAAAGGAAGAAATGCACCCTGTAAAACTTTTTTCATAACTACAAACAACATCAAATAAAGCAAATAGGTACTATAGGCATAAAATATGGAGAAAGATTGTATTTTTGCAAACAAACAACATTTTGACCAGATAATAAAAAAGAGCGTAGAAAACGCTCTTTTTTACGTTTTTTTAACGTTATTTTGCTAACTCTGCTTCAACTGCTTTAACGATTTGTTCATCATCCGCAGTTAGGTTTGGAGCAAAACGAGCCACTACTTCGCCATTTTTACTAATTAAAAATTTCTCGAAGTTCCATAAAACTTCTGGAGCTGGATTAGTTGGAATACCTAAGCCTTCTAAACGCTCACGGAAAGGTCCTTCACCAGTACGTTCTGGTTGAGCTGCTGTCAAAGTTTCATAGAGTGGGTGCTTATCTTCACCGACAACAGATACTTTAGAAAATAAAGGGAAGTGAACATCATAATTTAATGAACAGAATTGTTGAATTTCTTCATCTGAACCTGGTTCTTGCTCTTTAAAGTTGTTTGCTGGAAAACCTAAAATTTCAAGGCCTTGATCTTTTTTTGCTTGATAAAGCTTTTCTAAGCCTTCGTATTGTGGAGTTAAACCACATTTAGAAGCAGTATTTACAATAAGTAAAACCTTGCCTTTATATTGTTCAAGGTCAACCGTTTCGCCTGAAATAGCTTTTACTGGAATGTGATATACAGATTGTGTCATGAGTATTTCCTAAAGATTGTAGTTGATATCAAGTAACGCATTTGTTTTAACTGCTATTGAGGGGTAGTGCAATAATATTCGTGTTCAAAAAAGAAAAAGATTTTAAAAGATAAACTGAATTCTAGTTATTTCTAATTTGAATAGGTGTTTGTCCAGTATAACGTTTAAAAAACTCAATAAAACTTGAGCTATGTTGATAACCTAAATCATATGCTAAGCGTTTAATTGGAGTACCTTGTCGTATTTGATGAATTGCATAAACAATTTTGGCTCGATTTCTCCATTCGGATAAAGAGAGTTGTAGCTCTTGTTGACTCAAACGTAGCAGGTGACGGTCACTTACCGAAAAATTTTGAAGTAACTGTTGTAAAGAGTGATCAAAAAGTAATGGGTCGGAAAGCTTTTCTAAAATAGGCAATAAAACTGGGTGTCGCGTTTGAGGCAAATAATGCGAATAGGCTGGGGCTTGTTGTAATTGGTCGAATAAGACTTGTAAAAGATGTTCTAAATATTCAGGTTTTTTATTCTGCTTCTGTTGTTCCAGAATTTGGAGGACTAAGGTCCGAAAAAAGGGCTGGATACTAAAACACTGACAGACATCTCCTAAAACAGAGCATAGGCGGGGATGTAGACGAATACAGATATAGTGAATTTCGTGATCAATATCAGTCGATTGATGAACCGTTTGAGGTGGAATCCAAAGTCCATAGCTAGGGGGAGATAGATATAGTTGTTCTTCCACCTGCATTTCTAAAATGCCATTTAAGCTGAAATTAAAATCTCCCCAGAGCGAGGCATGAGGACGAACAATATCTTCTTTTTGATATAGAAATTCATGAACTTCTATACTGTTCAATAAAGAAAAGTGTTGGTCCTCATTGTTCATTTTTGTACTCAGACTATATTTTAATTTTCACAGGTCGCTTTAGGATTGTTTAAGCCTTTTGCTAAGGTAAAAGTACTTACGAGTGCTAAAGCCACAAAGCTTAATACACCATAAATTAAGGTATTTTCATTGAAATGATCAACCACATAACCGCCTAATAATGAACCTGTGGCAATCATGACCTGAAACATACCTACAAAAAGAGGCATACCTTTTTCAACTGCATGTGGCGCATGTACAAACATCCAGATATTGGCCGAGGTAGGGAAAGCACCAAATGCGAAGCCCCATAAAGCAGTTAAGACAATAGCACCAAATTCATGAATGGCAAAAAGTGGGAATCCAAAAAATACAATTGCAAAGCAAGCACTAACAAAGGCAAGCGTATAACGGACATTCAAATTACCACTATATCCCGCAAATGCATTTCCGAAAATACCTGCAATTCCATAGAGCAATAATAATGAACTAATCGTTGTACCATTAAAACCTGCAATATTCTTAAAGAAAGGCGCTAAATAGCTATATGCACAAAAATGAGCAAGGCCGATAAGCAAGACAATAAGCATGCCGCTACGTGCTTTAGGCGTGCGTAATAATGCTGGTAAGTCCCTCATATGGATTGGCGAGTCTGGAACAAGTTTAGGTAAAAAGATTAATTGTAAGATTAAAACAATTAAGCCAATTCCTGCTGTAATTCCAAAAGCGCTGCGCCAGCCATAAAATTCACTTAACCATGTTCCAATAGGAACACCCAAAACTGTCGCAAAAGTTACACCGGCCATTACAACAGCAGTTGCTTTAGCAATAGGGAGATGAGCGGGAGCTAATTTTCCACTTAAAGCGATTGCCGTGGCCCAGAACCCGCCAATTGAGATGCCTAAAATTAAGCGACTGAGTAGTAAAATATGAAAGTTTTCAGCAAAAGCAGTAATGGTATTGGCAATAACCATAATTGCTGTCAGTAAAATGAGAACATAGCGTCGATCAAGTTGTTTCACTGAAACTGGTAATAAGGGGGCAGCAATCGCGGCCATAATGCCCGGTACAGTAATAATAAGACCGGCTGTACCTACAGAAATATTTAAATCTGTTGCAACACTATTTAAAACACCAACAGGTAAAAATTCACTTGTTACTAATGCAAATGCTGCAATGGCAACGGCCAAAATGGCAAACCAACTTCCTTGTGGGGAGGTTGTGGGTCGCGCTTTAGAGATAGAAGATTGGTCCATAGGAAATCCTTACTTGGCTAAATTTGGAGTGAAGAAAGGCAATTTATTAATTAACTAACGATCATTATGAAAATAAAATAGTTGATAAAAAATCGAACGTCAATTAATTTAATAACGATTGTTATAAAAATAGATGTGATCTTTATGACAAATACGCATGAAACGAATTTGATCGCTGTTGAAGACACGCTGAAAAAAAAGCGTGGACGTCCTAAATGCTTTGATGAACAGCAGGTTTTGCAAAAGGCAATGTTACTGTTTTGGGAGCATGGTTATGAAGCAACGTCGATCAGTGATTTAACGCAGGCTTTGGAAATTACAGCACCAAGCTTATACAGTGCGTTTGGAGATAAGGCGGGGCTCTTCTATCAAAGTATTGATTACTACTTGGCTCATGAAGCATGCCCTATTGAAACCATCTTTTTAGAAGCAAAAACAGCAAAAATCGCTTTTGAACTTTATCTATACGATAACGTTAAAAGACTCGTCCAGCCAAATAAGCCTGCTGGTTGTATGCTCGTCGTTGCTGCTATGAATTGTTCTGACGCTACTCAGAATGTGCAGCAGAATCTTCTCGATAAAAGAATAAAGACCAAAGAAAAATTATTCAAACGTCTCCAACAAGGTGTAGAGCAGGGTGATTTGTCTTCGAATGCACCGTTACAGGAAATGACAGACTTTTATGCAACTGTCATTCAAGGGTTAACGATTCAGGCAAGAGACGGCGCTAGTACCGAGCAATTACACAAAGTTGTGGAACATGCCATGAAGACTTGGACATTATTCTAAAAAAAGGATGATGTCCTAAGTTCAATATCAATGTCGGAAATACGATATTTCAATTTATTAAGACATTCTTCAAAATAAACTCTCTTTTACCGATGGCGTATTACTATGAGTCAGGTCATGAAATATCATAAATGGGCATTTATATTTCCCATTTTGGCAGTACTGATTTGGTCTTTAAATATTGTAGTTACCCGCTATGTTTCTGATTATATCTCTCCTGTCAGTATCAGCTTTTACCGATGGTTAATCGCCTTTATTATTTTAACCCCATTTATGTTGTTACCAGTTTGGAAACAACGACACTTATTAAAACAATATTTGCCTAAATTAGCAGTATTAAGTGCATTTGGAATGGTGCTTTATCAAGGGCTTGCTTATACGGCTGCACATTATACCAGTGCAACTAATATGGGAATTGTGAATGCGTTTATTCCCATCTTTACTATTTTTGTTTCTCTTGCCATTTTAAAAGATGTGCCTAATCGCTTTGCAGTTTTTGGCAGTATTTTGTCTTTTGCAGGTTTGCTCTATGTCATGTCCCAAGGAAATATTGGCCACCTATTAAGTTCTGGTGGACATCTTGGTGATGCTTTAATGATTATCGCTGTGTTCTTTTATGCATTTTATGGGGTGTTTCTTAAAAAATGGCAGTTGCCTCTACCAATCATGACGAGCTTATATGTCCAGATTGGTTTTTCTGTAATATTTCACCTTCCTTTAATTTTTTGGTTCGGACTGGATGCTTTAAATGCACAAAATGCTCCGAGTGCTATTTATGCAGGAGTATTTGCTTCACTCATTGCACCTTTAGTTTGGATGTTGGCTGTTCAGCAATTAGGACCTAATAGAACAAGTATCTTTATGAACCTTGTTCCTGTGTTTACAGCAATTATTGCGAGTGTCTGGTTATCTGAGCAGTGGACCATTTATCACACACTAGGGGGCGTAATAATTTTAATTGGTATTATTATGGCTCAAAAGAAGGTCAGTTCCAAAAAGAGTGAGCTGATACAAGAGCAAAACTAAGACGACTAAAAAAACTATGGCATATTTTGAAAAAAATTAATGAAAATATGCCATTTTTTTATTAGTTAAAGCTTTTCTATATGATTTATAAATAGTTTATAAAAATAGGTTGAAATATAAATATTAAAAAAGCCAATAAAAATATTAATATAATTTTAATTTTTAAGTAAAAATCCGTAAATTCCCTACACTTTTCATGCTTTTTTTAGAGAAATTATATATTTCTCTCATTTAGTCTCTTGCCACATAATAGCGACCACTACGAAAGACGCTCTTTTTGCAGATTCTCTTTCGTTGCAGAGATATCCAAACCCTCTGGATGCGGTATATACCCATCCTTTTTTATGCTCAGTTATCCCTATATAACTGAGCTTTTTTTTGTCTGAAATTAGGCGCGGATAATCTCGCCTGTGAGAGCATTAATAATTCTACTTGGCTGCTGACTTTGGCCTAAATCACCATTGAGATAGTTCAATTGTGAACCAAAGTATTGGCAGGCATCCTGTAATGAATGAGCAGGTTCTTGCCCGCTTGGATTAGCGCTAGTCGAGACAATAAAACCATGAAAAGCATTGCATAATGCTACACACAAAGGATGTGTGGTGACTCGAACAGCGACAAGTGGATGTTCACCTTTAATCCATGAAGGAATATGTTCACCAGCAGGCAAGAGCCAAGTTGTGGCTCTTTCTGAGGGTTGGTGATTCGTCCAACAATCAATAATTTCTTGTTGAGTCGCTTCAGGTAAAGAGGTTAACAGGTGCTCAACTTGGCTAATATGGCCTGCTAATAAAATGACTCCCTTTTCAATAGGCCTTTGCTTTAACTCAAGAATCTTTTGAAAAGCTTGTTCGTTAAAAGGGTCGCAACCTAGCCCCCAAACTGCCTCAGTTGGATACGCCAAGACTTGACCTTGATGTAAACTTTCGGCTGCTTCGGTAACTGAGGTGGTAATCATGGTAATACTCTTCCTTTCAATCAGACAGAATTGCTATTGTGCGCTCCAGTACTAAGAGCGACAACGTAAATACAGCCCTGATTGTTGCATACATAAACCAAGTAGTTCTAGTTCCATGAGTGAAGAGGTGAGTTCTGCAACGGGTTGTGAATGGTGCACAACAAGCTGATCAATATCTTGACCAATCCAGTCTAAAGATTGATACAGTTTGATTAAATGTTCAGGAATTTCTGGCGCGCCCGTTTCAGTTGCTTCATTTTGGCTTTGTTGCTGACTCTGCCATTGGGTTGGAAGAGCAAGGTCCTCAATAATCTGTTCAGGATGATCGACTAAGATTGCGCCTTCACGGATAAGCTGATGGCAGCCCTGATGAAACTCACTATAAATATGACCAGGTATAGCAAACACCGTTTTACCTTGCTCAGCAGCCTTGTTGGCAGTAATCAGTGAACCACTTTTTAAAGTCGCTTCTACGACGAGTACTCCTAAACTCAAACCACTAACAATCCGGTTCCTACGTGGAAAATGCTGCTGTAATGGTGGCGTACCGGGTAAAAACTCAGTAATGATGGCGCCGTTTTGAGCCAAGATCTGTTCTGCAAGTTTTTTATTCTGAGCAGGGTAGGTGCTGTCTAGACCTGTTCCGGTTACGGCAATAGTTCGTTGATGTACTGAAGCACCTTGGTGAGCAGCTTCGTCAATGCCATATGCCAAGCCACTACTCACATAGAATCCTTTTTCACTTAAGTAATAGGCAAAATCATAAGCAACCTGACGGCCATGTGGGCTTGGTTTTCGACTACCTACAATCGCAATTTGTGGTTGCAACAAAGCTTGAGCTTGGCCTTTTCCAAAAATGATAGGTGGATGGTCTATGTAAGGTAGCAATTGCGTAGGATAGCCAGAGTCATCTGGCGTTAAAATAAAGTCCGTATATTGCTGGATCTGCTGAACCAGTTTTTCAAAATGAGCCTGACCTTGAGCAGTTTGAAATTCATCTACGCGTTTTAAATGATTGGCATGTAAACCGAGATTAGACCATTGGGCTAACCCAGCAGGTTGGACAGCCGTTTCACAGCTACCGAAATAGTCGACAATTTTTTTAAAGCTAACTAAAGAGTGCTGCACCAAATACCACACTTTAAGGGTGTGGTAATGGTGTGAAGAAAGTTGAGTAAGCATTGTAAAGTGTATATCCAGCGTTAATCATCAAGACGAGGTGGCTGAATGTTTGAACCTACTTTAATAGGTAAGTCACTTTCTAATACATAGGCATAGCTGAGCTGATCAAAAGTTCTAAATACCATAAGGCTACCAATTTGCTGTCCAGGTAACTGTATTGGTTCTTTGGTTTTAGGGTCTCGAATGGTTTCACCTTGTTGGGTAATATCAAAGACTTGACCCACCTGAACGCCTTGAGCCGTACCGCGGTCTAAAGTCACGACACTATTTTTGGCTGCTCTACCAATTGAACCCATCACACGAATGATCTTGCCACCATCCGTCACTTGTTTAGCATCCACTGGGTAAAATAGAGTGGGCAAAGTCGCATCTTCTTCTGGCATGACCCGATCACCACGACGCACTTCGGAATTGTAGCTATCAGTTAGCTCAAGTGTTGTTATGTCTTTCTCAGAAGAGATCGCAATACCTGACGCAACCTGTTGTAGTTCAATACCTAGACTGTGTTTTTTACCCTTACTATCCATGAAATAGTACGGTTCACCTTCACGGTAGACAGCATAACGTTGACCATCAATTAAACCTTGTCCGCGTGCATAAATCGTTTGGCCCTTTGCAGCAAGTACACGTTGATCGGCAGTGCCAACAATATAAGGCGTATGTTCAATTGCATCGGCTGGCAAAATTGTGCTGTGTTCTAACCACTGTTTGATATGTTCAAGTGGAATAACAGGCACATTATCGTTGAGCGACTCCACACGAACTTGAGGTTGTAAGTTTGCTGTTTGGCCTGTGTAGCGACGAATAATGCCGACACAACCATCTCCCTCATCTTTACCTATCAATGGTCGACCAGCTAAACTGCATAACAATAAGCGGTCACCCGGGTAAATCCAGTGTGGATTTTTGACGTGCTGATTACTTGCCCAGATTTCTGGCCAGCGCCAGGGTTTACTTAGGAAATGACCAGAAATATCCCACAGCGTATCTCCTCGTTTTACAACGTAGACATGTGGTGCATTACTTTTTAGAGAGGGTGGATTATGGTTCGGACTAGCAGCATGAACCTCTGCTACTGTACCCATTGCAACCCCTGTAAAAAGTGCGAAAGCAAGTAAATGCTTTTTTATCCCCAAAGCATGAAATTCACCCATGCCGTTAAAAACCTTTTTCATTATGATAATTCCTAAAAATTATGTGTGCAGATGCGTTATAATGAGCGGCTTACACACAATTTTTCGATGAAGTATTTCCTTCATTTGGTTTTTCAATCAATGGCATAAGTGAGGACGTCAGTATGGCCTTATTACCTATTTTAAGTTTTCCTGATCCCCGTCTTCGTACCATTGCTAAGCCTGTTGAAGAAGTTACTGATGAAATTCGTCAACTTGCAGCAGATATGCTTGAAACCATGTATGCCGCACCAGGTATTGGTTTAGCAGCTTCACAGGTAGATCGTCATATTCAGTTAATCGTTATAGATTTATCTGAAGCTAAAGATGAACCCTTGGTTTTTATTAACCCCAAAATCACTCCGCTGACAGAAGATAAGCAGCAGTACGAAGAAGGCTGCCTATCGGTGCCACAAATATACGACAAAGTTGAGCGCCCGTCACGTGTGAAAATTGAGGCAATTAACCTTGAAGGTCAAGCATTTGAGGTAGAAGCTGATGGACTTCTCGCTGTTTGTATCCAACATGAAATGGATCACTTAAATGGCAAATTATTTGTGGATTATTTGTCGCCACTTAAACGTCAGCGTGCGCGAGAAAAAGTCGAAAAAGTTGTTCGTCAACGTGAGCGTGAAAAAGTTGCAGTAAAACGTTAAAAATTTCTATTCTTAAAACATTAATATAGTGTGGATGTGATTTTTGGTTTTTCGTAGTGGTTTACTGCTTGCATGTGCAGCAGTATTTTTACAGGTCGCGGTATTTCTACAGCCGCTATTACCGAAGCAATATCAAATTGCTCCGGTCTGTGAAACTATTACCCGTGCTTTGCTGAAACCCAAAGCACAGACGGAAGCCATGTCACATACCATGCATTCACATCATGAACATCATATTGAGCAGGCTCAAACTGCTAGTCAACATGACCATCATGATGCAAACCATCAATGTCAATATTGTACCGTCTATGCCAATCTGGTTTTACCGCCTGAATTTGGCGTAAAAGAAGTTTTAGTTCGCATACAAGTTCGCTTAGTCGCTTATCAACAAGCATTCAAACATGTTTATTTTGCACTACAGCGACTTTTCCTACTCCCGCAAGGGCGTGCACCACCTCTATTTGCATAAATAAAAGCAATTTTTTGTTGGGGTCTTGATTGACTTCAATATCACTTTATTTATGTTTTAGAGCGTATAAAAAATGTCACATTCTAAATTCTTATTACAACCTTTATGGGTTGCGATGCTTGCTGTTTCTCATTCGGGTCTAGTTTTTGCTGATTCCCAAAAAAATGATATTGATACCAAAACACTTCATTCATTGGCACCTATCGTTGTTACAGCACAGCAAGGCAATGATGCAAACGGTCTTATTGTTCATGCAGATCCAAAGCAACCGATTCAGCCAGTACCTGCTACAGATGGTGCAGATTACCTGCAAAGTATTATGGGTTTTAACTCAATACAAAGCGGTGGAACAAATGGTGATGTGACATTCCGAGGTATGTTTGGCTCACGCATCAAAATTTTGACGGATGGAACCGAAAACTTAGGTGCATGTCCAAATCGTATGGATGCACCAACTTCTTATATTTCACCAGAAAGTTATGACCGTATTTCTGTCATTAAAGGTCCGCAAACAGTTCAATATGCCAATACGGGTTCAGCAGCGACTGTTCTTTTTGAACGTCAGCCTGAAAAGCTCACTACAGAGAAACCTTATCGTGGGCAAGCGAGTGTATTGTTAGGTTCATATGGGCGTATTGACCATAATGTTGAAGCGGCAATTGGTGATGAAAAGAAATATATTCGTTTAAATGCTAATCGTTCAGAGTCCAATAGTTATCAAGATGGTGATGGAAATACTGTGCCCTCAGCATGGAAAAAGTGGAATGCTGATGTAGCACTCGGT
The DNA here is from genome assembly GCF_900110445.1 of Acinetobacter sp. yr461. Taxonomy (NCBI): domain Bacteria; kingdom Pseudomonadati; phylum Pseudomonadota; class Gammaproteobacteria; order Moraxellales; family Moraxellaceae; genus Acinetobacter; species Acinetobacter sp. yr461. The sequence continues at coordinate 39,776 of NZ_FODU01000021.1, forward strand.
TTCACGCCAAATGAAGACACTTGGATCGAACTCACTGGTGGAAAATCTGATGGCGAATCTCTCTATGCTGGACGTTCAATGGATGGTTCACAATTTGCGCGTGAAAGCTTAGGTCTACGTTTTGAAAAGAAAAACATCACTAATGTCATCAAGAAAATAGAAGGGCAGGTGAACTACAGCTATAACGACCATATTATGGATAACTTTAGCTTACGTACTCCACCATTAGTTGAAATGAATCATGGTGGTATGACCATGCTGATGCCGAATCCAATGGCAATGCAAGTGACGCGCCGTACACTAAACTCGCGCTTAGCCATGACATCTGAATGGAATCAATGGAGCCTGATCACAGGAGTAGATTCTCAATTCAATAAACATGGCGGCAGCATGTCATCACCAACGATGCCTTCTATGAATATCCCATATCGTCAAGATATGCGTTTTCAATCATATGGTGCTTTTGGTGAACTTGGTTATCAATGGAACGATCTCAACAAACTGGTTACAGGTGCGCGTTTAGATCGAGTAACAGTTGAAGATGAACGTGCAGATTCTCAAGCAAAAGGCTTTAATACTAAACTTGAAAAGACTTTACCAAGTGCATTTGTCCGCTGGGAAAATCAACATCCTGAGCATGACTTAAAGAGCTATATCGGTTTAGGCTATGTAGAACGTATGCCTGATTATTGGGAACTTTTTTCGCCTAAACATGGTAATGCTGGCTCAACGAATACCTTTAACGGTGTGAATCCTGAGAAAACACTACAGTTGGATCTGGGCTTTCAGCAACAACATGGTGCTTTAAATACATGGGCTTCTGCCTATGCAGGCTTAGTAGATGACTACATTTTAATGAGTTACCACCACCACCCAAGCACGGGAATGGGTGGGCATGATATGAGCCATGATATTACCGCTGGAGCCAAAAATGTCGATGCAACCATTGCAGGTGCAGAAGCTGGCATTGGTTATCAATTTACCGATCATATTCAGGCTGATTTAAGTGCTATGTATGCATGGGGTAAAAACACCACAGATGACAAACCTTTACCTCAAATTTCACCTTTAGAAGGTCGACTAAATATTCGCTATGTGGCTGACAAATATAATTTAGGTCTGTTGTGGCGAGCTGTTGCTGAGCAAAACCGCGTGAGTCTACATCAAGGTAACATCGTGGGATATGACCTAAAACCAAGTAAAGGTTTTTCAACTCTTTCTTTAAACGGAAGTTACAACCTTCGTAAGGATATTGATGTCTCTGTCGGCATCGATAACGTACTAGACAAGACTTATACCGAACACTTAAATAAAGCGGGTAGTGCAGGCTTTGGATTTGCGAGTGAAGAGCAGTTCAATAATATCGGAAGAAACTACTGGGTTCGTATGAGCATGAAGTTTTAATAAGCTGTAGCGAATTAAATGAACTGAAAATATTAATTTAACGAGAGAAATCAAATGACAAATAAATTATCGCCTGAACAGTCTTGGTGGGGATGGAAGTTACTTATTGTGGCTTCTATTTTGAGTTTATTATTTATGATTATTTTTTACTTGGCGATTAACAATGAGCCTGACTACATGCCAAGTCAAAAAAATAAGCAGATGGTGGAGTCACACGAGCAAATGAATCACGCTGAAATGCACAGTTCATCATCTCAATAAGCCTTTAATATTTAAAAATGGAAGTCTGGTTAACGGGCTTCCATTTTTTATTTTTAGGCTTGGAAAATTATTGATGCATACTCGCTAAGGTTTTTGCTTTACCTTGATTCTGATAAAGACTTAGACCAAGTTTTTGTATATTACGCCCTGATTTAGATAAGAAGTTTTTAATTCTTGGTGAAAGCTTTGCACCACTATAAAGTAATGAATTACGCAAAATTAGATAATAAGCAAACCAAGAAGCAGATTGTTGAGGCAATCCGAGTAGTTTCATTCTTTTCTTACCAATAAAAAATTGGGTAAGTTCTAAATGTTGTCGATAAGCAAGCTTCTGCTGCAAAGAACGTAAATGCTGATATTTTCTCTCAAAAGGTTCTTTAGATAAGCTCAATCCTAATTCAACACTGCTGTGATCAGAGCGAGGGTGAGCAAACTGCATCCAGTAAAGTAAGCGCCAGCCTTGAGTTTCAGATTGAATAAGCCATTTTTCATCAATACCCATCAACCAGCCAACATAACGCCAAAAATGTAAAAAATTCTTAGCTTCTTGTTTTGTCGGCCATATTCCTAAAGCTCTAATACCGAGTAAAACCACACTGCTAAACGCTAAATTGGTCATTGCTAAATCAAACTGATTAAGAGGAATTCCCCAAACTTCGCTATTCCAACGATCAGACTTTTTCAATTGCCGGCGAACGAGTGCATGAATAAAGCGAACATAAATGGTTGAGGTAAAGCCTGAATTCAAACGAGTGAGGCCCTGAGGTTCAGTAATATCAACCCACCATTTGGTAGTCTCTGCTAAACGTGTTCCTGCTTGTTTCTTCAATGCGCCAGTTAAAATTAAAGGTTGATTAAACCCCGGATATAAATATCCCGCCATTAAAGATAAATCTCTAAGAATAAAACCATTATTTATTCCTAAACGATGAGTAAATTTAATAGCCTCATCAATTTGATGTTGATCTAGCCATTCAGGCTTTTGTTCAATGTAATTAAAGAAACTTTCTAACTCAGTAGGTATGGATTTAGATAAGTCATCGCGGCCTTGAAATAATATCTTCTCAAAAATCATGCGGTGATCTTTGGGATTTTGCATAACCCAATCAATTACTTTATCCATTTCAACGTCCCCTTCATAAAGAGCATGTTGTAAACACACATATTCTGCATAGTTTGGCTGTGCTGGTTTTTCGCAACAGACATTTAAAAACTGAGTAAAGAAATTAATGTCTTGCATGTCATTAAAAGAGGCAAGTCGAGTCGGGCTACTTGTTTGCATATTGTCACTTACTTATTGAACTGAATAATAAATAGGCTAATATGAATAATTATTCGCATTCAATTCACATTTAACGAATAAAAAACCAATGAGAAAAGCCCCACAGCAACAGCGTTCAAAAATTATTGTTGACCATATTTTAGAGGCGACACAGCACTGTATTGCCCAATATGGATTGCTCCATACCACAACTCCTAAAATTGCAGAGAGATCTGGAGTAAGTGTGGGTTCAATTTACCAATACTTTGAGAATAAAGATCAAATCATAGAAGAACTGTTGCGCCGTAAAAGCGAACTATTGGGGCAACAACTCAAAGAATTAGTTATGCAGCAAGGAAATATTCCTTTGGATATCCTTATCCCCTTAGCAATAGAACTAGGATTTGCTGCATTAAAAGCCGATCATGGTTTTTTTATAGAGGTGCTGAAGCATTGGCATGACTATAGTCATTCGCAAGCTGCTCAGATTTTAGAAAAACATTTTTTTGAAGTTGGACTATATACATTTAGTAGAAATCCCCATCAATGGGACTTCGAACAGGTGAAGCATAAATCCTTTGTAATTATCAATAGTACGCTTTTTACAATGATGAGATATGTTAGTCAGAACAATTTTCTTATATCAGAACAACAACTTAAACAAGAATTATCGAGCATGATACTGGCTTATTTAAGTCAAAAATAAATAATTAAAATAATTGTTGATATAAAACAATTAGTTAATATGGTTGTTGTTTTAAAAATGAACGCTCAAGTCATAAGTTTTTAATTTTCGCTTGCCAATGTAATTTAATCCTCTATAATGCACATCCATCGGCGGTGATGCAGATAGAAACTTGTTGAAAAACAGTTACTTGGAATTGGGTGAGTTGCTTTAGGCAGTGAATTTGATGAGAAGTTGGTTTTGAGAATAAGTTTTAAAAATATCGAAATTACCTGTTGACTTTTAAGAGATTAAGAGTAATATAGCCGACCTAGCTTGCTGGTGACGAACCAGTAAGAAGATCATTAAGAGATTATGAAGAACAACTTGTGTGGATTTTTACTGATTGATTAATCGAAATATTATCATTGATTGATTGGTTTAAATTACTCGAAGTTTATTTGAGCGAAATTT